>JBEKCT010000032.1:0-27510 GCA_050014715.1 Anaerolineales bacterium | reverse complement strand
CTGCCTCGAACAGGCTGCCTTGCTCAGAATGTTTACCAAGCATGTCTCACTCCTGATTTGGTCTATCGCGGAGTGTAATCCCAAACCCCGAAAAACGCGAGCTTTTCGGCCGGGCTTCTAGACCAACAAATGTAACTCTTTGAAAAAAAGTTATAAGCCATTCAGAGTTAATCTTATCGTCATTTACAACGTGATAACGGTATTCGGCTATATCTTGCTCCCGATGATGATATTCCATTTGGTTAAACAACGTATTGCGAATATCGTACTTTAACACGTCAACCCACACTCGCTTGTCGGAAATAGGCCAAACGACATTGTGATAGTAACACAAACCTCGAACCACTTTTTTTATCACGCGAAGAACCTTTTCGTCCTCCCCAAGATAGACCAGATGCTGACTGCTACCATCATCCATTTTTACAGGTTTCATTCTTGCTAGAAGATCATCCATACGTCGAATGCCATCGGCATAATCAAAACTGTGCATGACATTCGTGTTAAATTATTCTGAGCGGGAAGGATTGGGATCACCTGCAAATGTGAGTATATTTCTAAAATGCGCTTCGTCATCTGACCAGCCATTATTGCATGCAGGAATGGTTAATCGCTGGATCTTAGCTTAGACTGGGCTTTGGATGGCGGATACAAACATTTGGGAAAGACATGTTCTTTGTCTTGCTTGAAGGCTGGTTTGCCACAGTAGGCACAAGGACGCTCAATCATTTATTATCAGATACTTCCGAGAAAGGCCTAACGGTTTGGCTTAGCCGCAGCAGCGGGGATATCGAGAGACCTTACTAATTATGGCACATTCTGGTAAATCGCGCCTGCGCGGAGCATGCCTTCGCCTTCGCCTTGGCCTTTGGCCATTCCTATTTCCTAGCCGCCTGGATAGAATGGCTCCCGGATCTGCACGCTTAGCCCTGCCTGGCACAGTATATAAACCCTACCAGCCGCCAGTCAAAGTACGGCCGGCGATAATTAGAATAACCATTGGACTCCGAAGTCTCCCAACTTCGGAGTCCGTAAACAGGTCATCATCCTTAGAGGCAAGGACGGCTTACGAAGCCGGCGGTTCCGCATGGCCCAGGGCGGCTTCCATGATCTGCTGGACGCGCGCAACCATGCTGGAGGGATCCGGATGCAGTCCCTCCACCAGCAGGGCGCTGTCGAAGATCTGCTCGATCACCAGGTTTTGCAAGGCAGGGTCCACCTTATCCTTAAGCAGGTTCTTCAGGATGGGGTGGGCCGGGTTCAATTCCAGGATCTTTTTCGGAATCTCGACCTCCTTGCCGAGATACTTGTAGACGCGCTGCAGCTCCGGGTCGGGCGCACCCTGCGGGTCGACCAGGCGCGCCACGGATTGCGAAAGCCGGTCGCTGGCGCGCACATCCACGACACGTTCGCCCAGCACCTGCTTGAAGCGTTCCAGCAGCGTCTTGAAATCAGCTTCGGGGATATTCTCCGCCTGCTTATCTTCGGGGGATTTTTCGGGTAGGTCCGTCTGGGCGACATTCTTCAGTTCGAAATCCTTGTATTTATGCAAACCCATCAGCATGAAAGAATCCATCGGCTCGGTCAACAGCAGCACTTCCGTGCCCTGCGACTGGAAATAGTCCAGGTGCGGGCTGCGCAAGACCGACTTCGGATCTTCGCCCACGATGTAATAAATGACTTTCTGGTCCGGCTTCATCCGCCCGGCGTAATCCTCCAGGGAGCTCCAGGTTTCAGACTGCAAGCTGGTCTTGAAACGCAACAGGGGGGTAAGCGATTCGGCCTCCAGCGGGGCCATGACCACGCCCTGCTTGAGATAGCCGCCAAATTCCTGCCAGAATTGCTGGTATTTTTGGGGTTCCTTGCTGGATAGGGTTTCCAGGTCCTTGACGACCTGGTTGGTCAGGACCTTCTTCAGGCCGGCCATCAAGCCGCTGGATTGGATGGTCTCACGCGAAACGTTGAGGGGCAGATCCTCCGAGTCAACCACACCCTGCATGAAGCGCAGGTATTCGGGCAGGAGGTCCTGGTTATACTCATCGATCAGGATGTTGCGGGAATACAATTTGAGCCCATCCTGCTTGCGCAGAGAGAACATGGCGCGTTCGGACTTGCCCGGAACGAACAGGAGCGCGTACAACTGTACCGGCACATCCGTGATCATGTGAATGTGCATGAACGGCTCTTCGAAATCCAGCGTGATCTGGCGGTAGAAATCCTTGTACTGGTCTTCCGTCACTTCCTGTTTGGGTTTTCGCCAGAGCGAGGTCTGTTTGTTGGCCGGTTCCTTGCCATCCCCAATGTAGATCGGGAAGCCAATGTAATCGGAGTGCTTGTGGATGATGTCCTTCAGGCGCTGCTCCTCGGCGAACTCGAGCGCGTCTTCCTTGAGCTTTATCTCGACTTTGGTGCCGCGCTCGCTCATTTCCGCCGCGCCTACCTCGAAGGTGTCCTGGCCGGTGGCATACCAACTGACCGCTTTGGCGCGCGACTTATAGGACCGGCTGGTGACCCGCACCCAATCAGCCACCATGAAAACCGAGTAAAAGCCCACGCCGAACTGTCCGATCACCTGCGAAAAATCAGCTTGCTTGTCCTTGGTCGCTTCCATGAATTTGCGCGCCCCGGATTGGGCAATGGTTCCCAGGTTTTCGATGATCTCATCGCGGGTCATGCCGATGCCGGTATCCTGGATGGTGAGCAGCCGGTTCTCCTTATCCGCAGTCAGGCGGACCTGCAGCTCGACGCCCGGATCCAATACCTGGTGGTCGGTCAGCATCTCGAAACGAATGCGGTTGAGGGCGTCGGAAGCGTTCGAGAGCAGCTCCCGCAAAAAGACTTCCCGGTCCTTATACAGGGAATGGATCAATATATTCAGGAGCTGCCTGGTTTCGGCCTTGAAGGAAAAACTTTCAGCCGCATTCTGGGCGGTGGTTGGGGTTGGTTCGGTCATTCATGCCTCCTGCATGGAATAAAATGTGCCCCGTTCATCCCGGAACACCAGCAACTGCATGGAACCTTCCAGGATAAAGGTTGCCTGAAATCCTGGGTTTATGATACCCGCATGACTTTGCAATAATTATACGCGAAGCGTGTCTTTGCATGACAAAAAATCCGTAAGAAAATCATAAGAGGATTTTAATCTTTTTCCTGCAAGTTAATTATGGCTAATTATTTAGCGGGGGTTGTACCTGGATGGTACGGCTGGTGAGAACGATATACCTGGCGTACTATACCATATACCACTTTGCGGTTTTACTGGAAGAACAACCTTAAAAAAGCCAGAAAACACCATTTTCCTACTTGACTTTTTAAAATATCGCCCTATAATGATTAATAGCGATTGAAAACAGCCGAAATATGGCGATTTTATTGGTTTTATCCCCATCTGGCCTGTCAATTTGCTCTTTTTACCGGTCCCCTATACCATATACCACTTAATAAGAATAAAGCAAAAACCGCCTAAGAATAGGAAAGTGGTTGATGTCTGACGAGATCAACAAACCGCTTTTTAGCCGCATCCAGGAATATATCGCGGATTTAATCCTGACCGGCAAGCTGACGCCCGAGACCAAGATCCAATCGGAGCGGGAGTTCAGCGAGGATTTAGGTGTCAGCCGGATGACGGTGCGCAAGGCGCTGACCGAACTTGTGAACGAGGGGCTGCTGGAACGGAAGCACGGTTCGGGGACGTATGTAGCCAAGCCAAAGATCACATATGACGCCAGGGAAATGGTCAATTATGTTCAAGCCATGCAGCGCCGGAACATCGCCACCGCCAGCCAGCTGCTGGAATTCAGCGAGATGGTAGCCAGCCGCAGGCTGGCCGATATCCTGAAGATCGAACTTGGGAATCCGCTCTATCGTGTTTCCCTGCTCCGATTTGCAAACCGCGTTCCGGTCATCCTGGAGCGCGGATTTTTTCCCTGCGCGCGTTTCCCCAAGTTGGAGGACTGGGACCTGGAAAAGAGTTCGACCCTCGACCTGCTGACCAGCGTGTACAACATCAAGCCCGGTCTGATCTCCCAGACCCTCGAAGCGGTCCCGGCGGTGGATACGGTGGCGCAACAGTTGCGGGTCGAAGAAGGCTTTCCCCTGATCATGCTTTCGCGCATCATTTTCAGCAACGAAACCAAGACGCCGGTCGTGTTCTCACAGGATTTCTTACGCAGCGATTACACCCGTCTCCACACGGATGTCGAGTTGGAAAACAGCCAGGATCAAAACCGTGAGAATGTACTGGGAAAGGAGGCCGCCGAAGAAAGACAAGAGAGCTGACTTTACCCATCGTGTCTCACTTCAACCTCAATCTCGAAACGTATAGGAGGATTTTGTTATGGCTGAAATGGCTGCCCCTGCAGGGGCAACAGATAAAAAACTTTATGCACGGAAGAGCTCGGGGCTCGTCCGGACGATCGGCATTTTTGGCGCCATGGTTTTCGGCGTCCACTGCATCAGCCTGTCGTCTTCCGGCCTGATCCCGTTCTCCTGGGTGGCAGGCGTCTGGCCCGGAAGCAGCATCATCGGCGTCCTGACCGTGGCGATGTTCTTCTGCCTCTTCCACGCCTACACCTATTCCGTCATCGGCGCGACCATGCCACGCTCGGCGGCTGACTACACCCTGGCCAGCCGGACCCTGAGCGCTCCGCTTGCTTTCGCAGCAAGCTGGACCCTGGTCATCTTCAGTGCCATGGTGGCGGGCTCCCTGATCGCCTGGATCCCGAAGACCGCCTTCCCGGTGCTCTTCCATACCATGGGCATCGTTATGAACAATCCGGGCTTCACCAACTTCGCCAACTGGTCTTCGACCCCGCTCGGGATCGCACTGATCAGCACGATCTGCACCATCATCACCTTCGTGCTGATGATCCTGCCCACCCGCACGATCCTGCGCATCCTGGAAGTGGGTTTCTTCCTGGGTCTGCTGGCCTGGGTTGTGCTGTACTTCCAACTGGGTTCCGCCGCCAAGGGCTCCTTCCCAGCCGCCTGGGACAAGTTCATGGGCGCGGGCAGTTATGAGGGCCGCATCCAGCTTGCCAAAGACAACGGGATGGTGACCAACCCGAACGTGGCCATGATGACCCTGGCCGGCCTGATCATGGGCTTCTGGATCTTCTACGGCTACTACATCCCGACCTTCTTTGCCGGTGAGGTCAAGCAGGCTGATACCACCCTGCTGGCCGGCAGCTGGGCTTCTTTGCTGGTGACCTGGGCGATCTTTGTGGTCGCGGCAATCCTGCTGCAGCGCCTGGTGCCGCTGGAATGGATCGCGGCCGAGTCGTACCTGAGCAATGCCGGTGTCACGAGTGCCAATCCGATGCCATGGATCACTTTCTACGCCGCCATCCTGAAGCCGAATCTCATCCTGCTGTGGATCGTGGCAATTGCCTGGTTCTACACTCTCATCAACCTGGCCCAGACCTACTTCTTCTACTGCAGCCGGATCATCTTCGCCTGGTCGTTCGACCGCCTGATCCCGGAGAAGGTCAGCTACATCCATCCGACCCTGCACAGCCCAATCGTAGCCATCGCTATCATCGCTGTGATCGCCGAGGTCGGCGCCCTGGATGCCTCCGGCCTGTTCTGGCCCGGCAGTGTGATGGGTGCCCAGCTTAACTTTGTGTTCTTCGCGACCTGGACCCAGCTGATCCCGGTGCTGGCCATCACGCTCTTACCGTTTACCAAGCCGGACGTGTTCGAGAATGCCAGCGCTTTCGTCAAGCGCAAGCTTGGCAAGGTGCCGGTCATCACGATTGTTGGGGTGATCACCATGTGTTACCTTGTGTGGATGATCATCGCTTCATTCCTGTACCCGGCAGTCGGTGGACTCATTGGGTTAGGTGTCATGGGAACCTTGATCGGTTTTGTGCTGAGCGGCCTGATCGTCTTCTACGTTGCGCGTGCATATCGTCTCAGGAAGGAAGGCATCGACATCAACTGGACCTTCCAGTCGGTACCGCCTGTCTAATATTCATTACCTTTTTCCGTCCCAGGAACAATTTGTATCCGGGACGGATGATGGAAAAAGTGGTTCGGCGGGAAATACCCGCCGAACCACCGATATCAAGAATATCGTTTTGGAGAAAGAAATGAAACTTGCCAATATATTCCAATCCGGAAAATTAACCCGCATCCTATACGGTTCGGATTTTCATGGGTCGGATGCGGTTTTTCGCAAATTTATTGCTTCCAGCCTGCAATACCAGGCATCGATATTGATCGTGGGTGGGGATGTCACCGGGAAAGCCATGGTGCCGGTAATCCACCAGGGGAATGGAAAATACGTGGGGAGCTGGTTTGGGAAGGAAGAGACTGCCTGCAGCCCCGAGGAATTGGAAAAAATCAAGCAGGAAATCAGCCGGGTTGGCTTTTACCCGATCGTGCTGGAAAAGGAAGAAGCGGAAGAACTCGAGAATCAACCCGAAAAAATGTCGGCCCTCTTCGAGCAGGAAATGTGCCAGCGCGTGCGCGAGTGGATGGCTTTGGCAGAAGAAAAGCTTACACCTCGGAATGCAACCATGTATTTCATGGCCGGGAACGATGACCTGTATTCCATTGACGAGGTCATTGGCGAATATAAAACGATCCGCAACCCGGACAATGCCCGATTTGAGATCGAGGGCGGTTATGAGATCGTCGGTCTCTCGAATGCGAACATGACGCCCTGGGCATGCGCCCGGGATGTGGAGGAGGACGAATTGACCCGGAAACTGGATGCCCTGGCTGGCCTGATCCAGAACCCGGAGCGCACCATCGCCGTGCTGCACGTACCTCCGATTGGATCCGGGCTGGACACCTGCCCCGACCTGGACAAGAATTTGAAGATGATCACCTCGGGTGGACAGGTGGTGATGAAGTCGGCCGGCTCAACCGCTGTCAAGGCATTCATCGAGAAAGTCCAACCGATGCTGTCGCTGCACGGCCATATCCATGAATCGCCCGGGCATGTCCATATCGGGCACACATTGGCAATCAATGCCGGGAGCGAGTACGCTGAGGCGATCATGAAAGCAGCCATTATTAACCTGGAAAACGGCAAGGTGAAAGGCCATCTGCTTATTTCCGGCTGAGCAAAAGAGGTGTGAGCATGGCAAAATACGGCGAAATCATAGAGGATTTTTATTCCGAACGGACCCGTATCCTGGCAGCCATCGGCGACGAGCCCTACCAGCACATCATCATGCGTTTGATCGGCGCCCTGGCTTTCCGCACGCATTGCGAAAAATTCGGATACATCCAAGATAAGCTGGGGCGCGTGTTCACGGATTTCGATTTTGCCTCCTACCCGCGCTTTACCCGTGAGATCACGCGTGTGCTGGGCGAGCTCGGTTATGAAGAAGACAAGCAGGTTACCCAGTTGTTCGGAGACCGGCGCATGCTCTTCCACGACCCGGCCTTCGGCCGTCACATTGACATATTTTACAATGTCCTGGATTTCTGCCACCCGATCAATTTCGTCGGGCGGCTCGAACAGGAAAAATACACCCTGCCGCTGGCCGAGCTGCTGCTCGAGAAGATGCAGATCGTGCAGATCAACGAAAAAGATTTGATCGACACCGTCATGCTGCTGCGCGAGCATCCCGTTGGTGACCGGGACGAAGAGACTGTCAACGCGGCATTAATCGCAAAGATCCTGGGCAATGATTGGGGCTTCTGGCGGACTGTCACCGGGAACCTGAAGATCCTGGACGAGCGTCTCGACCAGTACGAGGCCCTATCGGCCGAAGATGGCCAGGTCGTGCGCACACGCATCCACCAACTGCAGGAAATGATCGAGGCAGCGCCGAAGACGCTCAAATGGAAAGCGCGTGCCAGGGTCGGCGAAAAAATGAAGTGGTACAAGAGCGTCGAAGAACTCCAACGCTGACAAGCGGGGTCGCACCCCATTATTTTGAATTTCCATGGAGATTTTGTGATGAGAACTGCTGAAGATTTTATTGTGCCCTGGGTGAAGAGTGCGGAACCTTATAGTGACAAGCATATGGACGTTGCCTGGGAGAATCCCGGAACGATACGCATGATGTCCAACGAGAATTTATTGGGACCATCCGAGTCGGTCCTGGATGCCATCGTGGAAGCTGCCCGGCTTGGGAACCTTTACCCGGGTTCGGGCCCGGACCTGCGCAAGAAGCTGGGAGAAGCCAGCGGTCTTTCGGGGGATGCCGTAGTGCTGGGGAACGGCTCCACGGATGTGATCAATTTCGTCGTGCACACTTTTGTGGCTCCCGGCGACGAGGTGGTCATCCCGGTACCTACTTTCCCGATGTATGAGGCGCGCGTCAAGGTTGCCGGGGGAGTGGTGGTGCAGGTGCCGATGAAAGCCGATTTCTATTGGGATATACCAGCCATCCTGAAAGCGGTCACTCCCAAGACCAAATTGATCTTCGTGTGCTCCCCAAATAACCCGACCGGGCTCCAGATCGCTGAAAAGGATCTGCTGGAGATTCTTGCCCTGGGTATTCCGACCTTCTTGGATGAAGCTTATTACGAATTGGAAGACGAAGTCATCACGCGCGCCGGCTTGATCCACGAATACCCGCACATGCTGATCAACCGCACCTTTTCGAAGGCCTTCGGACTAGCGGGCTGCCGGATCGGCTACCTGCTATGCGATCCCAAGCTGGCCAGCTATTTCAACCGTGTGCGGGTCCCCTGGAACGTCAGCTTGCTGGCTTTGGCTGCCGCGTTGGCTGGTTTCGAGGACCAGGACGACCAGCAGCGCAAGCGGAAGAATACCATCGAAGGCCGTAATTATATGTATGAAGAGATCAACAAGCTTCCAGGCCTGAAAGCTTTCAAATCTGAAGGCAATTTCGTCCTGATAGATGCCAGCGTCCTGGGGAAAGACTCGCTGGAAATCCGCGATGGCATGGCCAGCCGGGGAATATTCATCCGGCCAATGAGCGGGCACAACATGGCGCGCGGCTTCATCCGAATCACTGTGGGCACGCCTGAACAAAACCGTTTCTTCATTACCACCTTCAAAAAGTACGTCGAAGAAGTCACCAAGAAGTGAACCATTCTGCCTGACCCATTCCTGCACCATCGGAGAAAGAACTTGGCAAACAAGAAATATATCCTGGCTCATGACACCGGTACGGGCGGCGACAAGGCGGTTTTATGCAATCTGACCGGACAGGTGATCCATTCCTCTTATCAGTCTTATGGAATTTCCTACCCGCGTCCCGAATGGGTGGAGCAGGACCCGGATGACCTCTGGCAGGCGGTCGCAGCGACCTCGCGGCAGGTGATCCAGGAATCGGGTATCGACCCGAAAGATATCATTGGGGTGGGAGTCTCCGCCCAGATGTGGAACACACTGCCGGTCGACGAAATGGGCCGGCCTTTGACTCCCATGCTGAGCTGGCTCGACCTGCGAAGTGTCAGACAGGCGGACCGGCTCTACGCCGGAGACATGCCCAAATTCCTTTTTGACAATACCGGAAATATCCCGACCGCCAAGGACAGCATTCCGAAGATCCTGTGGCTCAAGGAGGAGCGCCCGGAGATCTGGGAGAAGACCGCTTACCTGCTGGATTGCAAGGAATATATCCTGTTCAAACTGACCGGCAGGATTGCCATCGACCTGGTGGGAGCTTCGGTCTACTTCCTGTTCAACCCATATACCAAGCAATGGTCGCAGGAAGTCTGTCAGAAGCTGGAGATTCCGGTTGAGAAATTGCCGCCATTCTTCCCTTGCACCGATGTGATCGGCGAGGTCAACCCGGCAGCCGCCAAGCAGACCGGTTTGAACCCGGGCACCCCGGTGGTGATCTGCGCCGGGGACGTGGCCGTCGCCCAGACCGGGGCGGGCGCCAACCGGGAGGGCAAGGTTCACCTGTGCATTGGGACGGCCACCTGGGTGGGCGTGTCCACTTCCACCTTCCGGAACGACCCGGTCAAACCATTCTGGGGACTTAATCACATCGACCCGAACAAGTACATCATTGCCGGGGAGATGGAGACCGGCGGAGGGGCGCTGATGTGGTTCCGGGATGCAATCTGTCAGGAGGAGAAACGCCTGGCGGCTGAATCAGGCCAGTCGAGTTATGAGCTACTCAGCGCCATGGCGGAAGCGGTCCCCGCCGGATCGGACAAGCTGATCTTTCTGCCATGGCTTTCAGGGGAACGGGCGCCCGTGCTGGACCATTATGCGCGCGGGGGGTTCATCGGATTGAATTTATCCCATAACAAGAGCAGCATGGTGCGGGCAGTCATGGAAGGCGTGGCCTATCACCTGCGTTGGATCTGCGAATCGATGGAGAAAGTCGGTTTCCAGATCGACGGGTTTAACGGGATCGGGGGCGGCTGCAACAGTGCAGTCTGGATGCAAATCATCAGCGATATAACCGGGAAACCTCTCAGCAAGGTAAAGAACCACCTGGAAGCCGGGGCAGCCGGGGCAGCCCTGACCGTGGCGGTGGGGCTGGGTATTTATTCCAGCGTGGAGGAGATCGACGACCTGATCAAGATTGAGCGGGTCATCCGGCCGGATGCAAACCGGCAAAAGCGCTATGAAGCCTTGTACCGGGAATACCGCGAACTGTATACTGCCCTGGTCCCAATCCACCGCAGGTTGTACGAGGTCCAATGAAAACATATATCGACCGGAAAAAGGTTGGCACGCGCGCCGAGCTGTCCAACACTGCCAGCATCGGCGGACTGGTGCTCCTGCTGGCCAGCGTGCTGCTGCCGCTGTTCCTGCCGAAGGCCGCCAATTTCTCTTTCGCCTTGATGGTGGTTGGATTGGGGACTGCCATGGTGGGAATCTTCTACGCCAACCGCTGGGTGCGGAAACCGCGGCCGGAGGAGCGCCTGGATAAGGCACTGAAAGGATTGGCGGATTCGTATCACCTGTTCCACTACCCGCCTTTCCCTCCCGACCATGTGCTTCTGACTCCTAATGGGGTGGTCATCCTTGAAACCATCGGCCTGGCAGGCAGTTTCTCCTACAAGGATGGTAAATGGCGGGAGGCGATGACCATCGGCCGGGCGCTCCGTTCCATCGTGGAGGAACATGTCGGCGACCCGATCAGGAGTGCCTTGCGAACTGAGCAGACACTGCGGGCGCGACTGGGTAAAGTTGTTGATGAGGCGATCCCAATCAAACCCGTGGTGGTCTTTATCCACCCGGCGGCCGAGTTGGAAATCGAAAAAGCCCCAATCCTGGTCCTGCCGGCGGAAAAACTCAAGAAACAAGTCACCATTGATGGACCCAAGCTGGACCAGGCGGTCTATGACCAACTGGATGCCTTTTTCCAAAAAACGACACTCAATAAATAAGCCTCTTTCTCTTTTATCAGCAATCAATTTCGACTGGCACAAGCCGGGATCAGCCTACCGCCCGACCGCCTGCACTGGTTCCACGAGGAAAGATGGGGGCGATCATCTCTGAATTCTGCGGCACCAATCATGCTAAGAGCGATGAATCCAGCGACCTGCACATCCGGCAGAAACCGGACTCAAGATGATCTGCCAAACGAAATTAACAACTTATTCCAAAGTTAAAGCAAATGCCGGGAATCGAGCACAATTCGGAATCAAAAGTGAGGGCGTTTTTCATAAAAACGCCTTCACTTCTTATTAAATCGTTCCAGGGATGGCTTTATTGAATCTTGTACTGGGTCAATACGATGGTCTCGGTATTGCTTAGACTGCTGGCCCTGACCGATTTGACCAATCCCACTCCCTTGGCATACCAGTCGGTAATGCTGACCATATCGGGGGCACCGGCAGGTTGGGGCGTTCCTTGCATCAGGAACGACACTTGCACGGTTTGATTACAAGTGGCCTTGACCGCATCGAACGTCCCGGCCGGGACGGTAACCGATTCGGTTCCAGCCGCACTGCAATTTACATTGGAGACAATTTGCGAATTGGCACTGTTCGTGCCTGATTGGACTGTGCCATCAACTGTTACTTTTTCAGACCAGGTATTTCCATTATTAAAATTATTCGGGATATTGAAGCCATCGGCAGTGATGGAATTGCTGGTCATCTTGAAGGTCGAAGATGAGTTTGTCACGCTGAGACTGGTCGATCCGGCATCCAATGCCGCCAGGTTGCCATTCTGGCAGTTCCATTTTATGGATGCATTGACCCCAGTGCTGTATTGATCACTGGTGGTAAACCCGGCATTCCCAAGGTCAGTTACGGTCCAGGTATAGGTATAGGCTCCCAATGTGCTGCCTGTGCTGGAATAGGCCCAATTGGTCCCGACCGATACCGGGAAATAGGTGTTGCTGCAGTCTCCCGCGGAAGAGGCGCTGACGGGTTGGCTGGTCGCTACAGCCGGCGCAGCTGTGCTTGCGGTTGTCGAAGCCGAGGGCGATAAGGAACAGGCTGCCACAACTGCGAATAACACCAGACTGCTGGCAATAATTTGAAAGCGATGCGAATTCATAAGGCTAATCTCCATTATTAGTTCAATATAATATACCTACAAAATTTATGGTAGATAATTTTAGTCTAAAAAATCGTCATTCCCCGAATTAAAAATAAACACTAATACTATCTTAATGGAAAAGAGGATTTGGAAATCTTTTTTGAACTACGCCCGGGTGGAATAACAACGGTACGAATACATACTACCCAGGCTAAAGCTCCTGGGCAGTGATATCTGCATGAAATTATTCCGGATGGCAGATGATCTTTATGGCGTCTTAACGGCTTCCTGCTCGCGCAGCTTCTCGGCTGCGCGGAAATATTTGATGTAGCGGAGCGAGTTATCATCACGGCCCAACAGCAGGTCGGCCGCTTTGATCGTGGCGCCGAGCTTGGTCGGGTCGGTAATCGAGCAGGTGGCGCCCAACTGGATCGCCAGCGCGAGGAAGGCCTGGTTAACTGACAACCGATCCGGCAGGCCGAATGAGACATTGCTGGCACCCAGGTTGATATTCACACCGAACTCCTTGCGCACCAGGTCGATGGTCTGCAGAGTAACCAGGGCAGCCTGGCTGTCTGAACCCACCGTCAAAACCAACGGGTCGATGACGATATCATCTACAGGAATCCCCATCTTGACAGCCCGCTCGATGATCTTTTCAGCCACGGCGACGCGTTCCTCGGCCGTCTTGGGAATGCCGTTATCATCCATGGTCAGGCCTATCACGGCTGCGCCGTGCTCCTTGACCAGCGGGAGGACATTCATTAACCGCTTCTCTTCACCGCTGACCGAGTTGACCAGCGGTTTACCCGGGGCAACTGCCAGACCGGCGGCCAGCACCTCCGGATTGCCGGAGTCCAGGCACAACGGGACCGAAACAACCGAAGCCACCGCCTCGATGACTTTCCGGATGGCTGCCACCTCGTCCAGGCCAGGTGTGCCAACGTTCACATCCAAAACATCCGCTCCCCAGGCCACCTGGCTTTCGGCCAGTTGACGAACATAATCGAGGTTTCCTTCGGTCAGCGCAGCAGCCAATTTCTTGCGGCCGGTAGGGTTTATTTTCTCGCCGATGATAACAAACGGCCGGTCGATTCCCACCATAACTTCTTTTGTTGCGCTTCTTAATATGGTATGCATGAGTTCTCCTTTTTATGTTAATGCCTACATTCCAGTTTGCGCAAGTTAATTTCCACGTGGGCTGTCAGCCCTACCGGCAAGGATAAAGCGTACACGAAAAGCCTAAAAACTGGTGGTACAGCTTTCCATGCGCCAGCCATTTTCCGGCAATAAATGCTTGTATTCTCCGGAATATCAGGCCGTTTTTTCGGCGAGTTTGGCACCGCAGGAAGCGCAAAAACGCGCTTCGGGGGGATTGGCTGTACCGCACTGGATGCAGAAATTTCCCGGAGTAATTACAGGTTGGGCGGTGGCCGGGGAAACCGTTGGGGCAGACTGTGCCTCGGCACTATCTGGTTTATTGACTTCTTCTTTGAATCCCTCAGCGGCTTCCTTGGTGCCTTTCCTGAATTCGCTAATCGATTTTCCGAGACTGCGTCCGATCTCAGGTAATTTTGTGGCCCCAAAGAGCAGGAAGGCCACAACGATGATGATCACGATGTGTATGGGTTGGATTCCGAATGGCATATCAATCTCCTCATAAGTTGTCAAATAGCCCTGGCTTGCATCAGCCAGAAGTAGGTTGAGACCTGGAATCTCTTAACCGGCCGGCTTCGATCCGGACCGCCACGATGATACTGGCTTCGTATAAAAGAACCAGCGGAATCATCACCACCATTGGAGCAATGATCGGGTCGGTAACCGGCGTGGCAATCTCGGCAAAAACAAACAAGGCAAAATAGGCGATCCGGCGTTGTTTCTTCAGGATGGCAGCCGAAAGGATGCGCAGCTCGACCAGGATGGTGAGCACCACCGGCAGCTGAAATGCCACCCCACATGCCACCAGGAAGAAAGTCACAAATGAAATGTAATCGTCAGCGGCCGGCAGGAAGGTCACTTCAGGTGGAAAAAGCGCGATCATCACAGAAATCATCTCGCGCAGCAGGTAATAACCGAACAGCACTCCCGTAATAAACAGCACCGAGGAGGCAAGCAATCCCGGGAGCAGGGCTTTGCGTTCCTTGTCCAGCAGGGCCGGGCCAATAAAACGATAGAGTTCAAAACCCCAGATCGGGAAGGCTAAGGCAATACCGATGTACAGGGCTATACGGAATTTGATCATGAAACCATCCATCAGGCTGAACGCGTTCAGTTTCATACCCCCGGCTGGCATCAATAAAACTTTGAGGATGGTATCGGAAAAAATCAGCGCCACAGCGGTCACGACCAGGATCGCCAACACGGAAATCAGGATGCGCTTGCGTAATTCTTCCAGATGGTCCAGAAAAGGCATTGATTTACTTGTCACAGCTAGAATTTGCCTTATGTTTCATTCTGGTTTCCGGTTTCCGGTGGATGCAACCCTTGATCCAACCCAAATAAAATACATATTAAACGTTCTGCTCAGGGAGTTTCGTTCCGCAACTGTTACAGAAACGCGCCTCGGCAGGGTTCGGGGCGCCGCACTGAATGCAAAATCGCCCGGCTGAAGCGACTGGGGCTGACTGGGACGGGGTTGTTTGGGTCGGTGCTGAAGGGTTTGGGATTGAAAGCGAGGGAGACTGGAACGATGGAGCGGCCGCTGCGGGTGTTCCAGATTGACCCACTTCCTCGCGAAAGCCATCCGTCATCTCCTTAGTTCCTTTCTTAAACTCGCTGATGGCTTTACCAGCGCTACGGCCCAGCTCAGGCAGCTTGTTTCCCCCAAAAATCAAGAAAGCTACTACTATAATGATCACAATATGGATAGGTTGGATTCCGAATGGCATTTGAAATTCCTTTCTTATATCATATGAGGGTGGTTTCCTGAGAAATCTTAGCATCGAATATATCAGAAGTCAATCATGGTATATGTCACTTGCAAATTGATTTATCAGATGATAATATTTTCATGGGAAGTGACCATCTTCCCAGCCTGCCAGGATCGGTCGTCAGCAAATGCCATTCCGATTGCACAGCATCTTTTGACCAGTGTGGAACACTCCAAGCCTGGAGAACGGTTTGATGTGGAAATGATCACGAGACAGCACAGCCGGCGTGATTCCTCGGTGTGTAAAGCATTAAAGGAATACAGCCTGGTGGTGGGTTGTCTGACAATCATCTAGAAACATTGACAACGTTGTCAGATTATTGTATCATCCATTTGTAAGGAATTGATGAAGGACTGGCAGGAAATAAAAAACTACCTATTAATTCGAAATTCAGTAATGGAGGTCTTATGACCAGGAAATTTGTACCTACAAAATTAAAATTACGCCGTCCGGTACCCTCCGATATCGAAATTGCCCAGGAATCGGATATCAAGCCGATCAGCCAGGTTGCCGAAGAAATCGGTATTATGGCTGAGGAGCTGGAGCTTTACGGCGCGTATAAAGCCAAAGTTAAGCTGGATATCCTGGATCGTTTGAAAGATCTCCCGGACGGAAAATACATTGATGTAACCGCTATCACCCCCACTCCGCTGGGAGAGGGCAAGACCACCACAACGGTGGGATTAAGCCAGGCCCTGGGCGCGCATCTGGGCAAAAAGGTGATCACGGTCATCCGCCAACCTTCCCAAGGCCCGACCTTTGGCATTAAAGGTGGCGCGGCCGGTGGCGGGTACAGCCAGATAATTCCAATGGAGGACTTCAACCTGCACCTGACCGGGGATATCCACGCCATCACCGCCGCACACAACCTGTGCTCTGCGGCGCTGGATGCACGCATGATGCACGAATCCTTGCAGGATGACGAAAAGCTCTTCAATGCCCTTTGCCCACCGGATAAGCAGGGCGGGCGCACTTTCTCACCGTCCATGCTGCGCCGTCTTAAGAAACTCGGGATAACCAAGACCGACCCTAACGCATTGACCTCTGAAGAGCGCAGCCGGTTTGCACGCCTGGATATCGACCCCAACGGAGTCACCTGGAGGCGGGTAATTGACGTCAATGACCGCTTCCTGCGTGAGATCATGGTTGGTCTTGGGAAGGAAGAAAAAGGCTTCGAGCACCGTTCCGGCTACGACATCACGGTGGCGAGCGAGATCATGGCAATCCTGGCCCTTACCACCGACCTGCGTGACATGCGCGAGCGCCTGGGCGCCATGGTGGTGGCCACGGATAAGCACGGCAATGCTGTCACCGCCGAGGACCTGGGCGTCGCGGGCGCCATGACAGTCTTGATGAAGGATGCCATAAAGCCCAACCTGATGCAAACGCTGGAAGGCACACCGGCCTTTGTACACGCCGGCCCGTTTGCCAACATTGCCCATGGGCAGTCGTCCATCATCGCTGACAAGATCGCTCTCAAGCTGGTGGGGAAGGATGGTTATGTCGTGACCGAGTCCGGCTTCGGGGCGGATGTGGGGATGGAGAAATTCTTCGACATCAAGTGCCGCTACTCGGGCTTGATCCCGCAGGTGGTGGTGATGGTTGCCACGGTGCGAGCGCTTAAAATGCATGGGGGTGGCCCTAAGGTTGTGGCTGGCAAGCCGCTGGCGCCCGAATACACCGAGGAGAACCTGGAACTGCTCAAGAAGGGCGTTCCGAACATGGAGAAGCACATCCAGAATGCCCTCAAGTACGGCGTGAATGTGGTCGTGGCAGTCAATTCCTTCAAGGACGACAAGCCGGCCGAAGTGGAGTTGGTGCGAAAAGCCGCCCTGGCAGCTGGCGCAATGGATGCGATCGTCTGCACTCATTGGATGGATGGCGGCAAAGGCGCGCTGCCTCTGGCGGAAGCCGTGGTGAAGGCCGCCGAACATCCCAGCCACTTCAAATTCCTCTACCCGCTGGAAATGTCAATCAAGGAAAAAATCGAGACGGTCTGCCGCGAGATCTACGGTGCGGACGGCGTGGACTATTCCGAAGTAGCCGAAGAAAAGATCAAGCTATACACCAAGCTCGGTTTCGACAAGCTGCCGCTCTGCATGGCCAAGACCCACCTGAGCCTGAGTGCTGATCCTAGCCTGAAAGGCGTACCGAAAGGTTTCCGCATCCCGATCAACGATATCCGTGCTTCCATCGGAGCCGGCTTCCTGTACCCATTGCTGGGCGAAATGCGCACCATGCCGGGGCTGCCGACCCGTCCGGTCTTCTACGACGTGGACCTGGATCTCGAGACCGGCAAGGTACTGGGATTGTTCTAACTGCATCTTACGAGGGGCGAGCTTGACCTCGCCCCTCGTTTATTTTGCAATAACAGGAGTTCTCAATGTCGATCTTCACACCCGGGCGACGCTGGCAGCCCGCCTATTCGCCTTTCAAGAAAGAAACTTTCGGCAATAGGGTTCTTGAAAATATAGAATATGCCATCAAAAGTCCACTGTTTGCCTGCCGCATGTGCGGGAACTGCCTGCTGCAGGAGACGGCTTTCATCTGCCCGATGGAATGTCCCAAGGGCCTGCGCAACGGCCCGTGCGGAGGCTCCACCCCGGAATATTGTTATGTGGATAAGACGCGTCCATGCGTCTGGTATAAGATCTACGAGCGGTCCTTCAAAATGAACCGTCAGGAAATGCTCATGGAAGTACTGCCCCCCCTGGATTGGGAGAAGGTGGGGACGGAAACATGGGGAGATGTGGTCGCCCAGGTCAAGAAGCTCGGTACCGGGAATGTGGTCAAAGGATTGGCTTCTTCCAAAAAGCGCAAGGATGCCTGGCAAAGCATCTTCCGCCCGGTCCGCCAGCCGGATTGGTGGCAGGGGGATGCCGCGTATCACAGCCCGAAATCAGACGAACCTGCCTCGGAATTGGAACGCGCCCTGCGGGCCGGGAAGTTCGTGGTGGCCTGCGAAATCGCCCCGCCGCTTTCGGTCTCGACCAACAAGCTGATCAGCAACATCGAGCTGGTCAAACCGTTTGTCACCGCTATTAATTTCACCGATAACGCTTCCGCCACCCCGCGCATGACTTCCTGGGCCTGCAGCAAGATCGCCATCGAACACGGCGCCGAACCCGTCATGCAGATGGCTGCGCGTGACCGGACGCGTGCCAGCCTGCAAGCAGAGATACTGGGGGCAAGCGCGCTGGGGATGCGCAATATACTGTGCGTCACCGGCGACAGCCCGGTACTGGCCCCCAGCCCGCGCGGCCGCATGGATATCAACGACCTGGATTCGATCCAGATGCTGTGGATCCTGCGCCGGATGCGGGACGAAGGTCATTACCTGGATGGGCGCGAGATCAAGTTCCCGCCCAGGTTCTTCCTGGGGGCCGCGGCTTCCCCCTATGCTTCCGAACCCAGGTTCCAGGCTCTGCGTGAGCAGAAAAAGGTCAATGCCGGCGCCCAGTTCTTCCAGACCAACCTGGTCTACGATATTGACCGCATGGAAGTCTGGCTGAATGAACTGGCAAAACGCTCCATCCTGGACAAGGTATTCATCCTGGTCGGCATCACCCCGCTCAAGAGTTACAAAATGGCAATCCACATGAATGAGGTCCCGGGTGTAACCGTGCCGGAAACGATCCTTAAACGCATGCAAGCGGCCGATGCGGCCGGCAATGCGCAGGAAGAGGGCGTGCAGGTTGCCCTGGAGTTGGCTCGCAAGATCAAGGGCTACCAAAAGCAAGGCGTGCATGGGCTGCACATCATGCCGGTTATGTGGGAAGAGGTCATCCCGCGCATTGTCAGAGAAGCCGGCTTGCTGCCGGAAGGCTTCTCCGCATAGTTTTACCGCATCCAGAGAGGTGTTATGACCAATCGCACGATCATTTACAAGCCCATTCCACCCTGGATCGAAAAACTGGTCCGCAAGCACGGCGGCAGCCGTACAGATGTACTGGAAATCCTTAGGGACCTCGACCAGCAGGGAAAATTGAATCCAGAATCGGTCACGGATACAGCCGATTGCCTTGGATTGCCCCCGCACAAGGTATTCGGTATCGCCAGCTTCTATTCGATGCTTTCCCTGCAACCGAAGAAGAATATCATCAGAGTCTGCGATGGTCCGGTCTGCACGGCAAAGAATGCTGCAAAATTGAACCTGGCTCTCGTTGCCAGCGCGCAAAAGGGGTGGAGCATTGAAAGAAGCTCCTGCCTGGGACTTTGCGACCGCGCTCCCGCCGCACTGGTTGGGACCGAGGCAGCCGGCCCTGTGGCGCTCGATGGTATCGAGGGACTTTTCACTGGATGGCGCGGGCTCTCCCCGGATTACACCCAGCCTCGCCAGGGAGAACTGCGCGTTATGCTTGCCAATGCCGGCAAAGTTGAACCGGATTCAATGGACTCGGCCCTGGCCAACGGTGCATACGCCGGCCTGAAGAAGGCGCTCGCCAGCAGGCCCGAGGAAATATTGGATATTCTGGAAGCCTCCGGATTGCAGGGACGCGGCGGTGCGGGTTTTCCTGTCGGCCGGAAGTGGCGTTTCGTTGCCCAGGCCCCGGCGGGACAAAAATATATTATCTGTAATTCCGATGAGTCGGAGCCGCTCATTTTCAAGGATCGCGTCCTGATCGATACAGATCCTCATCAAATCCTCGAAGGTCTGGCAATCGGTGGGTACGCCTGCGGAGCAAGCGAAGGGTATATTTATATTCGCGGCGAATATGAAGCGCAGGCGCGCCGTCTGGAAAATGCCATTTCACAGGCGGTTCAAAAGAACTGGCTGGGCAAGGACATCCAGGGATCCGGTTTCACATTCAATATTCAGGTTCATCGCGGCGCCGGTGCGTACATTTGCGGCGAGGAAACGGCTTTGATCGAGTCGCTGGAAGGGAAGCGTGGCGAGCCCAGGTTAAGACCGCCTTTTCCACCCAGCTATGGTTTTAAGGGGTGCCCAACAGCCGTTAATAATCTCGAATCGCTGGCTGCGGTGAGGCACATCATTAATAATGGCAGTGGGTGGTGGAAGGCTCTCGCTTCCTATCCCGTCCCCGGCACAAAGCTTTACATGGTGTTGGGGCAGGTCAAAGAACCGGGTGTATTCGAGGCGCCCTTCGGCCTGACGCTGCGCCAGATTATCGATGATTTTGGTGGGGGCATGCAGGATGGATCCTCCTTCCAATTTGCCTTAACAGGTGGGGCAGCCGGCACGATCGTTGGTCCCGGCCAGCTGGATGTACCCATTGATTACGGTTCCGCTGCGCAAGGCATCTCCCTTGGGGCAGGTGGATTTCTGATCTGCGACCAGACCTCTTCACCGGTCAGCCTACTGCGCGAATTGCTGCATTTCTTCGCGGTCGAATCTTGCGGAAAGTGCACTCCCTGCCGCGCCGGCACCTGGCGGGCCCAAGAAATCCTCAATGGGATGGTTGCCGGGAATGGGCAACCGGGAGATGTTGCTGAACTCGGTGCTCTGGCAGAGAACCTCCTGCTGTCTTCCTTCTGCGGGCTGGGCCAATCGGTCTTCATCCCGATCAAATCCGCCCTGGCCAATTTTGCCGACCAATTCCGCTCATACTAACAGGGATAGAAAGGTCTTTTATGATGGTAAACCTTATGATCAACCAGAAGAAGGTCCAGGCGCAGGAGGGTCAAACCATCCTGCAAGCCGCCCGAGCAAACAGGATCGAGATTCCGACCCTGTGTTACCATAAGGACCTTTCGCCTACTGGCAACTGCCGGATTTGCATGGTCGAAGTCGCCGGTCAACGCTTCCTGCAGGCGGCCTGCGTGACGAATGTTTCCGAGGGAATGTCGGTCGACACCCACAGCGAGCAGGTGATGCGCTCGCGCAAAATGAACCTGGAACTGTTGCTTGCCAACCATCCGCAGGACTGCCTGACCTGTGATGTTAGCGGAGAGTGCGAGTTGCAGGATCTGGCGTATGAGTATAAAGTCAGTGTGCCCAAGTGGGGATCGAAAACCTCACGCTACATCCCTGATAGCGATCCCAATCCGTTCATTCGGGTGGATATGAACCGCTGCATCCTGTGCAGGCGCTGCGTTCTGGCCTGCGCGGAAATCCAGGGCCGGAATGTCTGGGGAGTGGCAAACCGCGGCTTTGGGGAACAGATCGTTGCCGGTGCAGGAACGACCATGCTGGAAGCGCGTTGTGAATCCTGTGGACAATGTGTTGCCTACTGCCCGACCGGCGCACTCTCCAATAAAATGAATTACGGTGCCGGCCGCGCCCACCAGGTTCGAAAAGTCCTGACCACCTGTTCCTTTTGCGGGGTGGGCTGCCAGTTTGATCTGCTGGTCAAGGGTGACAAGGTCATTGGCGTCGCATCCAATCCGAACGCGCCGGTCAATGGCATGGCTCTGTGCGTAAAAGGCCGCTATGGCTATGATTACATCCACCATCCGGATCGTGTGCTGGCGCCGCAAGTGCGCCGGTATTTGCTGGATGGACGCAAGAAATCCCGCCAGGGAAGTGATTGGGAATGGGTGCAGGTGGATTGGCAGGTTGCATTGCAGTTGACAGCCCAAAAGCTGGCTTCCACCCGCAAGTCTTTTGGCGCGGATTCCATTGGTGTTGTCGCCTCATCCAAATGCACCAATGAAGAAAATTATCTGTTTAATAAATTTGCACGGCAGGTGATCGGGACAAACAATATTGATCAATGCGCCCGGCTTTGACACTCCAGCAGCGTGGCCGGTCTGACCACATCCTTCGGCTCAGGTGCCATGTCCAATTCGATGGACGATATTGCAGAATTTTCCCGATCAGCCCTGGTGATCGGGTCAAATACCACCGAAGCCCACCCTGTCTTTGGAACGATGCTCAGAAGAGCCGTACGCACGCGCGGACTCCAGTTGGTCGTGGCGGACCCGCGCCGGATTGATCTGGTGGATGATGCAGTCCTTCATCTTCAACAAAAGCCGGGCACCGACATCGCCCTCATCAACGGATTGATGAATATTATCCTGGAAAAGGGCTGGGAAGACCGGAAATTCATCGAGGAACGCACGGAAGGCTTCGAAGAATTCCGGACCGGGCTGGCGCATTATCCTCCGGAAAGGGTGGCTGAAATCACTCAGGTGCCGGTGGAGCAGCTCGCCCGGGCAGCCGAGATCCTGGCCCTGCAGAAACCCATGGCGGTCATGTGGGCGTTGGGCATCACCCAGCATATTGTCGGCGTACAAAATGTGATGAACCTGGCCAACCTACAAATGCTGCTCGGAAATATGGGCATCCCAGGCGGGGGAGTAAATCCTTTGCGCGGCCAGAATAATGTCCAGGGCGCCTGTGACATGGGCGGGTTGCCAAACGTCTACCCGGCCTATCAGTCAGTGACCAACCCGGGCTCACGCCAGAAATTTGAAGCTGCTTGGGGTGTGCCTCTGTCGGACAAGATCGGCATGACACTGACCGAGATGATCCCGGGGGTGCTTAAGAACAAGACGCATGCCCTATATATTATTGGCGAGGATCCGGTCATGTCCGATCCTGATTCATCCCATATTCGAAAATGCCTGTATGCTGTGGATTTTCTGGTGCTTCAGGAACTATTCCCAACCGAAACATCCCAATATGCCGACATTTTCCTTCCGGGCGCTTCCTTTGCCGAAAAGGACGGCACCTTTTCCAATACCGAACGGCGCGTCCAACTCGTCCGAAAAGCCATAGAGCCGCTGGGCGAGGCGCGCCCGGATTGGCAGATCGTCACCGGCCTGGCAACCCTCCTGCTGACCCAAGGCGACCGGACACCGGTCGAAGGGACCCTTGCCGGCTGGGATTACCATTCCCCCGCTGACATCATGACCGAGATCAATGCTTTGACGCCCTCCTACGCAGGGATCACGCACGCCCGGCTGGAACACGGGGAACGCTTGCAGTGGCCGGTGCCGGACCTCCAGCACCCGGGCACGCCCATTCTGCATACCAAGCGGTTTGCCAATGGAGCAGGAAGATTTACCGCTCTGGAGGATATCCCGCCAGCCGAGGCCCCGGATGAGGAGTATCCGATGCTGCTTAATAACGGCCGGGTGCTGTACCACTGGCACGGCGGACAGATGACCCGCCGGGCCGCGGGTCTCCTGGCAATCTACGACCGGACCCTGGTTGAAATCAACCCGCAGGATGCACAGCGGTTAAACATCAAGAACCGTGCCCGCCTGCGCCTGACTTCCCGGCGCGGCAGCGTGCAAGCCGAGGCCTGGATCACCGAGCGCGTCCCTGCGGGAATGCTCTATACGAATTTTCATTTTCCCGAAACCCCGCTGAACGAGCTGACACAGGCCAAGCTTGATCCCATCTCAAAAATACCGGAATACAAGCAGTGTACCGTCAAAGTCGAATTGGTCCAACCGCCTGAAAGCCAATAATACACTTCATATAGTGAGGTGATCAAAATGGATATCCGGAAAATCTTTGAGTATGCATTACAAAGGGAATATGAAGGCAAGCGTTTCTTTGAGACAAACGCTGCCCGGATGAGCCATGCCACTGCAGTGGCTGTCTTTAAGCAATTGGCGGCCGAGGAACAAAAACATATTGAATTCGTCCAGGCTCAGCTTGATGCAATCGATGCAGGCAAATCCGCCGATGTGACCTACGGGGAAGAATTAAACCGGTCCGGGGTCTTCTCCCAGCGGGCGGTCTCCGAGTTCATCGATCAAACCGTCCTTGAAGCAATGGTCCCCGACCTGCCAATCTTGCGAATGGCCTATCTGATCGAGCGCGATTTTACCGAATTTTATGAACAATCCGCTCAAAAAGCCGAGGGAGAGGCGCGCGTGGTACTCGAAACCCTGGCAGGCTGGGAAAGGCGTCACGCCGCACTTTTCAAACAAATGCACGACCAGGCGTTCAATGAATATGCCCACATGCCATGGGGAGGCTGAGCAAAGATTCCACTGAAACAACTCCAGCGCGCCGGGAAAATGCGCGCCGGGAAAGCTCAATAAATTAGTTAAGTAATAAAGGAGAAGTACCATGACTGCTCAAATAATTGATGGAAAAGTTGTTGCCCAGAAAGTGCGTGACGAAGTGGCAGCGGCAGTCGCCAAACGGACAGCCGCCGGCAAGATGCAGCCCACCCTGGCGACGGTGCTGGTGGGCGACCGGCCGGATTCGGCTGCCTATGTGGCCTCCAAGGGCAAGGCCTGCCTAGAACTGGGAATGGGCTCCGTCAGCCAGCACCTGCCAGCGGACGCCACCCAGGAACAGGTTGAGGCACTGGTCAAGCAGCTTAATGCCGACAAAAAGATCAGCGGGATCCTGGTGCAATTGCCCATGCCCTCCCACCTTAATGAAGAGGCAGTCCTTTCCCTGATAAGCATTGAAAAGGATGTGGACGGTTTCTCACCCCTCAACATTGGCCGGCTGGCCCAGAAAGGGCGTGAGCCGCTATTCGTCCCCTGCACACCCTATGGTTGCATCTACCTGCTTGAGCAGGCCGGTGTGAAAATCGAAGGGGCGAACGCCGTCGTGCTGGGTCGCTCGAACATTGTCGGCATGCCGGCTGCCCTGCTGCTAATCAGCAAGAATGCCACCGTTACCGTCTGTCACTCCCGCACGCGCGACCTGGCCGGCGTTGTGCGCCAGGCGGACATCCTGATTGCCGCCATCGGCAAGACCGAGATGGTGCGCGGCGACTGGATCAAACCGGGCGCGGCGGTTATTGATGTGGGCATCAACTCGGTTCCGGATGCCACTAAGAAGAGCGGTCACAGGTTGGTGGGCGATGTCAAATTTGACGAAGCCAGGGAAGTCGCCGGTTTCATCACGCCCGTCCCGGGCGGGGTCGGTCCAATGACCATCGCCATGCTTATGCGAGCCACCCTGCACGCCGCCGAAATCCAGAATCCGTAGGCCTCAGCGGGTCTTGCAGCTTTTCCAACCAGCTTTCTCTTCATAGAGGCACAGAATCCGCTCTAAGGTCGGTTTGTGCCTCTTTGATTGGCACTCCTTTTTCGATGACTAATAATTCATCCGATCGACCGGTTGTAGTACTGGCTTGCAAGGTTTTCCAGGACCTGTTTGAACGCTTCACCAGGCCGGGAATGATCCAGAAATACATCTACCTGGATTACGGGCTGCACAGCTATCCTCGCAAGCTCAACCAGGCTGTTCAGGAAACCCTTGACGGCCTCCCGGAACCCAGCCTGGTTATTCTTGGATATGGTCTGTGCGGTAATGGTCTGAACGGCATCCGGGCCGGCCGACACACCCTGCTGATCGCCCGGGCAGATGATTGCATTGCGATCTTCCTGGGTTCCTACGAACGCTACATGAGTGAATTCAAATCCGAATCCGGCACATACTATCTCACCAAGGGCTGGCTGGAATCGGGCAGCAACCCGTTGCAGGAATACCAGGATTACGTGCAGAAATACGGCCTGGCCAAGGCCAACTGGTTGATCGACAGCCTCTATCACAATTACAAACGCCTGGTGTTGGTAGCTCACAGCCAGGAAGACCTGGCTGCATACCGCGACAAGGCGCTGGAGGTTGCCAAATTTTGCAAACGCTGGGGCATGCGTTACCAGGAGATGCTGGGATCAAGTGAATTCTTTGAACACCTGATCCGGGCTGCCCTGGAACTTGAAGCGGCCGATGAGAATTTCATTTTGGTATCTCCAGGTGGTGAACTGCTTCAGGACCAGTTCTTTCGCCTTGCACCGTAGGGATGCATTTTTTCGGCGTCTGCCCCTCCGTACGGACGATCGATAATAATCGGAAAACGGCGGCGGGCAGGATCGACCTCTGATGGGGTATATTAATAAGTCAGCCCGGACATGCATTGTCCAGGCTTGATTTTCTCAGGCAGACAGTCCCTGGAAGAACTCCGCCATCTTCTCCAGGGCGCCGTCGATGGTTCTTACCGAGGTGGCATAGCACAGGCGCAGGTAACCTTCCCCGTTCGGTCCGAAGTCGGTTCCCGAAAGAGCAGCGACTCCGGCTTCGTCCAGCAGGCGCCGGGCGATTTCGCTGGAGGGCCGTCCGAACGATTTGACATTCGGAAAGACGTAAAAGGCGCCTTGTGGAACCAGACAGTGGATTCCGGGGATGGCATTCAGTCCGGCCACGATGTGATCACGCCGGCGCTGATATTCGGTCACCATGGCATCCACCTGTTCCTGAGGACCGGTCAGAGCTTCCATTCCGGCAAACTGGGTAAAGGTGGCAGTACAGCCGACCGAATGGGTCAGCAATAATTCGACCCGTTCGGCCAGTTCTTTCGGCATGATCGTGTACCCCAGCCGCCAGCCGGTCATGGCATACGTCTTGGAGAAACCATCCACGATGATGGTGCTTTCTTGCATGCCCGGCAGGGAAGCAATGCTCGGGACCAGGTTCCCGTCGTAAGCCAGGCGCCCGTAGATTTCGTCGCTCATCACCCAGGCACCGAACTCCTGCGCCTTGGCAGCGATATGCTGCAGATCTTCGAGCGGGATGACCCCGCCGGTCGGGTTGGCCGGGGAGTTCAGCACGATCAGCCTGGTGCGCCGGTTGATCGCTGAATCGAAGGCTTTCAGGTCGAACGAGAATTTGTTCTCTTCGCGTAACGGAACTGCCACCGGCACACCGCCGGCAATGGCGATCATGGCCTTGTAGGTTGGGAAGCCCGGATCAGGGTAAATGACCTCGTCGCCTGCCTGGACAAGCGCCATGGTCGGGAAGAACAACCCCGGCTTGGCTCCCGGACCGATGACCACCTGGGAGGGCGTAACCTCCAACCCATGTTGCCGCCCGGCTTCCCTGGCGATGAGCTGGCGCAGGGCCGGCACTCCCGCCGGCGGGTTATAACGAGTCTGGCCGGACTGGATGGCCTTGATCCCCGCTGCGCTGACATGCGCCGGCGTGGCAAAGTCTGGCTGGCCGATCTCGAGATGCATGATCTCATGCCCCTGTGCTTCGAGCGCCTGGGAGCGGGCCAGGACGGCATACGCCCCCTCGGATTCAAGCGTTAAAACGCGTTCGGCGAATGGTGTCATAGGATACTCGTTTCCATTACGAAGAGAGTGTCGTTTAAAAAATTTGGCTTATTATACATTATGCCGACTGGATAATTCCGACGGCGCATTGCATCAAATAGAATCTTACCCTAAGTCAAGTCGTTGCATCAAAAAGGATGTTACCCTACGGCAGAGATTTCTGGCTGCCGGAGGAGAACATGATGAGTCAACGAAGCAAGAGAG
>JBEKCT010000031.1:0-28080 GCA_050014715.1 Anaerolineales bacterium | reverse complement strand
ACAATTTATTAAAATGGGGAAAAAGTGAACGGGTGGCTAGGTTGCCCGCGAACTGCGACTCCCTTATCCATGTGGAAGACTCGTGTAAAGAAGTGGTTAAGAAAAGTTCCTTTCAGCAACTCCGTACCCTGACACCCGAAAAACTGGCCCTGGCGCGCCTGATCCTTGATGACATTCGGGCTGGTCTTCCGGTCATGGAGGCTGTGCGCCGGCATCCAGCGGCAGCCGGGCACATCAATAAATCCGCGCTGGTGGCAGCTTATACCCAATTGGTCAAACGAGGCGAGTGGCCTGTCGACGAAGCCTTGCTGGCAACCATCCGTCTAAAACCGATCCGCACGCTTTCGGGTGTGACAACCGTTACCGTACTGACCAAGCCTTATCCGTGCCCCGGGAAGTGTATTTTCTGCCCGGACGATATACGCATGCCGAAATCGTACCTGCCGGATGAGCCGGGAGCGATGCGGGCTCTCGAGCACGGCTTTGATCCCTATAATCAGGTGAAATCGCGCCTGGAATCACTCTCCTCGGTCGGGCATCCCACCGATAAGGTGGAATTGCTCATCCTGGGCGGGACCTTTTCCTCGTACCGCCGGGACTATCAAGAATGGTTCGTCCGGCGCTGTTTCGAAGCAATGAATCCCGCCGCACTGCCGGAAGATGAAGCAGGGTTGAAAGAAACGCACCTGATTAACGAAACTGCATTGCACCGCAATGTTGGCCTTTCGGTGGAAACCCGCCCGGATGAGGTCAACCCGGCGGAACTGGCCTGGTTCCGTTCACTGGGGGTGACCAAAGTCCAGATGGGTGTGCAGAGTCTGGATGACCGGATCTTGGAGCTGAACCAGCGCGGCCACACCGCTGCAGAGGCCCAGCATGCCACGGCTTTGCTGCGTGCAGCCGGTTTCAAGATAGTTTTGCATTGGATGCCCAACCTTTTGGGTGCCACACCCGATTCCGACCGGGCTGATTTCCCGCGCCTGTGGGATGAACTCTGCCCGGACGAGATCAAGATCTACCCCACCCAATTGCTCGAAACCGCCCCCCTGTACGAATACTGGCGACGGGGGGAATATCACCCCTACACCACAGAAGAACTGGTTCATCTGATTGCAGATGTGAAAACATCCATCCCGCGTTACTGCCGCGTCAACCGCATCATCCGCGATATACCCTCCTCGCATGTGGTGGCTGGGAACCGGCGCAGCAGTCTTCGGCAGGATGTTCATGCAGAAATGGCCCGGCGAGGTACGCATTGTGACTGTATCCGCTGCCGGGAGGTGGGCGCAGGAAAAGTGGATACGGCTTTGCTGCGTCTCAACGATTTTATTTACCAACCGGACAGGGCCGAGGAGCACTTCGTGTCCTTTGTCACCCCGGATGACAAAATTGCCGGTTTCCTGCGACTTTCCCTGCCGGACCCGAAATCCCCCGGCACAGGTTTACTGGACCTGGCAGGGGCGGCCATCATCAGGGAAGTACATGTTTATGGGCAATCATTGGCTGTCGGTGCGGAGCAGAGCGGTGCAGCCCAGCACGCCGGACTTGGCACACGTTTGCTGGAGGAGGCTGAGCGGATAGCCAGACAAAAAAGCTACCGCCGGATGGCAGTCATTGCAGCGGTGGGGACACGACAATATTATTTGGAACGCGGCTTCGAAAGGGGAGATCTGTATTTGGTGAAAACTACTTAATTCTGCTACTGGTTCAATTTAACCATGAAAGGCTACTTTGTGCTTTTTTCCCAATCGGTCACCGCTTGCCGGATGAGTGTCCTAATTTCCGGGTCGGGAATTGCATCAACTCCTTCATAGCTTTTTACACCATCTTTCACTATGACGATGCCGCCCGCTCCTTCGACCAATTGGATGCCGCGGTCTTTGAACGGACTGGTTTCCAGTTTAGTTTGCAGGACTTTATCAATTTGCTGGATGATGCTATCGAGGACTGGCGCAGGCGGGGTAACCGCAATCACAGGAATGACTTTCTTATTTACTGCCAGAACCGGCGGCTGGGTCAGCGCAGGAACTGGCGCGACCGGAGGCAGTGGTTCCGAGGATGATTCTGGTTTAGGAGTGGCCGCCTGGGCCGTTTCCAACCACGGACGCAGATCCAGCACCAGGCTGACCAAACGTTGATATTGCCCTGGCTGGAGTTCGGCTTTATCGTTCAGGCGGGCGCCATCCATCCCCAGCCAAACTTTATTGCTGTGCGTCCGCCAGGCGCTCAATACTTCCACGTCATCCGCCTCGGCAAGGATATTTTTATTTGAAGGAGGTAAAAATGGAGGTGGGTTGGAACGGTTTTTCAAGGCGCGTTCAATCACCCCTCCAACGGCAGCACCGACACAAAAAATGATAAGAAATAAGAAAAGAACAGCAGTTGTTAGATGCATGGTACCAGCTCCTTGCGAATTTTCATGCAGAACAGCATGACACTATTTTACAGGATTTTACAATTTCGTGAGTATCTGACAAGTCGGGCATATATGCGTTCCGCGCTGGCCAACGACGATCCGTTCAATCGCGGTACCACATACCGGGCATGGTTCGCCTTGACGGCCGTACACTCTGAAAAGGTTCTGGAAATCGCCTCCGCGGTAAACCCAATCTATGCTGGCACCATTGCGGTTGATGCCTTCTTCCAGCACTTCCCGGATTGCCATTCGCAGGATTTCGGCTTCTTCCTGTGTCACAGAATCCGAGGGAGTCAAAGGATGGAGTCTAGCCATATGCAAAGCTTCATCCGTATAAATATTACCCATGCCGGCCAGGAAGGACTGGTCCAGCAGGAGCGGTTTGAGTTGACGGTGCTGGGTTTGCAAGGCCGCATACAGCCACGCCGCAGTAAATTCGTCTGAAAGCGGTTCAGGGCCAAGGTTCTGGAAGATCTCGGCGGGATCATCCACCAACCAAACCCGCCCGAACTTGCGCGGATCGGAAAAGACGAGTGTTCCATCGTCCGTCAGCTTCAACAGAAGGCGATCGTGTTTTCCAGGCTGATAACCGCCCAGTACGACCAGCAAGTCTCCGCTCATGCGTAAATGAATTATAAGATGGTATTCAGATAACTTAATCTGCAGGAATTTAGCCCGTCGGAAAATATCCTGAATGTGCTGGTCACGGATACGCCTTTGAAACAGGGTCGGAGATGGCGAGGCCAGTGTACGATCCCAGAGCAGATTGGAAGAAAGAATCTGCTTACCGATTAATACAGGACGCAGGTTGCGGATGATGGTTTCGACTTCGGGGAGTTCAGGCATAGTCGGCAATCAACTTCTGGCTCCAAACCCGAGCAGGCTCGCATGGGAGAACGACGCCAGGAACATGGTGGCAATCAGATCCAAATACGAGCTTTACCAGTAATCCTCCTAGACTTTGGGGACTACTGGCATTTCTTCGAGCCTGGCAGAACGAATGGAGGCGATCATCATCAAATTGAATCGGGTGATCGCCGTGCCTTCAGAACATTAACTTAATTGTTCAGCCAGATATATCTGGATGCCCATTTGTTTGATCTGGTCGAGTTGAGCTTCGATCCAATCAATGTGGGCTTCCTCATCCTTAAGAATACTTTCGAGCATTTCACGCGTGCCATTATCGCCAATTTCCACAGCCAGTTTAATGGCTTCGTTATAGGCTTTAATGGCAACATTCTCAGAGTCCCAATCGTTCTTATGATGAGCCTCGACATCATCGCCTATGTGGATTTTGTTCAACTCGCTGACCACGGGCATACCCTCCAGGAAAATGATCCGCCCGATATGTTTCTCAGCGTGCTTCATCTCATCAATGGCGCGCTTCTCTATGACTTCAGCCAGTTCTTTATAGCCCCAGTTGGCGCACATCTCGGCCTGCACCATGTATTGGCTGATGGCAGTCAGTTCGTCAGCCAGTAGAAAATTGAGTTTTGCAATGATTTGGTCATTTCCTTGCATGGAATCCTCCTTGGATTGATATCCTATTCGTTGAACATCTGTCCCACACTGCGACCCTCATGGGCGCGCCGGATGACTTCGCCGATCAGCGGTGCGACAGTCAGGATGGTGAGCCGTTTGCCGAAGACTTCGCGTTTTTCAATGGGAATCGGGACGCTGTCGGTGGTGATGAATTCAGTGACAGGCAGGGCAGCCAACCGTTCCGCCGCATTGGCAGAGAAGATCGGATGAACGAAGGCAACATATACTCGCCGCGCCTTATTCTGTTTTACCAGGGTCACTGCCTGATCGATGGAACCGCCGGTGTCGACCTCGTCATCCACCAGAACCACATCTCGATCCTTCACGTCACCAATAATGGTAAGCGCCTGTGATTTGGCATCATTGGCAACCCGGCGCTTTTCAATGAATGCAATCGGAGCGTCAATTCCATAGGCAAAGTTGCGACCTTTCTTGGCGAACCCAAGGTCCACGGTGACGACAACCGGGTCTTTGAGATAAGAGCGCAGGTTCTCCTTGATATAGTCCACGAGGATGGTGGAAGCATTCAATACATCCCCGGGCACTGAGAAAAAGCCCTGGATTTGATAGGCATGCGGGTCAAGCGTCATATACTTGTCCGCACCGGCTATCTGGATGATATCAGCTATCAAGCGGGAGGTAATGGGAATACGCGGCTGGTCTTTTTTATCCGATCGGCCATAGCACAGGTAGGGAACAACGGCTGTGATGCGGGCGGCCGAGTCCAGCCGTAATGTCTGAAGCAGGATAAGAAGCTCCATCAGGTTGCGGTGCACCGGCGAGGCAGTATGCTGGATCACATAGACATCCTGACCGCGCACACTGCTGTGAAGCTTGACGAACAGGTTCTCATTGGGAAACTCAACTATGTCCCGTCCACATAAAATTTCCCCCAAATAATCGGCAACTTTTTGGGCGAGTTCGCCGCTAGCTGTTCCGGCATACAGTTTTATACCACCATGCTCGCGCAATTCATTTGATTGGATCATCTCTCAGCCTGTTTTTTAGAATCCCACTCCATGCGAAGAACGCTCATAAATAGCAGATCACCATATTTGCCATTATAGAAAGTTCCCTGGCGGAACTTTCCCTCGTGTACGAAACCAGCTTTTTCGTAAGCGCGGATGCCGCCCTTGTTTGCATCATCGACGCGCAAGTAAATCCGGTTCAGATTAAGATTATTGAATCCGAATTTTAATAGAAGGGACATTACTTCCGTTCCGTACCCTTTATTCCAGCAGGATTTTTCACCGATAAAGATACCCACTTCGGCGCTTCGGATTGTCCAGTTAATGTTCATGAAGCTGCAATTACCAATCAGCCGCCATCGTTCGTCGATTACTTCGGGTTCGATTTCACGAATTTCAATGCCGAATGGTTGTTCGTTGGCTGGCAGTTTTAGCATATTCTCGAACCATTGTTCCTCGTTGGCGTGCGAGATGGGTAAGTCGGTTGAAAGGTAGCGACGGACTTCAGGGTCATTTAACCATTCGACCAATTTTGGAATATCACTCCGTTCATTACGACGCAGACGTATATGCTCACCGTAGATCATGCGGTACTCCTGTGGGGCGAGATTGTACGTTCAACGTGGCTCTTTGCTGACACTGACGCGGCTTCCTTCTCCGTGGATTGGGGAATCGGTCCGGGTGCCTTTATGATAGAAAAAGGTCCTCAACTCGGGAATTAAGCAGGATTATACTATCCTTGACTTGCCATGCGTGAAGATTGGCTGGATGGATATTGCAGTACCGGAGAGCAGGCGCCATAATTCGGCTGACGAAAACATGGTTGAGCATAACCTTCCAACAAGTACCTTGAGGGCCTGATGGGTAAAGGCAGCAATCCATGAAATCAAATATAATTCGTATACCGGTGGAACCGGAAGGTTAGACAGGCTTTTTTTTAGCCGGCTATCACCTGCGTGAGGGCCTGATAAATTGGGCTTTACCATTAAACTGAATTTGGAGATGATTTAATGAAACGGATCATGTATCTGGTCTCATTATTATCCTTAACGATGTTTGATGTACCATTTCTTCAACGGCGACTCCAGCAGCGATGACAATGTCCGGGGTGACTGCTACCAACCCAGCCCCAACCGAGCCTGCAACCGCGACCGTGCCTCCGCCAGCGAGTGACACGCCTTTTCCAATGACCAACACCACCTGTAACGAAATGTCGCTGTTCCTTGATCCGGCCCTGGCTTCCAGATTCAATTGTCAAAGTGTGGCCGAAGCTGCTGACACAAGCCTGCCTCCCTTTGCAATCAACCCAAAGTACACTGAAATTACCCTGCAGGGCTACTCCCTGGCGACCCGGATGATGACCCCGCATATCGATGTCTTTCCAGTCGAACGGTATGAACAGTTGCTACCTGATACCCTTCCTACCTTCGTGACAGATCTTCAGTCCTTAATAAACGGGACGGAACCCGGAACAAAGGATCTGGCGCTTCTGCCGATCCAAAATGCCGGACAACTGCTCCATGTCCAATACCAGGTCTTCCCCTTTGCCAGTGGAAAAGGTACACGTTTCCTGACTGAGTATGCACAATTTTTTGACCCGATCAATAATTTTGATATGTTCTACACCTTCCAGGGTTTGACCAGCGATGAAAAGTACTGGATCTCTGCCATTCTGCCGATCTCAAACCCGATCCTGCCTGCAGACGGCAAGAATCCCCCCGATGATCAGAGTTGGGATGTGTTTGGCAACGCCTTTCCCAAATATATATATGACATTACCACGCAGTTGAACTCGCAGGCACCAGAGAATTTTTCCCCTTCCATCCCCATGCTCGATACATTAATTGCGAGCATTAGGATTCAACCGTAGAATTACGGATTGTGGAAATGATCGACTTTAAGGATATTAAACCGGGGAAATCCTGGTTTGTAATGCATACTTGACAGCAGCCAGGGCATGAATGCGGGTGGTGTCGAAGAGCGGAAGAGTACTATCGGTCTGAGAAACCAGCAGCCCGATCTCGGTGCAGCCCAGGATGATTCCCCCGGCACCGGCTTTTGCCAGGTCCGCGATGATGCGCAGGTATTCCGCCTTTGAGGCTGGTAGGATCTTTCCAAGTACCAGTTCGTCATAAATGACCCGGTGCACAATCTCCCGATCGGCGCGATCCGGTAAAAGAACATCCAACCCATACTTTTCCACCAACCGGCCGCGGTAGAAATCCTGTTCCATCGTGAAGCGGGTGCCGAGCAGACCGACCCTCTGCAACCCCTGCGCCTGGATGGCTTCGGCGGTTGCGTCGGCAATATGCAGGAGCGGAATGGAAATGCTGTTCTGCACCTCGTCAGCCATTTTATGCATGGTGTTGGTGCAGATGATCAGGAAATCCGCCCCGCCTGCCTCCACGGCCCGGGCCACCTCGATCATAACCATGGTGGCGTCCTGCCAGCGGCCTCCCCGCTGGAGCACTTCGATCTCAGCGAAATCCACGGAAGCCATCACACTTTTGGCCGAATGCAGACCGCCCAATTGTTGCTTGACGGCCTCATTGATGATACGGTAATACTCGAGCGAGGATTCCCAGCTCATTCCGCCGATCATGCCGATGGTTTTCATGGGATATTCCTGGTTTATCTTGCCCGGACCGTGGTGATGATTGTCCGGTTTGCCCCCGCGGCCAACAGTACCTCCGCCATCGCCGGGGCTTTTTCTTTTAGGACCAAAACGATCAGGTTGCCCCCGCGGCCTCCTCCGGAAAGTTTAGCCCCCAACGCTCCGGCTTTGTGGGCTGCTTCCGTTAATAGGTCCAATTCCTCGCATGATACGGTCATCTCTTGCAATAATGCTTGGTTGGCGTCCATCAGCGTGCCCAATGTGGAGGTATCGCCGCGCTCGATCGCCTGGCGTGCATCCCAGACGATTTCTCCCACCTGGTCGAAAACTTTCTCCCAGCGGGCGGGATCCGCCTCCCGCAGGATTCGGACCGCCTGCACGGATTCTTTCGTCGGCGCGGAGATACCGGTATCGCCTATCACCATTGTAAAGGATGCGCCGACGCGGAAAGTTTTGATGGGCTGGCCTTTGACGAAATAAACCGGCCTGGCGTATGTGACAACGGAATTGTCAATGCCCGAAGGCGTGCCGTGGTAGAGTTTTTCGGCCTGAAAAGCCAGTCCGTTCACCTGAGCGTCGGTCAAAGGCCGGCCGAGGTATGCCGATAAAGCTCGCAGAATGGCAACCGAAACGGCCGCACCGGAACCGAGACCGGATGCAACCGGGATGGTGGATTGAAGATAGACCGTGCAGGCTGGGGGGCGTGCGATTGCCAGAGTGGAGAAAACGCTGTTGATCACGACAACCAGTGGATGGTCTGGGGCGAGTTGGGAGAGGGCCGAGGATAGATTGACATTGGGAGCTTCGATCCAGATTCCGCCCCGTGAATTTTCGCTCACCGTCGCGGTTGCCTGAACCTGTGTCACCGGCACTGCCAGGGCCGGGCGTCCATAGACTACGGCATGTTCGCCAAACAGGATAATCTTACCGGGAGCAGAAGCGCTTGTCATGGTCAGACAAATAAACGATTTATTTAGGGTAGATAGAACACAACCAGAATTGCCAATCCCCACAGTAAAATGGAAATCTGGAATGGACGGTCTGAAAGCAGGATTTCCTCCGGCTCACCCCCAATTTGCTTGACTTGCACGAGATAAAGGTAGCGGAAGATGGCGTAAACAACGAATGGGATGGTCAGCATTAACGACTCGGGTGCGGCCGGGCGAAAAAAGGTGTAGAGGGCATAGGCAACGATGGTGGTGCCTGAGACGATCGTGATGAACTGGTCGAGTAATGGGATGGTATACCCGTCGAACACCTGGCGATGGCCGATGGCAGCCTGAGCGAGCAGGGTCAACTCGGCGCGGCGTTTACCAAAGCCGAGGTACAGCGCCAGTAGCGTCATCAGTACATACAACCAGGGCGAGAAGCGTTCCACAACGATCAAAGTTGTTCCAGCATGCACGCGCAGCACGAATCCGGCTGCCAGGATCAATACATCCAGGATGAGAATGTGCTTGAGCCACTTCGAATAGGCCAGCATCATTACGAAATAAACCAGCAGGGTCAGGGAGAATTGCCAGGCCAGCAGGTATCCTGCGGTCAGTGTGAACAGCGCCAGCACGGTCCCCGCCGCCATAGCAAGCGACACCGGCAACTTGCCGGAGGCAATTGGACGGTTTTTCTTTATGGGATGCTGGCGGTCGCTTTCCACATCCAGCAGGTCGTTGAAAATGTAAACCGCGCTGGAAATAAGGCAGAACAATCCAAAACCGGCCAGCGTGCGCAGGAAATCGGGCAAATGGAAAAGCTTCCCATCGAAGACCAGCGCGGCGAAGAGAAAGGCGTTCTTTGTCCACTGGCGGGGGCGCATGGTTTTGAACAGACCTTTCAACATGATGTTATTTTACACGAAAGCGGTACAATCATGTTATGCCAAAAGTGCGTTTGGATCTCTTGATGGTGGAACGCGGCCTGGCTGAAAGCCGTTCCAAGGCCCAGGCGCTGGTTATGGCAGGACAGGTGCGCGTGGATGGGCAGGTGGAGCTGAAGTCCTCGGCGCAAATTTCTCCTGACGCCCAGCTGGACCTGGAGATGGCCCCGCGCTTCGTTTCGCGCGGCGGAGATAAGATGGAGGCCGCGCTGCTGGTCTTCCCGCTGGATGTCGCCGGCCGCGTCTGTGCGGATGTAGGCGCTTCCACCGGCGGGTTCACGGACTGCCTGCTCCAGCATGGCGCCGCCAGGGTCTATAGCATTGATGTGGGCAAGGGCATCCTGCACTGGAAACTGCGCTCCGACCCGCGTGTACTCGTCATGGAAGAGACCAATGCACGTTATGTAAAATCACTGCCGGAACCGGTCAGCCTGGTGACTATCGATGCCTCCTTTATTTCGTTGAAAATCTTGCTGCCGGTGGTAAAGGGTTGGCTGCCCTCATCCCCAGACCCCATACCCAGCCTGGCATCCGTCCCGTTGGGAGACGGGAGCGTGATCGTCCTGATCAAACCGCAGTTTGAGGCCGGGCGGAAAGAGTCGGCCAGACATAAGGGTGTCATCCGCGACCCATCTGTACACAGAACCATCCTGTTGGATGTGCTGGACTTTGCCTGTGGCCAGGGATTCGGAGTGCACGGCTTGCTGCGCAGTCCTGTGCAGGGGCCGAAGGGCAATGTCGAGTTTCTGGCCTGGCTGGGAGTGGGGAATGCCGAGCAGACTGATTATGCAACCCTGGTAGAGCAAATCACGTAAGAATGCCTGAGTGTGTGTTCAGGATCATTTTTGGGAGCGCGCATAATTGGTGAGGTATAATTTTTAAAGGTTGAATGCCAGAATCAGAATTGTTGCGCAGCTCAACATTCATTCCCGGCTGGAGAATTCCGATGGCAAAAATTGATGAACTTGTGAAAAACTTCCTGGCGCAGAAAAAGATCGCGGTGGTAGGTGTATCCGATAAGCGCGAGACCGGTTGTAACATGGCCTACAAAAAGTTCAAAGCAGCCGGATACCAGGTCTATGCAGTCAACCCGCGTATTTCAATATATGAAGGCGATCCCTGCTATCCGGACTTGCAGTCGCTCCCGGAAATACCCGAAGCGGTCTTCATCCTGGCCAACCCCAAAGTGACCGATCAGATCGTCCAGCAGTGCGTGGACCTGGGGGTCAAGCATGTCTGGATGCACTGCATGATGGGCACCAAGCCAGGCCTGGCAACCAGTATGTCGAGCGTTTCCCCGGAAGCAGTGCGCATCTGCCGTGAGAACGGCATCGCGGTCATCCCGGGCTCGTGCCCGAATCAATTCATGCAGCCGGATGCCGGCCATGGCATGATGCGCGGCCTGTGGCGTTTGTTGGGATTTCTCCGCGTGGAACAAGGTTGATCGGAAAGGGAAATTCTTCCCTGAACTTCCCTGAAACCTGATTCAGATGATTGAAGGCGGCGTACTCATACGCCGCTTTCTTTATCCCTTGAGCTTCCAAGGATCCCAACTTTAATCAGGCCAGGAGGAAGAAGGCTCCAGACTTCGGACCTTGCTGATCATGGTTCCATATACCAGGCTGAATTATGTTCATGAATCTTTGCGGTAAAAAAACGGGTATACTTTCTTTCGTATGACCTCCCTGATCCGCAACTTCTGCATTATCGCCCATGTCGACCACGGCAAATCCACCCTGGCGGATCGGTTGCTGCATCTCACCGGCACGGTGCCGGAGCGTGACACCACCGAACAGATCCTCGACTCGATGGACCTTGAACGCGAAAAGGGCGTCACCATCAAGGCCTCGGCTGTGCGCATGAACTACACTGCCGCGGATGGCAATTCCTATGAATTGAACCTGATCGATACCCCCGGTCACGTGGACTTCGGCTACGAGGTCAGCCGGGCTTTGAACGCCTGCGAAGGCGCCGTCCTGGTGGTGGATGCCACCCAGGGCATCGAAGCCCAAACGCTCGCAAACCTGTATTCCGCCTTGGGCGCCGATCTCGTCATCATCCCCGTCATCAACAAGATTGACCTGGTCACAGCCCGCCCGGATGAAGTTGCCGAAGATATTGGTAGCCTGCTGGGTATCCCGCCGCAGGAGGTGCTGCGTGTCTCGGCCAAGGATGGAAGGAACGTTGAATCAGTCCTGGAAGCCATTGTACATAAAGTCCCGCCCCCGCGCGGCGATGCGGATCTGCCCCTGCGGGCGCTGATTTTCGATTCTCACTACGACTCCTACAAGGGAGTGATTGCCTATGTGCGCTTGGTGGAAGGCCAGGTCACGGCGGAAGAGACCATCCGTATGCTGGCGACCGGCGTGGAAGTTAAACCGATTGAGGTGGGCATCTTTGCTCCCACCATGAAACCGGTGCCGGGTCTCACCGCCGGAGAGGTTGGTTACATTGCCACTGGCTTGAAAACGGTGCATGATGCGCGTGTCGGTGATACCATCACCAGCGCGAGCGGTTCTGCATCACAAGCATTGCCGGGCTACCGCGTTCCCAAGCCGATGGTCTTCGCCGGCATCTACCCCTCCGAAGCAGACGATTACCAGAACTTGCGCGAGGCGCTTGATAAGCTGCAATTGAACGATGCTTCATTAACATTCCAACCCGAGACTTCGCAGGCACTCGGTTTCGGTTTCCGGGCCGGTTTCCTGGGTCTGTTTCACATGGAGATCATACAGGAACGTCTGGAGCGCGAGTACAACCTGGAGATGGTATTCACCGCCCCCACGGTGGCCTATGAAGTATTGTTACATACTGGCGAGACGAAGATCGTTGCCTCACCGGCAGACCTGCCCGAGGACAGCCTGGTTGCCGAGATCCGCGAACCCTGGATGAACATAGAGATTATCACACCCACAGATTACTACGGGCCGATTATGGAACTGGTCACCCGGCGCCGGGGCATTTACAAGAGTCAGGAATATCCCGCCCCGCACCGGGTTCAATTGAATTATGAAATCCCCCTTTCCGAGATCATTATCGATTTCTTCGATGAGCTCAAGAGCCGCACGCGCGGCTATGCCTCGCTGGATTACCAGTTCCTCGAATACCGGGCCGATAAATTGCAGAAGCTCGAAATCCTGGTAAATGGCGAGCCGGTTGACGCCCTGGCGGCTATTGTGCACGAGAAGGATGCCTACCATAAAGGCCAGCGCTTCATTACTAAGCTCAAGGAACTGATCCCGCGCCAGTTGTTCGACGTGGCCATCCAGGCTTCTTCCGGTGGGCGCATTATCAGCCGTGCCAATGTCAAAGCCACCCGCAAGGACGTATTAGCCAAGTGTTACGGCGGTGATATATCCCGAAAGAAAAAACTGCTTGAAAAACAAAAGAAGGGCAAGAAACGATTGAAAATGGTCGGTAATGTGGAGATTCCCCAGGAAGCCTTCATGGCGGTCTTGAGTCTCGAAGAGGAATAAATACCTAAACACGACAGACACGCAGGGTCACAACGGAAAGTACAAAAAAAGCCCTTGTGAATCTTTCCCTGCGTGATTCTTAGTGCACTTTGTGGTAAAGATCTTCTTATGTCTAATTTTTGGAAATCTGTCCGGCGCTGGCTGCCGGGGGCCATCATCAGCCTGATCGCCATCCTGGTAATCATCCACTTCGTGGATCTCAACCGCTTTATTGCCGCCGTCCGTTCGGCCAATTATTGGTTGATTTTGCTGTCCCTGCCTGTTTCGATTATTTGGTTGATGATGCGTGGAATTGTCTGGCGGACGCTGTTGCGCGGGCGGGCTTCCTACCGGGATGTCTTCTGGACCCTATCCGAAGGATACTTGTTAAACTCAGTCCTGCCCTTCCGCCTGGGTGAAGTGGGGCGAGCCTTCCTACTGGGGCGTAAAGCCAGGCTGAGTTTTATGGATGTGCTCTCCACCATCATCATCGAGCGCGTCGTAGACGTGGCGTTTTCTGCGGCCATCCTGCTTAGCGCAGTGCCCTTCGTAATTGGCGCAGCGGGAGCGGGACGCATCGCCATTATCATCGGTGGGCTGGTGGTGATTGGAATGGTGGTGTTGTATGTGCTGGCCCGCAACCGGGCATGGGCTTTGGCCGTGTTCCAGCGGATCAGCGGACGCTGGCCCAAATTGCAAAAGCTAGGTGGAGACATGTTGGATTCACTCTTCTCCGGCCTGGCGATTCTGACCGATGGCTGGCTTTTTGTTCGCTTCCTGTTCTGGATGGCGCTGAATTGGATCATCGCCATCGCCCAGTTCTGGCTCCTGTTGGTGGCATTTTTCCCGCAGGCCCGCTTGCTCTGGTCGCTGTTTGGACTGGGAGCGGTCGCTTTCGGCAATGCTATTCCATCCCTTCCTGGTGCAGTTGGCACCTATGAAGGTGCCCTGGGAGGAGCACTAACCATTCTCTCCGGTGACCAATCGACTGCATTGGCGGCAGCCCTGACCGCGCATCTGACCGGCATCATTTGCAATGGTCTTTTGGGGGCCTATGCACTCTCACGTGAAGGCGAGACCTTGATGGGAGTTTATCGCCAGTTGCGCAACCGGTCTGAGCAGCAACAACCTGAGAACGGTTGATTTGAGGATGCAGCCATGACTATGACCATTCCTGAACGTATCGTGGCTGCCCGCGCCGGTAGCAACCCCACTGTTATTTGCCGGCTTACCTCCGGCTGGGCAGTCATGTGCGACATGCAATACCTGCGCGGCTATACCATTCTTCTGGCAGACCCGCCGGTTGCTTCGATTAACGATCTTGATCATTTACAGCGGGCAGAAATCCTGGGCGAGAAGGTTTTGGTGGGAGATGCGCTGCTGGAGGTGACCGGCGCCTATCGCGTTAATTATGGCATTCTGGGTAATTCCGATCCTTTCCTGCATGTACATATTGTTCCCCGCTATTTGACCGAGCCGGAGAACCTTCGCAATGGTCTGCCCTGGTCCTATCCCAAAAAACTGATGGATGTAACTGCATTCGATCCTGTGCGAGATAAAGAGTTAATGGGAAAGATCGCCACAGCCATTCAAAAGCGTTTGTGACGGGGTGGGTTATAATCGGTCAGTCATGACCATGGCACACACCCAAAGACAAATTCCTAACCTGAACCGGTCAACCATCCGGGGCCTGTCACTATCTATAGGCCTGACGGCAGTTCTTGTGCTGGTTGAGGTGGCGGCCAGCCTCTTTGCCAACTCGCTGGCGTTGCTAACCGATGCGGTGCATAATGTTACAGATGTCATGGCCCTGGCACTGACCTGGTGGGCATTCCGGGCAGCTACACGGCCAGCCTATTCAGGCAAAACGTATGGCTACCACCGGGCTGGCATCCTGGTGGCCCTGGTCAACGCCACTGTCCTGGGGTTAATTTCTCTAGGTATCTTTTATGAAGCCTATCACCGTCTGTTTACCCCACCTGCTGTCAGAGCGGATGTTCTGATTGGCGTCGGTCTGGTCGCCGTGGTCGTGAATCTGGTTACGGCTCTGCTGATCAGGCGAGGTAGCCAGCATGACCTGAACTTGCGCAGCGCCTTCGTACATCTCATGGGTGATGTTCTTTCAACCCTCGGGGCGGTTGCTGCAGGTATTATCATTCATTTTACAGGCCTGAACTGGCTCGACCCGCTGGTCAGCATCTTCATTGGTTTATTGATCCTCTGGAATGCCTGGGGCATCCTGCACGAGTCGGTTAATATCCTGATGGAAGCCACTCCCGCCGACGTAAACGTGGAGGCGATGGTGTCTGACATTTTACATGTTGAGGGTGTCCGCGGCGTGCATGACTTGCATATCTGGTCCATCACACGCGGCATTCGATCTCTCTCTGCCCACATTCTGACCGATGATATTCCAATCAGCCAGGGGGCGAAGATTCAGGCTGCCATTTACGAAACTCTCTTTCATACCTATGGGATTGACCATGCCACATTGCAACTGGAATGTGAAGGGTGCGTTCCGGCTGATTTGTTTTGTGATATTACTGACAGCAGCAATACCCATTAACCATGCATATTCTTATCGGTCTCACCTACTACCGTCCGCATACCTCCGGCCTGACCATTTATGCAGAACGGATGGCGCGCGCCTTCGCCAGGCGCGGTCATGAGGTGACCATCCTGACTTCCCAGGATGATGACAGCCTGGCGCGCCTGGATTGTCTGGATGGAATTACGGTGGTGCGGGTGCCGCCATTGATGCGCGTCAGCAAAGGGTTGCTGATGCCCGGCATGCCTTCCATGGCCTGGAAACTGGCTCGCCGGGCCGACGTGGTCAACCTGCACATGCCACAATTGGATGCCGCTTACATTGCCTGGATCGGAAAAATGATGCACAAGCCGGTGGTATTGACCTACCATTGCGACCTGCGTCTACCGCACGGCTTGATCCACTCTGTAGCCAACCAGGTCTCGCACGCTGCCAATCATATCGCAGCCTGGGGCAGCGATGCCATCGTCAGCCTTACACGTGATTACGCCGAGCATTCGCCCTACCTGATCCACTACCTGGATAAGCTGCATGTGTTAGATGCGCCGGTCGAGCTGGCCCCTGCCGGGGAGGCGGATATACGGGCCTTTCGCGAGAAGTTCGGCATACATCCAGGCCAGCGGATTATTGGTATGGCTGCCCGTCTGGCTACCGAGAAAGGGGTCGAGTTCCTAGTGCAGGCCTTACCGCAGGTGCTGGAGCATGTCCCGAATGCCCGGCTCTTGTACGTTGGCACATACCAGAACGTGGTCGGGGAAGATGAATACGCTGCACGTATCCTGCCGCTTATCCAGGGTTTGAAAGACCATTGGTCTCTGGTGGGAAACCTCTCACCAGTGGAGATGACAGCTTTTTTCAAAACTTTAGAGGTGCTGGTCATGCCCAGCCTGAACAGCACGGAGGCCTTCGGTTTGGTGCAGGTGGAAGCGATGAGCTGTGGAACTCCTGTTATTGCAACAGACTTGCCGGGTGTTCGTGTACCCGTAAAGATGAGCGGCATGGGCAAGATCGTACCGGTTGCCGATGCCGGTGCGATAGCGCAGGCCATTCTGGGTATCCTGGCTGAACCGGAACGGTATCGTGGCAACGAAGCCGAGATCAGGCATAAGTATTCCCCGGATGTGATTGCAGCAGGATATGAGAAGCTGTTTCAAGATATCCTGCAAAAACACGAACAGAAGAATTAATTTATCATGGCCTTTGACGAAAAGTATTTCAGCTCCAATGCTTATAAAGATGTATCGTTTGCCAGATACAGCCAGTATTGGTGGTCGAACCGGTTTTATGCGATCCTGGCGCGCCGTCACGGTCAGCACGGGACACGCATGCTGGAGATTGGCTCTGGACTTGGCCATCTGGTTGGTCAATTGGAAGGGTTGTTCATGACTGCCGCGGTTGACGTGAATCATTGGGCTCTGGTACGATCGAAGGCGGTCGCTCCCCGTACCTTGCTGCAGGTAGCCAGTGCGGAAGGCCTGCCCTTTGCAGATGGTATTTTTGGAATAGTTGTGATCAAGCATGTTGTAGAGCATTTACCCAATCCTGAGAAAGCCATTGGCGAACTGGGGCGTGTGATGGCTCCAGGAGGCTGCCTCATTTTGGCCACGCCCAATCTTGATTCATTGTCCAGGCCATCCAAAGGTGATACATGGATTGGTTATCATGATCCGACCCATATCTCGCTTAAGCCGCCTTCCGATTGGTTAGCCATGCTTAATGAGGCCGGATTTAAACTGAAGCGGGTCTTTGCAGATGGTTTCTGGGATGCGCCCTACATCCCGGTGATTCCGGGCAACTTGCAGAAATTGCTCTTCGGTTCCTTGGGCGGAATCCAGGCAATCAGCGGAGTGGTGTTCTTGCCAATGCGTTGGGGTGAGAGTATCATCGTGATCGCGCACAAACACTCGTCGGAGAGAATGGATCATGCCGGAAGAACCTAGTGTTCTTGATTACCTTAAATCCATACTGAAGTTCTGGGAACACGGGGAAAAGATTCATATACCGGAAGAGCCCGGGCTGCCCTGGGAAGGTTCTTCGGGGTCCTCCCGTTTAGGTCAAGTGCGTCCCGGGGTTTTGCCGGTCGAGCCGGATTCCTTGGAAGTGTCGAAACCATCTTGGGAAAAACCAGCCGAACCCAATCGTTGGCCCTGGCGATCCCTCCTGGCCTTGGCCTTGGCATTTTTGGCACAACGTTCCTGGGATGCTGTGATCGACCGGACGGCTTTACTCGGGTTGTTGCTCTATACCATTGCCCTGGCACTGCTGGTCTGGGCATGGATTAGCAAAGAATGGACCCTGGCGTCTTTACCGGAGACCGGAACGGTTTCTGATATGCTGCAGATACGCTGGGTTCCGCTCATTGTGGCAATCCCACTGACACTGGCAGCCTTCCTCACGCTCAATAACAACCTTTTCACTCGCTTGAACGTCACCCTTTGGGTCCTCGCGATTGCATGTGTCGTGTGGGGCTTCTGGCTGCCAGGGGAAGGCATCCGACCGCTTTGGTTGCGAGTTAAAGCATTCTTGAAGGGTGATACCTGGCATATCAAGGTATCACGTTTGACTCTGCTCGTTCTGGTAATGGTGACGGTGATCGGCTTTTTCCGCATCTATAACCTAACCGGGGTGCCATCGGAGCCAACCAGTGACCATGCCGAGAAACTCCTGGATGTGTACGATGTGTCCCAGGGCCTGACCCACATTTTCTTCCCCCGCAACACTGGCCGTGAAGCCGATCAGATGTACCTGACCCTGGTCGTTGCATGGATTTTTGGTACCGGACTCTCCTATCTGAGCTTGAAAATTGGGACAGTCATTTGTGGTTTGGTAACTTTGCCTTACATGTACCTGCTTGGCAAGGAGTTTGGCGGTAAACGCGTTGGCTTGCTGGCAGTATTTTTCACCGGCATTGCCTACTGGCCAAATATCATCAGCCGGTTTGGGTTGCGATTTCCTCTCTATCCGTTGTTCGTTGCTCCAACTCTATATTATCTTCTGCGCGGTTTACGGATGCGCAGCCGCAACGATTTCATTATTTCCGGCTTGTTCCTGGGTTTTGGTATGCATGGCTATACTCCCATGCGGATTGTGCCAATCGTGGTTGTGATCGCGGTCGGGATATACCTGTTGCACTCCCAGTCCAAAGGCAGTCGCAAGCAGGCAGTCATATGGTTGATTATCCTGGCGCTGGTTTCTTTCATGGTATTCCTGCCCTTGGCGCGTTATTGGGTGGATAATCCAGCGACCTTCGATGCGCGTGCCTTCAGCCGCCTGGGCTCTCCTAATAACCCGATTCCGGGCCCGACCTGGCAGGTCTTTCTATCAAATACCTGGAATGCCCTGCGCATGTTCAATTGGAATGACGGTGATACCTGGGTCAGTTCGGTCGTGTTTCGCCCGGCACTGGATATGGTATCCGGTGCACTATTCTTGCTGGGGGTTGTTCTGGTGCTAATCCGCTACATCCGCAGCCGGCACTGGCTTGACCTGTTCCTCCTGCTTTCTCTTCCGTTACTGGAACTCCCTTCGATCCTTTCGCTTGCCTATCCGATCGAAAATCCAGTGCTCAGCCGGGCTGGGGCAGCTTATATTCCGGCATTCCTAATCGTGGCAATGGCGTTGGATGGGCTGCTGTCAGGGATCAAATCCAAAATGAATCGTCGCCTCGGGGCTGCCATGACCTGGGTTGTCATCCTGTTCCTGGCGGGACTTTCCATCTTCCAAAACTATGACCTGGTTTTCAACCAGTATGCAGACCAATACACCGCATCCCAATGGAACGCTTCGGAAATGGGGGCTGTCATTAAACAGTTTGGGCAGGTATATGGAACAACCAACTCAGTCTGGATCGTGGCATATCCCTACTGGGTGGACACGCGCCTGCCGGGTGACACCATCGGAATCCCTAATCGGGATTTTGCCATCTGGCCCAAGGATTTCGGTACGACACTGGATGTTAAAGGCCCCAAGTTGTTCCTGATCAAGGCGGATGACACAAAGGATGCGCAAGCGCTAGAACAACTGTATCCACAAAATGCACTGAGCATGTTCCACTCGGCCACCAAAATTAAAGGAATGGATTTCATGATCTTGTTCGTCCCAGCGAACAAGTGACCGAGGTTTTATATGAAGAATGCTATCAACTCCAACCCGGGAAAAAAGAGTCTCTGGCTGTATGACGTCCTTTTAATTGGCGTCCTGCTGGTGGGCGCATATTTCCGCTTTTCAGGGATTGCTTGGGGAGATCTCCAGTATCAGCATCCGGACGAATTATTCCTGACCTCGGTTACTTACAATATTTCACCAGTCCACAGCCTGGCCGAATATTTCGATACTGCCACATCGACCCTAAACCCGAACAACACCGGAGCTAGTTTCTTTGTTTACGGTACGTTGCCGGTATTCATCGTACGTGGGCTGGCTGATCTGACCAACCAGTTGAGCAATCTTCAACTCCTAGGCCGCGAAATGTCGGCGCTGGTGGACCTGGCAACGGTGGCTCTGTTGTATATCGTGGTGAAACGTCTGTATGGCCCCCGTGTGGGTATCCTGGCTGCCATGTTCTCGGCGTTGGCTGTGATGCAAATCCAGCAGTCGCATTTTTACACCACAGATAATTTCGCCACTTTTTTCATGCTGCTGACAGCCTATTTTGCAGTAGAGATAATGATGGAAGAAGACCGTCCATCGAAAGTTGCTCCTGATCAAACATCGTTTGAGAAGAATTCGATCTCCAAACGCCTCGGCGCTTATATTTCCCACTTTTTTACTGACCGGCTCTTCTGGTTTTGTGTCGCTTTTGGATTGGCACTGGGAATGGCAGTGGCTTCCAAGCTGAATGCATTTCCCATAGCAATCCTATTGCCCGGTGCGCTGGCGGTACGCTATTTCGGAGGCAGGGAAGAAGAACGCGCGCCGGATGGTTCGGTGTCCCCGGTCGCCTGTCGGTCTTTCGAAGGTTTTCTGGCCAAAATGTTCGTGTTTATGGTGGTAGGGGCGCTGTTTTCCCTGTTGGCTTTCCGCATTTTCCAGCCCTATGCTTTTTCCGGACTGGGGCTAAACCCGAGGTGGCTGTCGAATATCCAGGAACAGCAAGCCGACGCCAGCCCCAATGCCGGATTATTGTGGAATTTGCAATGGGCACGCCGTACCCATCTCTATTCTTTCGATAACCTGACCGTCTGGGGCCTGGGTTTGCCGCTTGGCATTCTTGCCTGGGCTGGTTTTCTATGGATGGCTTGGCGTATGGTGAAAGGGGAGTGGCGCAAGCACATCGTACTGTGGAGCTGGACGGCCATCTATTTCGTCTGGCAATCGCTCCAGTACAACCCTAACATGCGTTACCAATTACCCATCTACCCGCTGCTGGCAATGATGGCAGCCTGGGTCGTTTACGACTGGGCGCGCCCGCGCCTTTCGGGGTTGAAGCGAATCCACTGGAGCGCCGTCCTGGCCGGAACAGCAGGTTGCACTGTGCTGATTCTGACTTTCGCGTGGGCTTATGCCTTCAGCCGCATCTATCTAAAGCCGGAGACACGTGTGGCGGCCTCCGAGTGGATATATCAAAATGTTCCTGGTCCGATTAACCTGCAGATTCAAACCCCGGCTGGAATAACACATCAGCAGCTCTTGCCTTTTCAGGCTGGAAGTACGGTCCAAACAAGTGTTCCCTATCAAACGGCTTTTATTGCGCAGACAGATGGTTCATTGGATCAAATATCCTTGCCACATGTAACCAATCATATCCTGCGGGTTACTTTCTTTCAAAATCCGTCTGCTCCACAGCCTGTGGCATCCGGTTACATGCTGGTCACCCCCACTTCAGGGACAGCAGTGGACCCGGCCTCGCAAAAATTGATATTCGACCAGTTGCCCACTCTATCTTCCCAGGTGAGTTATTTAATCCAGGTGGAAGTGCTAGATCCGGCCTTTCAATTGGACTTATGCGGGCCGTTACAATTGTCGGTGGCGTCCACTCTTGGCAGTAGCCCGGTCAGCCAGAGCATTCCCCCTTCCACCCTGTGCATTGCGAGCTCCAACCAGCCTTACCTGGCTGAATTTACTCCGCAGGCGGATGGACCGCTGACGCAATTAACCTTCAACCGTGTGGTGGATGTCAGCGCTTCCAGCCGGCAAACCTTGCACGTGTTGGTTTCCTCCGGGCCGAATTTTTCTCCCAACCAGATTCTTGGCACTGCGTCGGTTACAACGGACTTTGTTCCCAATAACGCTGACCCGCGCGGCAATCCTGTAGAATTGGCTCTAAATCATCCCGCGACTCTTAAACATGGTGTTATCTATTATCTGCGCTTTGATACAAACGGGACGGCATTGACTTTCATCGGCTCGGCCATTTCCAATGAGACGGACATTGACTGGAATTTGCCTTTCCGCCTGGATGGCTATGATGCTTTCAATGGCTTCTACCGTGGCGACCTCAACCTGCAAGTTTACTGGAATGACGATGCGAATAAACTGGCGCGGTATGAGAGTTACCTCGGTCAAACCGATTATATTTTTATTCCCACCGCCCACCAGTATATGCAGACCACTCGCATCCCAGAGCGCTACCCGCTCACGAGTGCCTATTATCGCCAGTTGCTTGGCTGCCCGGCGGATAAAGATATCATCTGGTGTTACCGGGTCGCTGAGCCGGGGATGTTTAAGGGCAACCTTGGGTTTGATCTGGTGGCCACCTTCGAAGATTATCCGACCATTGGCCCATTGGTTATTAACGACCAGAATTCCGAAGAGTCGTTCACATTTTATGACCATCCCAAGGTTCTGATCTTCCGGAAGAATCCCAATTACAACCCGGCCCAGGTAAAGGCTCTTTTGGGAGCCGTTGACTTGAGCAATGTAGTCCAGCTGACACCCGGGCAGGCCGATCATTATAAAAGCCTGATGCTGCCAGCTGTTCAATTGGCAAAGCAACAGGCCGGCGGGACCTGGTCGGACCTGTTCAACCGGCTGGCCATTTATAACCGCTATCCCGGCCTGGGGGTGGTGTTCTGGTACCTGGTCATCTTTTTGCTTGGATTATTTACGTATCCATTGGTGCGGGCGGCCCTGCCCGGCCTGGCGGATCACGGCTATCCACTGGCACGCGTTGTAGGCCTGCTGCTGTGGGCATGGTTGGCCTGGATGGCCGGTTCGGTCGGACTAACCTACACCAGGCTGACAATTGCCGTGTCTCTCGGTTTGATCATTCTGTTGGGTCTGTGGCAGGCCTGGCGCCAACGGGTTGAATTGAAACAGGAATTGAAGGAACGCTGGAAATACTATTTGATGGTGGAAGGCGTCTTCCTGTCCTTCTTCCTGCTTGACCTGCTCATCCGCCTCGGAAATTCAGATCTCTGGCATCCTTCGAAGGGCGGCGAACGTCCGATGGACTTTGCTTACTTGAATGCCATCTTGAAGAGCACCAGTTTCCCGCCCTACGACCCTTGGTTTGCAGGCGGTTATATTAATTATTATTACTATGGCTACGTCATTGTTGGAACTCCTGTCAAATTACTAGGCATTGTCCCGTCCATCGCCTATAACTTCATTCTGCCAACCTTGTTTGCCTGTGTATCGGCCGCAGCTTTCTCGGTGGGTTGGAATTTCCTGCATGGGATTCGTGAAAAACGGGTTGAACAACGTGAAATAACCAGGTCATCCGAACCCATTCCCGGGCTGCATGCCTCTCTTTTCGATGTCCGTTTCATTGCCGGGATATCGGCCTCCTCTGCCATGGTCCTGCTTGGCAACCTGGGTGTCGTCCGCATGTTGTACCAGGGTTTCCAACAGGTGGCCGCGCCTGGCGGGCTGATCGATAACGCCAACCTCTTTCAACGCATCATCTGGACCATCGAGGGTTTCTTTATGGTGCTGGTGGCAAAGGTGCACCTGCCTTATGGATTCGGCGATTGGTATTGGAATTCCAGCCGGGTCCTGCCGGCTTCCTCCGGCGGGCCAATTACAGAATTTCCGCTCTTCACATTTATCTACTCTGACCTGCACGCGCACTTGATTGCCCTCATGATAACCATCCTGGCGGTTGCCTGGGCGCTTTCCGTGCTGCTCGCCAGAGGCAGGTGGAAGAACCACCTTGATACTGTAGCCGGGCTTATTATTGGTGGTCTCATCATTGGCGCGCTCAAGCCCACCAATACATGGGACTTTTACACTTACCTTATCCTGGGTGCGGTAGTTCTTGCCTATTCCGTCTGGCGCTATGCGGAGATTTCCCATTTCTCTATTGCTGCCCAGGATTGGGTCAAACGCCTATTGTTGACAGGTGGAGCGCTGGCGGTTTTGATCGGTGCATCGCTTCTGTTTTACGAACCCTTCACAAAATGGTTCCTGCTTGACCCAACCTACACTACTGTATCGCTCTGGACGGGCGGGCGTTCCGATATAACTTCCTACCTGACCCACTGGGGTGTGTTCCTGTTCTTCATTGTCTCGTGGATGGTCTGGGAGACGCGCCAGTGGCTGGCCAGCACTCCTGTCTCCTCGTTGCGCAAAATGCAGCCCTATCGCGACCTCATCATCGCCGGGTTGATACTCTTTCTACTGGCATTGGCACTCCAGCAAGCTTGGGTGATGAGTCCCACCCAGAATGTGCCCTGGGGCGGTATCACCATCCTCTGGCTGGCATTGCCACTGGCGGCCTGGGCTGCCGTGCTCATCTTCAGGCCTGGCCAGCCGGATGCCAAGCGCCTGGTGCTGTTCATGGTGGGGACGGGCCTGCTGTTGACGATGGTTGTCGAAATAATCGTCCTGGGCGGCGACATTGGGCGCATGAACACGGTTTTCAAGCTCTACTTCCAGGCCTGGGTATTATTGGGACTCAGCGCCGCAGCTGGTTTCGGCTTCCTCCTGACGGAGTTTCGCAAATGGAAGCATGGTTGGAGGGTTGCCTGGCAGACGGCTGCCCTTGCCCTGACAGCCGGAGCAGCGTTATTTCTTTTGATGGGCGGCATGGGCAAGATCCTGGACCGCATGGCTCCGAATGCACCGCATACCCTTGACAGCATGACCTACATGGACTATGCCACATACAACGAGCGTGGCACGAACCTGGACTTGAGTGCGGATTATCGCGCCATCCTTTGGATACAGGATAACGTCCAAGGTTCGCCGGTCATTGCAGAAGCCCCTTCGGCTGGCATCCAGTATGAGTGGCTGAACCGTTTCTCCATATACACCGGCTTACCGGATGTGGTCGGTTGGGAATGGCACCAGGAACAGCAGCGCTTGATGTTCACCACTACCGTCAGGGCGCGGGGCGTGGAAGAGGATGCTTTCTATGTTACAACGGATATTCAAGCTGCCCTGAATTTCCTGCACAAGTACAACGTTCGCTACATCATCGTTGGCCAATTGGAGCGTGCCAAATACATGCCGGGTGGTTTCTCCAACCTTGTACCGGAAGGCGGCGTGGATGGTCTGGCAAAATTTGAGACGTATAATGGAAAATACTGGCATTCCGTTTACCGGGATGGCAGTACGGTGATTTATAAGGTGAACCAGTGAGTGAATTCATCCTGCATGCTACGTCACAGGCGGCATGGACCGCCGCCCGGGCCGGTGGATTGTATTTCGCTGATTCGTCGGCAGACGAAGGCTTCATTCATTGTTCTAAAGCCGACCAGATATTGCGCGTAGCCGATAGCTTTTTTCGAGGCCAGCATGACCTGGTGCTGATGGTGATCGACCCGGGGCGTCTAACTTCGAAATTGCGCTGGGAACTCGGAACAGACCTCGCCACCGAACTCTTTCCGCACATTTATGGTCCGATCAATTTGGAGGCTGTGCTGGAGGTTTTTAACTTTGAACCTGCTGCGGATGGGAAATTCCATCTACCCGCTTGCCTGGAATTGGCTGGACGCTGACAATTGATGGCCTGAAATGCTCCAATTCTTCCTGTGGTACCTACTGATCACTTTGGTCGGCTGGCTGGCCTTCCCGCTGGCCTATCGTCTTTTCCCGGCCTTGCCGGAGCGCGGCTTCAGCCTGGCACGCCCGCTTGGATTATTGTTATGGGGCTATGTTTTTTGGATGATGGCCTCCCTGGGCGTCATCCAGAATGACGGCAATGGGTTATTGCTGGCGCTGGTCGCAGTGGCGCTGGTTTCAGCAGCCGCTCTGCTAAAGAAGGAGACACGCCAGGCGTTGCGGGAGTGGCTCAGGTCCAACGTTCGGACGATCGTGGTTGTCGAGATCCTGTTCTTTCTGGCTTTTGCAGCCTGGGCTTTTGTGCGCGCTTCCAATCCGGACATCGAAGTAGCGGGTGGGGAGAAGACCATGGAACTGGCCTTCATTAACGCCATCATTCGTTCGCCTACCTTCCCTCCGCACGACCCCTGGCTTTCAGGCTATGCCATATCCTACTATTACTTCGGTTATGTGATGACGGCCATGCTGGCTGAAGCCACCAGCACGCTGGGCAGTATCGCGCATAACCTGATGAGTGCATTGATTTTTGCGCTGAGTTTTACTGGGGCATATGGAATCCTCTACAACTTACTGGCAGTTTGGCGGAACCGCCAGCACATCGTCGCTCCCAAAGAGCCGGCGCAGGAGGGCGAGGGTCGGCCATCTTTGCGCCTGCCCTTGCTGGGACCGCTGTTCCTGTTGTTTGTCTCCAATTGGGAAGGTTTCCTGGAGGTTCTGGACAGCCGCGGGCTTTTCTGGAAATTGGGTAATAATCCCACTTCCACATTCTGGTCCTGGTTGGACATCAAAGGCCTGGTCGATCCACCGGTCCTGCCGCTTTCCTGGATTCCACAGCGTGCTTTTAACTGGTGGTGGCAGGCCTCACGCGTCATCCAGGATTACGACCTGGCCCATAATTTTCGCGAAATAATTGACGAGTTTCCGGCTTTCTCCTACCTGCTGGGCGATCTGCACCCTCACGTTCTGTCCATGCCGTTTGACCTGCTGGTGGTTTCCGTGGCGCTCAATCTGTTCCTGGGCGGCTGGAAAGGCCAGACGAATCTTTACTTTTACCGTCTTTCCATTACACCCGCCGGTTTTCTCTTTGGAGGCCTTCTTCTGGGAGGATTGGCTTTCCTGAATACCTGGGATATCCTTATTGGATTTGCATTGCTGGGGGGCGTGTACATTTTATCGAAGGCGCTGGAAAGGGGCTGGACCTGGGACCGTCTCGCAGACATGCTTGCCCTGTGTGTTCCGATGGGACTGCTGGCGATCCTTCTGTACTTGCCATTCTATGTTGGTTTCCAATCCCAGGCCGGTGGCATCCTGCCCAACCTGGACAGCCCGACCCGTGGTGCGCAATTATGGGTCATGTTCGGACCGCTCTTTCTGCCATTGCTGGCCTACCTGGTTTATTTGTGGCGAGCAGAAAAACGCCCGCGCGACTGGAAATGGGGCTTTGGTTTGGCCATTGGCCTGGCGGTTTTCCTGTGGCTTTTCTCCTGGGTCCTGGCTTTTCTGGCCCTGAAGCTGCAACCTGCGGTAGTCTCCGGATTTCTGGCTTCGGAGTGTTCGGGCAGTGTTGCACTTTGTTTCACGCTCACTTCCGTGCGCCGCCTTTCTTATATAGGTGGCTTGCTGACTTTATTGGCACTGCTTGGTGTGGCGTTGGCATTACTGATCGAGACCGGGGACCGGAAATCACAAACGGATGAGCCGCGCGAATCGCTGATTGGCCATCCAATGCCGTTTGTGTTAATGCTCATCACACTTGGCACTGTGCTCGTCATCGCGCCCGAATTTGTCTTCCTGCGTGATCTATTTGTAAACCGCATGAATACCATTTTCAAGTTCTATTACCAGGCCTGGTTGATGTGGAGTCTGGTGGCGGCATTTGGCGTGGCGGTACTCTGGCAGAAACTGCGCGCTGGTTGGGGTTGGGTTTTCAGGATCAGCCTGCTGATTGTCCTGATCATGGCGTTGGCTTATCCGGTGTTTGGCCTGCCTGCCAAGACGGACGGTTTCCAGTTGCCTGCTTTTACTCAGAATTTGAAAACGGCCCAGGCAGCCGGATCCCCGGCTGCCTGGCTGACCGCTGCCCACGTCTGGACGTTGGATGGTTCGCAGCTTTTCCAGGAGCAGTACCCTGATGATGCCGCCGCGGCTCGCTGGCTTCTAAATGCACCGGAAGGCGTGATTGCCGAAGCCTTCAATAAAACCTCTTCCTATACTGATTATGCCCGCATGTCGGTCTATTCCGGCGATCCAACTGTATTGGGCTGGTGGTACCATGAATGGCAATGGCGTGGCAATCTGGATGAATTGGTGTCTCCAATTACAGATTTAACCTGCAAGGCGCCGGATTCTTACGATTCCCGCCGCATGCGTTCTGACGATATAAGCTGCTTGTACCAAACGAATAGTTGGGATGTGGCCTCAGAAGTCATTACCCAGTACAATATCCGTTACGTGATCATCGGGACTCTGGAACGTCGTGCGTACCATATTAACGAGACTCTATTCCAGCAGCATCTCAAGCAGGTTTTCCAGCAGAGCCAGGTGGTGATTTACGAAGTCCCGTAAGGACGAAGTTCTGCAGTAACGACTAAAGTCCTTACTAGCGTAACGTTTGTGCAATCAAATGCAGTTTGATAAAAAGTGGCACAAAAAAGGAAGATTTTGGCCCATCCAACGGTCAAAGACGGCCGCCGGGTATTTGGAGCACCTTGCCTGCAAA
>JBEKCT010000030.1:0-28265 GCA_050014715.1 Anaerolineales bacterium | reverse complement strand
GCCGGATTGCAGGAAGGTGGCATCCTATTTGCCTACCGGGTACGCGATCCGCAGCGTTATGGCGTGGTTGAATTTGACGATAGCGGACTTGCCACCAGCCTGGAAGAAAAGCCGGCCCGCCCCCGCTCGAATTTTGCCATTCCTGGGCTGTATTTCTTCGATGGCCGCGTCGCATCCTTCGCTAGGACCCTTACCCCTTCGCCACGCGGCGAGCTCGAGATCACCGACCTGGCCAGGTTGTACCTTGAAATGGGCCAATTACAGGTGCTGCCGATGGGACGGGGAATTGCCTGGTTGGATGCCGGCACGCACGAATCGCTCCTGCAGGCCGCCAATTTTATCCAGGTAGTCCAGGAACGCCAGGGCATCATGATTTCCTCGCCGGAGGAGATCGCCTATCGAATGGGCTTCATCTCGAAAGAGATGTTGATCGAGTTAGCGCAATCGTATAAACAAAACAGTTATGGCGCATACCTGGCACAGTTGACTGAGGAAGGAATTAATTGAAACTATTGCTTTTGGGCAACACGGGCCAGTTGGGCTGGGAATTGCAGCGCTCCTTGCAGCCGCTCGGGGTTGTGACAGTCTATGATTATCCGGAAATCAATATGGCCGATGCAGACAGCATTCGTAAAGCGGTGCAAGCCTGCCATCCGAATGTGGTTATCAATGCAACTGCCTATACCGCCGTGGATAAAGCCGAAAGCGAACCGGATCTGGCCGAAGCGATCAATGGCCGCGGGCCGGGCATTCTGGCAGATGAAGCCCGCAAGCTAAATGCCGTCTTGATCCATTATTCCACCGACTATGTTTTTGATGGGAATAAGGGCACGTCTTATATTGAATCTGATCTCCCGCACCCGTTGAATGTCTATGGAGCATCGAAACTGCATGGCGAACAGGCAGTCCAGCAGGTCGGTGGGGATTATCTCATACTGCGTACCAGTTGGGTCTACAGCTTGCGGCAAGGCGGCTTTGTCAACAATGTTTTGGAATGGGCACGCCGACAGGATGCGCTGCGCATGGTCACGGACCAGGTCGGTAATCCCACCTGGTGCCGGATGCTGGCCGAGGCTACCTCCCAAGTGCTGGCAGGCGGCGTTGGGACTATCCGGGAACATGCGGGGTTGTACCACCTGGCCGGCGGCGGCTTTGCTAGCCGCTATGATTGGGCGAAATTGATCCTGGAGCTTGATCCAAAGAAAAGCGAACAGAAGGTCAAAGAGATACTGCCGGCCCTGACTGCCAACTTTCCAACCCCGGCGCAGCGCCCGCTTTTCTCGGCGCTGAATTGTAATCTCCTCGCCACCACCTTCGGGCTGTGCTTGCCCCCCTGGGAGGCGGCATTGCGAATGGCAATGGAATGTTAATATATAATAGAATCAGGCTCGTAATTTCAATTGTGGTCAAGAGGTCAAGAGGAAATTGATCGTGAGCCTCGCCCGCACTGTAGATGGCGTCTGGATTGCAGAATACCCATTAATTCCCGGTTGCCTGCCCCACATTTTTTGTGGCGTGTCAGTTAGGGTTCGATTAGAGAAGAAGCATTAGAAAACAACAAAGAAGCGACCCAACTTTGCCTTGAAATTCGTGCAGAACGAGGTCTGCTCCTGGCAATCGAACCTCGCCACCTGAAACCGCCAGGTACACTTGTAACCTGTGCAAGGAGAGGGAGGCAGATGGAAGGAGGATTACGCCTGGTGCCTGTGTTCTTTCGACTGTGGTGCCGGGAAACCGTAGTAGCCGTTGAATTATTTGATTGGAAGGTAATAAGGCAAAAAGAGAGTCGCTTCATCCGGCTAGGCAAAATAAGACCCTTCTAGGAGTAATGTTAAATTTAAGTCCCATATGAAGAAAAATTATGTTTATTAGATATAGTAAACTTGTTAATGTCTCTCGGAGATTATATGAAAACAATAAGACCAAGTAACGTTGAATTATTTAGGGCACTAAGGAAAATCGTAAATAAAATACCCGTTGATTTCGGTGGAGGTTGCCCTTTACAAAAGTCTTTTTTAATGTCTTATATTTTCTTGAAATATGATCTCAAGAATTATGTCGAAATTGGTGTTTATCGGGGTCGAAGTTTTCTGCCCATGGCATATGTTGCCAGGATAATGGGAGGCATGGCATTCGGGATTGATCCGTATACTCCCGAGATCGCCAAATTATTCGATCTGAAAGAAGGTGATCGTCAAAAGGTTAATGCATTTGTGGATACGTTAGATTTTACGAAAATTTATCAGGATGTTATTAATCTTGATCAAAAACTTAAACTTGATAATAATTCAAAGATCATACGAGAGAAATCAAACATGGCAGTACGCCATTTCCGACAAATTTCGATCGATATGCTCCATATTGATGGAAATCATGATACAAAACATGTACTGGAAGATGTTGACCTGTATTTGCCATTAGTCAAGAATGGAGGCTTTATTGTTGTTGATGATATCAATTGGGATTCAGTAAAACCAGCATATAAAAAGTTGAGGAAGGTATGTGAAACAGTCTTTAGTAACGGAGTATATGCAATACTTTCCAAAGGCACTCCTGAAAAAAAGATTGCAGTGTTAGAGAAACGTAGATTAGATATCCTCCACAACATGGTTGAAAATATTTTTCTTCCTAATTCTGTAACCGAAAACAGGTCAAATTTGGTAGACATCATCAAAACACCCAAAGTTAGTGTAATTGTGCTTACATACAATCATGATAAATATATCGCCGAGTGTTTGGAAGGTATCTTGGCGCAAAAAGGGGATTTTTATCTTGAGGTAATAATTGGAGACGATAGTTCTTCAGACAGAACGTTAAGCGTTATCAGAAGTTACATAAAGAATTTTTACCATAATAATATAGATGTAAAGATCCTTCACAATAAGAACAATGTCGGAATGTCTCAAAATCTCAAACGCTGTTTGTATGCCTGTACAGGGGAGTATTTTGCGATTTGCGATGGTGACGATTACTGGATCGATTCGTACAAACTGCAAAGACAAGTAAATTTTCTAAAATTCCATCCAGAATGTGCACTATGTTTTCATGATTTTTATATATTCACTCAAAACAATGGAGAATTTTTTACTTATAATGCGCAGCAACAGTTGAAAGATGAAATCTTTAGAACCGAAGATATAATTCTTGATTATTTTATTGGTAATATATCCTGTTGTTTGTATGATGCCAGATATATTAATAACATTCCAAAAAGTTTATTTAATCTGGTTATCGGAGATTGGATGTTCAATATTTTCTATTCGCAATTCGGGGATATCGGGCATCTCAAGGAAACCATGTCGGTTCGTCGGCAACATAGCGAAGGGATTTCATCGGGTAAATCCCCCTTAGAAAATGCTACATGGGTATACGAAAATATAGACAAGTATAATGAATACCTTGATTATGATTATGACCGTGAATTTTCAATAGCCCAAAAAAGGTATGTAGCAGTATTTCCTGAAGAATTCAATAAAGACAAATGGGATATTGCAATTATCGATGATGTATTTCCCCATCCTCTTTCCGCTTTTAGAAGACAGGAATTTGAAAGCTATTTGAAAGAGTTCGATAAGATAAAATTTTATGCGTCTGGTGAATCCATACACTTATGTGGTAATGAATCACTCGAAGAAGTAATTATAGATTTTAAAAGAAAATTCCCGTGGCATTCGCGGCAAATTGAGATATTAGAACCCAATACGATTATCAACGCTAAGTTGATGTATTTTGTCTTTTTAGGGAATGCGTATGTAAATATCGACCGTGTTGAAAAGACCAAAACGCCTTTCGTTTTTACACTCTATCCTGGAGGATCGTTTGCTTTAAACAACCCCATAACCGATAATATGTTGAGAAGAGTTACATCCTCCCCCTGCTTTAGAAAAGTAATAGTGACACAGAAGGTAACCTATAACTATCTAATTGAAAATAAATACTGCATCCCCAACCAGATCGAGTTTATATTTGGTGGTGTCATGCCTCTTGTAGAGATCAACGCCGAGTATTCGGATAAAAAGCACTTTGGTTTTAACAAGGATATCTTGGATATATGTTTTGTTGCGGTTAAATATACAGAAAATGGTATTGATAAAGGATATGATGTGTTTATTGACACCGCAAAAAGACTTTGCAAGAAATATGACAACATTTATTTCCACGTCGTTGGCGGATTTAGTGAGCAAGATATAGATGTGACAGCCATAAAGGATAGAATCACATTCTATGGATTTAGGACAACGCAATGGTTTGATACCTTCTATAAAGATAAGGATATAATCCTTTCCCCAAATATCCCTTTTAAGATTATAGAAGGTTCATTCGATGGTTTTCCAACAGGCTGTTGTATTGACGCCAGTTTGAGGAAAACAGCCGTTTTTTGTACAGACGAGTTGCGCTTAAATACACAATTTGTTAATAATGAAGAAATAGTAATTATTCCGCATAATGCCATTCAGGCAGCTCGTATCATAGAAAGCTATTATCATGCCCCCGAAAAACTTAAGAGGGTTGCGGAAAACGGTTATCGAAAGATGAAAAAGGTTTATAGTTTTGAAGCACAAATATCACCCAGAATAACACTCCTGAGGAAGGAAATTGAACAAACAGAGATAAGTAACGAAATAACCCAAGAGTTGGATGAAGTTAAAAGGAGAAGTAACGAAATAACCCAAGAGTTGGATGAAGTTAAAAGCAGCGCTGCTTGGAAGATCGCTTTATTATTCCGTCGAATTCGTGTCTTGCTCGCACCTCCCAACAGCCACCGAGATCGCGTGCTCCGGTTTCTGATTGTCATGATTGCAAAAGTCAGGAAGGATTGTAAGTTAAAGAAGGATTTGACCTTGATACGCTCATCTGGTCTGTTCGATAAGGCTTGGTATATGGCCAAAAATCCTGACATTGCCAAGGCAAAGATTGACCCTGTACGCCACTATCTGTTATTCGGTGGTTTCGAAAGCCGCAATCCGAGCATGGACTTTTCTAGCAAATGGTATCTTGAGACCTATCCCGATGTGAAGGCAGCAAATATCAATCCTTTAATACATTATTTGCGCACCGGCAAGAGAGAAGGACGCCTTCAAGGACCACAAGGAGAAAGACAAAATAGCCCAAGAGATAATATATGAAGTTAATAGCCGTATCGCTCGACATTCTATACAGAATCTGTGGTGGTTGCAGGTCTGGCTTGCTTCACACGTCAGTAAGAGAGAGAAAAAAACATGTTAACTAATTTATGGCCTTCCGTCTTTGAGTAAAACCGTAAAATAACTGCCTGTGAAATTAACCGACGGCTTTCCCCAACTATCGATGCAATCGAGAAAATTCTTGACGGATGAATAATATGCAATATTCTGTAAACAGGAGAGAATCGGAAATGGTCACAATTATGATAACTGGTGTTGGCGGTGGCGTTGGCCAAAGCATCCTCAAGTGTTTACAAGATACTCCCTACCGTTTGATTGGTGTCGACTCGGAACCACTAGGTACAGGTCTTTATACGGCCGCGAAAGCTTATCAAGTACCCTACGCATCTCATCCGACTTATATTGATAGGATGGTTAGTATCTGCAAGAAGGAGAAATGTAATCTCGTCTTTCCTGGTCAGGATGCAGAGTTACCCGTGCTGTCCCACTACTCGCAACGGTTTACTGAAGAAGGAATCACACTTGTTGTCAGTAAAGAAGATGTAGTCCAAATTGCTGATGATAAGTTACTAACCTATCAATTCTTGTCTCGGCACGGATTCGATGTACCCCAAACATTGCCACTAACAGAAGATGTGCTCAACAACTTGTTATTCCCATTTATAATTAAGCCTCAAAAAGGTGGTGCACGGTCGAGGGGTGTTTTCATCATAAAGGATGAAAACGAATTCCGTTGGAGAGCCTCCATCGTGGAAGCTAATAATTATGTCGCCCAAGAGTACATTTCAGGCGATGAGTATACCTGCGGGAGCATCAACTTCGATGGTTGTTGCCATGGTACCATCGTGATGCGTAGAATCTTACGAGATGGTGACACCTATAAGGCCTTCGTAGTAAAGAATCCTGTTATTGAATCCTATGTAAAAGCTGTAGCAGAAAAAATAAAGCCCTTCGGAGCATGTAACTTTCAATTGCGCTTGAAAGAAGGGAAACCTCATATTTTTGAGATCAACGCTCGATGTTCGGGTACGACTTATAGCCGTGCCTTAGCAGGGTTTAATGAACCCTTGATGATCGCTGAATATTTGATTGACCAAAAACAACCCGTTTATGACATCCGGGAAATATCGATTTTTCGCTACTGGAAAGAACTCGTTGTGGAAAATTCGAGGATAGAAATCATGCAAAAAAGCGGCACATTGTCTGGAAATGGGAGCAAATTATGAAACCACTCTCACAAACTGATCACCATGTTTTGGTAACAGGTGCATCGGGATTCATAGGACAATATCTGGTCAAAGCATTGCTAAACGAAGGCTGGCAAGTCACTGCACTAGACCTCAAAGGTGGTTTTCCAGATCACATAAAAAAAACAGGCGCCGTTGAAATAATTCAAGGGGATATAAATGAATTAGATAACTTGCAAAATATTATTGACCGGGTTGATGCGGTATGCCATTTAGCAGCTTTTATTCCACCAGATTATGAGGATCCTACCTATGCGGAAACTTGCATCAAGTCGAATAGTCTTGCTACCTTACGACTGGCCTTGTTAGTATCGCAACATCCAGCTCAACGCTTCATCTATTTGACATCCGGAAATGCTTATATCCATTCGGATATTCCCTTAACGGAGAACGATCCCATGTACCCGGCGGATCGTGCAACTTATTACTTAAGTAGTAAACTGGTTGGAGAATTATTCGTCGAACATCTGCGACGTTCGCGCCATATGCAGTCTCTATGTCTTCGAATATCAAGCTTATTTGGTTTGGGTATGTCTCCAAAATCTGTCGTTGCACGATTTATGGAAAGTGCATACCGAGGCCTGCCCCTTGAAGTTTTTGATGCTGGTATATCCACTTATGATTTTGTGTATGTAAAGGATATCGCTAATTTAATTGTCGAAGCTTTGAAGATAGGAGAACCCGGAATTTATAATGTTGGATCGGGTACAGCCCATTCGATCCTTGAATTAGCTCAAGCTGTAATCGATCTGTTTCCGGAACGTAAGTTATCCATCAATATCAAGCCTTCTTACGGTCCAATACCAGCCAGTTTTTCGGCTTTGTGTATTGATAAAGCGATTAGGACATGGAATTTTCGCCCGCATACTTTATTTGAAGGTTTGACAGAATATCGAAACCAAATGGAGCAAAAAATCGGTGATTATCGCAATAATGAGTGATATTCATGCGAATCTTCCAGCGTTGAATGTCTTTGTGAAAGCGACCAAAGATAAGGTAGACGCCTATATTTGTTTAGGTGATGTTGTAAATTATGGCCCCTGGAATGACGAATGTCTTGAATTAGTATACTCTCTTCCGGGGATTGTATTGCTTGAAGGAAATCATGAGAGGCTTTTCTCAGGCAAAGACAAGATCGAAGATGAATTGCCCATAGTGCAGGAATTCTTTTACAATTCAATCAAGAATTTTTCTCGATACGATCTTATTGATAAGCTTCCGAAATCCTATGAATTAGGTTCCTTTACATGTACCCATACGATTGCTAACCAGAGGATATATGCGAACAGTATATTGGAAGATGACTTAGATTGTAACTATATCATAGGTCACACTCACCATCAGTTCAGGATTGAACACTCAAATAAGGAAATTGTAAATTGCGGAAGCGTAGGCCAAAATCGTGACAGTATCGAGACAGTTAATTTTGCCTTATATGATTCAAAATCTAACACCGTTACAATGTGCAAGGAGCCCTATTCTCTTGATATGTTTGTAAAGGAATTGAGTGGGCGTAACTATCCAACGCATTGTATTGATTATTATACAAGTAAACTACCACATCAGTCACCAGAAGCCACACCTCCATGTTGAGGTAGCTGAAGTACAGATATATAATATTTTCAACAATATAGCAGTCATTTGTGAAAATTCAAAGTGATAGGGGTTCTTCTCGTGAAAATACTTTAGATACCTGCCTGATAAAGCAAAGCAATTTTCTATGAGGTGACATATCGACTCTCGAGATTTCTGCTAATGATCTGCTAATTATTTGCTTATACGGGTATGCATAATTTGGATTCAAGGGAGGATGAAAAAAAGTCGCCACCTTTACAATAACGAGGAGACTGATGGTGTGGTAATCTGGGCGCCAACCTACAAGATGGATTTTCTACAGAACTGTCAGCAATGGAGGATGAAATTATGAAACCCTTTGAAAAACCTATCTACGTTACACGCCCAATGTTGGCGAATCTGGAGGATGTGAATAAAGAACTTAATGAAATCTGGGAGTCGCAGTCGCTCACAAATGGAGGCGCCAAACATCAAAAATTGGAAGAGGAACTAAAAAGAGTATTGAAGGTACCCGGAATTTCCATATTTAACAATGGAGAAATCGCATTGCTTGTTTCGATTCAGAGCCTGCGCCTTTCGGGGGAAGTCATAACGACACCTTTTACATTCCCTGGAACGCCGCACGTCCTTGCGTGGAATAATATTACACCTGTTTTTTGTGATATTGATGAGAGTACATTGACAATTGACGCAGAGAAGATCGAAGGGATGATTACGTCAAAGACCACAGGAATTTTAGGGGTCCACGTATACGGGATGCCCTGTAATATAAACAAAATTCAAGAGGTTGCAGACCGGTATGGCTTGAGAGTCATATATGATGCAGCTCATGCTTTTAATACGGAAATTAATGGTGTTGGCATCGGAACATTTGGCGATATCTCCATGTTCAGTTTTCACGCAACAAAATTATTTAACACTATCGAAGGTGGTGCGTTAACATTCAACACTCCTCACATGAAAAAACGAATAGATCTGCTCAAGAACTTTGGAATAAAAAATGAAGATGAAGTAGTTTTACCAGGAATTAACGGGAAAATGAATGAATTACAGGCCGCAATAGGTCTCATCAATCTTAGACTAATTGATGCCGAAAGGGAGAAAAGGCAAAAAATAGTTGACACTTACACACAAAACCTGTCTGGTATTCCAGGAATAAAAGTTTTTGAGATTCCCAATGGTGTGAAGAAAAGTTATCAATATTTTGTCATCCGAATTGGCGGTGAATTTGGTCATTCCCGGGATGAAGTCTATTCAGATTTAAAAAAATATAATGTTTTCGCCAGGAAATATTTCTATCCTCTATGCAGCGATTATAGTTGTTATCGTCATCTGCCGTCTTCAAACCCAGAAAACCTGCCTGTGGCAAAGAAAGTTGTTAAAGAAGTATTATGCATGCCTTTGTACGGAGGTTTAAAGTTAGACGAGGTAGAAAAAATATGCGAAATTATTAAGGAATTAAGGAAATGATAACAACGGTTAGCGTAATTCTCTCATCCTTCAACCATGCCAAATATATTAAAGAGTGCATTGATAGTATTTTATCGCAGACTTTTATGGATTTTGAACTCATCATCTGGGATGATGCATCAACCGATGATTCTTGGGAGATCATTCAAAGTTACGCTGACCCACGCATACGTGCTTTTAGAAATGAAACGAATCGATATGCCGTTTATGGTCTAAATAAGGCGATTTCTGAAGAAGCGAGAGGGAAATATATTGCCATTCACCACTCTGATGATGCTTGGGAACCGAACAAACTAGAAGAACAAGTAGGTTTCCTGGATACTCATCCAGAGATAGGCGCGGTATTCACTAACGCTATGATTGTCGCGGAGAAGGGTGAGCCGTTCGAAGACAAATCAAATTATATTTCCAGTGTTTTTGATCAGCCAAATCGAAGCCGTCATGAATGGCTCAATTACTTTTTTTATCATGGTAATGCGTTATGCCACCCTAGTATATTGATAAGGAAGATTTGTTATCAGGAATGTGGTTTGTACCGACAAGGGTTGGTCCAAATCTCTGATTTTGATATGTGGGTGCGTCTATGTTTAAAATACGAGATCCATGTAATGCCAAAGAAATTGGTACGCTTTCGTATCCGCGACGATAAGGCAAACAATAGCAGTACACGAACAGACAATAACATTCGAAATCAATTTGAGTTCATTCCAGTGCTTGATCACTATTGCCATATTTCGAATTATATAGAGATGGTGAAAATATTTCCAACCGCGCAAAAATATTATAGATCAGAAGGTTTTGACGCCCAATTTGTATTAGCCATGATTGCGCTGGAAACCAAACCGTATAAGTTTACTGAATTATTTGGTCTAAGACTATTATTTGATGAACTGAACAACCCTTCAAAAGCAAGAAAAATTAAAAAACTCTATAATTTTGATATAAATAATTTTAAGGAATTATCAGGCACACATGATATTTTTTCTTTTTTCATCAATGCGCAACTAGCTGAGACTCAAGCCGAATTGGCATGGAAAGATCTGACGGTCCAGGCGCTCGCTGCCCAGGTGGCCGAGATAAATAGAAGTAAGGCCTGGAGGATCGCATTATTATTCCGCCGAATTCGAGTCCTGCTCGCACCTTCCAACAGCCACCGCGCCCGGGTGCTTCGGCGATTGATTAATGGTATTTTTTTCCCATTTAGGAAAATCAGAAGAAACCGCGAAATAAAGGAAGATTTGGACTTGATTATGTCCTCTGGCCTGTTCGATGAGGATTGGTATCTAAACAATAATCCGGATGTCCCTGAGGCAAAGGTGGATCCACTTCTGCACTTTTTGCAATTTGGAGGTTTCGAAGGCCGTTCTCCAGGACCCAATTTCAGCAGCGCTTGGTACCTCGACACTCATGCAGATATAAAAAATTCAGGGATTAATCCGCTTGTTCATTTTCTGAAATACGGTAGATTAGAAAAACGCAAACCACTACCAACCCAAGATATAAAACAATTTCTTACAGATGGTGTTGAGACAAGGCAGAACGCACAGGTACTTACTCTTAGCCTCCCCCCATTGGATGATGCCTATTCTTCTAGTAGGCAAAGCCGAACAGGAAAGTTATTATTTAATATAAGAAATTTAGTCCACTTATTCGGTGGAGTCCTTCATAAATCGTCTTGGGATAAAGCATTATATATTTTGAAGAACTATGGATTAGGATCTTTGATAAAAAGGATAGATATAAAACTGAAAGTAATACTTTCAGGAGGAGATAACAATAGCATCCACTCCATCACTAACACAAAACCGAAACCAAGAAGCTCTTCGCCAAATAAAGTAGAAGAAAACAAAATTAACGCAAAATTACAGGTATTTTTAAGTTCCGATGCTTCATTGGAGTTACCAATTTATACTGAACCTGTTGTGTCGATCATCCTGTTATTCTATAATCGTGCCGCGATGTCGCTTCAGTGCCTGGAAACATTGGCTTTGGGAGCCGGTTCCATTCCTTTTGAAGTAGTGATAATTGATAATGCATCCACTGATGAGACATCAGAATTGCTTGAAAGAGTTAATAATGCCAAGATTATTCGGAATCCTGCAAACCTTGGGTTTGGTGGTGGATGTAATCAAGCGGTTGATCTGGCGATTGGGAAATACCTGCTCTTCTTGAATAACGATATTGAGTTGTTATCGAATTCAATCAAAATTATGGTTGATACCATTGAAAATGGAACGAATATCGGTGCTGTTGGAGGCAAACTCATTTTTCCGGATGGCAGGTTGCAAGAAGCGGGATCGATTATTTGGCGTGACGGCAGTTGCGAAGGATATGGACGATACGATGATCCGTTCAAACCAGAATTCTCCTATGTGAAAGAAGTGGATTATTGTTCGGGTGCATTACTTTTGACACCCCGGCTTATTTTTCTTTCCCTGGGCAAGTTTGACACAAGATATGCACCAGCTTATTATGAAGATAACGATTATTGCGTGCATTTGTGGAGTAAAGGTTTTCGGGTTGTCTTCCAACCTTTTGCAGTAGGCATTCATTATGAATTTGGCAGTTCAGGCAAGGCAAGTGCAATTGCGCTCCAGAAAAAAAATCAGGATAAGTTCATTAGGAAATGGCAAAATATTTTAGAAGACTTCAATCTTCCAATACCTGCCAATATTTTTCCATCCCGTGAACATAAATCCAATGCGAAACGAATATTGTTCATTGATGATCAGATTCCGGATTATCGAATAGGTTCAGGGTATCCCAGATCTTATCAAATAATCCAAATATTGGCAGAAGCCGGCTATAGATTGACTTTCCTACCTTTGCAAAAACCTGCCAATATTCCTGAAATAAGCCGTTTGTTACAATTAAAGGGGGTCGAGATTTTATATTCTGAAGGTACGCAGAAAATAGATTTGGAGGCTCTCTTAAGATCCAGACCAAACTATTACGATATAGCCTTTATTAGCCGACCGCATAATATGAAAGAAGCAATGAAGCATTTAATCACTCTTGCGAAAAAGACAAGGGTCATCTATGATGCCGAAGCAATCTTCTCATTAAGGGAGATAAAATATAACGATTTGAACGGAAATCACATGAATGATTCTGAAAAAGAAAGGCTGATCCAAAACGAAGTATCTTTGACTATAGGTGCAAGCATTGTAACCACAGTCACCGAAAAGGAAAAAGATATTTTTGTAAAATATGGTGCGGCTTCAGTTCATGTTTTAGGGAATGTCATTGATCCGAAGCCCACTCCTGCTACTTTTGAAGAACGGAGGGGTATCCTTTTCGTGGGAGGTGTTTTAGGATATCCATCTCCTAATGAAGATGCAGTACATTATTTTGTAAACCAAATCTTTCCTTTGGTTCGACAATCTGTTGAATGTGAATTTTATATTGTTGGCACGAATAATGTAAAAGCTATTTGGGATATGGAATCAAATTACGTTCATGTAATTGGCAAGGTGGAAGATCTTACACCATACTACAATCGTTGCCGGTTATTTGTAGTACCCACGCGGTATTCGGCCGGGATTCCACTTAAAATGATTGAAGCAGCAGCATACGGATTGCCGGCTGTTGTAACTCCCTTAACAGCTGAACAGCTCGGTTGGCGTGAAGATCGTGATATTCTTGTTGGACATGATCATATAGATTTCGGCCGAAAAGTAGTTAAGCTTTACTCGAATCCAGATATTTTTTACTCGCTGCGTCAAAACGCTTTGGATCGTATTCGTGAAGAATATAACCAAGAAAAATTTAGAAGCAACCTTGAGCATATCCTGGCAATAGCTATTGATAAAGGAAAGGGTTTACAAAACGGGTAAACGATATCAAAATACTTTGTTGCCACGAATTCTTACGAAGGTATTGTCCATATTAAGAAATATCGAAAATCCATGAAGAAATTAATTATTGGGAGTAATTGCTCAGGCAGGTACTGTGATGAATGGAGGACAATAAGGTGTACCGGATAAAGCCAGGCGCAAAGCATCCAGAACGGTCTTCCCATTCTTTCGAGCGGTGGATAAGGATGCTCGCACCTGGAAGAAGACCTCAGCTCCACGGTTGGAGCGGAAGCATCCAGAGATCTTCTGCTTGACCTTAAACAAATGGATGCATCCGTATCCAATCGCCAACTTGGTGAGCAGCACACCATGACCGCAACCCAGAATAACCCGTCGCCTGTTCATAACCCAGTCCCGTCATCTGTGCGCGACCCACTCAACGCTACATCGCTCGGTTGGCTGACTTTGGTAATCGCCCTGGCGATCATGGCATCCATCTTTTGGGGTGAACTCGGCATGCGCACCGCCTGGCTCGTCGAAGACTGGAGTTACTATGCCCGCTTTGACAATAACCCCTTGTTCACCAGCATCCTGACCATCGAAAAAAATCGCCCCTTTCTATGTTTGGACGACTGGTTGGGCTACCAGTTGAACTCAGATTCTTTCGCCGGATTAAATCTGGTGGTGCTGCTTTTTTTCCTGGGGAAAGGGATCATCCTGTATGCGCTGCTTTTACGGTTGCTTCCGGAACATCGAATGCTGGCGTTTATCGCCTCGGTGCTGTTTGTCGTTTTCCCGAGTGATACAGGGTTATTCAACGCCCGTAATCACGTTCCACAAGGCAGCGTATTTTGGTATCTGCTGGCCGTCTACCTCCTGGTTGATTATTGGCAAAATCAGCGTTTGCTGGCTTTGGCGGGTATGTGGCTGAGCCTGGCGTTGTGCCTCGGCAGTTACGAGGAAGGTTATCCCATGGTGATCGCCACGCCCCTGCTCCTGGTCTGGTTGCAACGCGGTATCTCCCGGAGGGTCGTATGGAACGCACTGCTCTGGTACGCAGCTCCGGCAATTATGCTATCGGAAGCCATTTTGGCACTCGCGCTGGGCGCCAACAGCTCCCGTAATGAGATCATCGCCCATGCCGCCAACTCTGAACCGCTGCTCGCTCAATTGCGAAGCTACTTCCATTATCTGATCCGTCCTTACTATCGCAGCTTCATCGAGAGCTGGACGGACGCGATGGGTCAGTTGCAACTTGGCGCGCGCTCGACATGTCTTGGCGCTGCGCTCGGGCTGGTCATTGGCGTCACGCTGGCCGTCCAACGCTGGTTGGCGCCCGACCTGCCAACCACCAGACAAATGGCACTGCGCCGTTATGGCGTGTGTTTTCTGGTTGGGCTGGTGCTCATTGGCCTCGGGTTCATCATTTTTATCCCGTTGCCGACTCACCGGGCGATTACAGAACGCGTGTTTATCTTCTCATCAATTGGAGGCGCGCTCGCTGTGGCATCTGCCATATTATTCGTTGGCCAGCTGGTGGGGCATCCATGGCTGGTAGCACTACCAGTAACCATTATCCTGGTTGGATTGGCAGCGGTCGCGGGGCTCAGAGAGATCATGCTGGTAAAGATCTATGCGGATCAGGAGCAGTATTTCCTGGCGCAAATTGTTCAACAGGCCCCCAAGGTGGCGGATGGCAGTCTGATTCTGGTGATAGACAAGACCCACCAGACTAGCGGTTCACTCGGCTTGTTTGCCGAGAGTGAGGCATTCTACGGGTTTAACGACGCAGTGCGTTATTTGTACCACCAGCCAGACCTGACAGCCGCCATGTGCGATCCGGGCCGGCTGGCTGGCAATCCGCCGCAACCGACGTGTACCCTCGGCGCCGATACGGTGACTGTGACTGTGTTTGGGACTTATTCACTGAATAAAGTCATCGCCTTTGAATACCAAGGTGAAGGGCAACTTGCGCTGATCTCCAACTGGCCGAATGCAAGTAATGCTGCCAACTCGGTGAGTTCCGGGGCGTATAATCCCTCAACGTTGATCGATGGCTCCGCCCCCCCGCCGGCGCGCGTCTACACAACGCTGACCAGTTGGCCATACCAATCGACCGTCACCTACAATGAAGTACCATCTCATCTTGTTGACCTGAATTTTAGCCCACCGCATACGTATTTTGGTGATTGGCCGGCCTATCCGTTTATCGGTTACGGGTGGTATGGGAACTGGACCGGCGCCACTGATGCCGCAATCGACTTTTGGCTGGTCACCGACACCGATTATCAGGTTCAGATGCATATTATGGGCAGTTTGTTGCCAGAAAGTCTGCAAAGGCTCACCCTGGCCGTCAACGGCCAGCCCATCCCGCTGTCACGCACGGTCAGTTCGGATGGAACAAGCGTGTTTACCGGCATGCTCCCCCAATCGGTGGTAGCGTTAGACCTACGCCGTACCCGCTTTCTGTTTCAGACCGGCCCGATTACGACGCCGTATGCCATCCATATAAATGCCGATTTGCGCTTTCTGGGCGTGCAATTCGATTGGGTACGGGTTGCGCCGCGCACCGGTCAATAACCCCTTTTCCTTGGCTCAACGCCGAAGCACAGGGTACGCTACCCCCCGAGATATGCCCGCTACACGCGCGGATCGTTCTGAAGAAGATCGGCACGGTCGCCGAACGAGATCACCCTGGCTTCCATCACGTAGCCGTGGTCGGCATATTTGAGAACGAGCTTGGCATTCTGTTCAAACAGCAGGATTGTCACTTCCTAGTGTTTCAGGGACTGGATGATCTGGAAAATCTCGCGTACAAGCATCGGCGCAAGGCCCAGACTCGGCTCATCTATCAGCAGCAATCTGAGCCGGCTCATCAGGGCATGCACAATCGTCAGCATTTGATGTTCGCCGCATGCTGAGTGTCCTGGCCAGCGGCTTGTCTGGCTTACCTCTGGATCGTGAACATCGCCCTTTGGTCTTTAAGACAAAATCTTCACCTGTTTGTCCATCGCACAGACCGCTGGGATTTGAGCCTTTTTCAATTGGGCTTGCGCGTGCTCGATTACCTCTTGGATTTCAACCTACCTATTCCGGTTTCATTCACTGACTGCTTTTCTCATGCTTATACACAATTTGTCTGGTAGAGAAGCCGACTTCTATGTTAGTGATTCTGTCAAGGCTGGATTGAATCGATCTCACAACACCGGACATGCGGGTCCGCATCCAACGGTTCAATACGAATAACATGGTTTGAAGTATCGTTTTGAAATGCTTTCCAGCCCTGCGTTCTGCCAAAAGGTATTATTATTCAGGGCTTCGAAATACAACGGGTGCTTGGGACATGCGCCAGGGACTTGTTCCAGCGGTTTCAAGTGCAGCTCGGGCCGGTCCGGAAAGAAACCCTAACCAATTCTTTACTTTTTGTTAACCCAGGAAAAGGCCAAGCAGTGTAAAGTAGGTTGTTTTACCATTCCCTCTTCAGGAGAATCTGATGAATAACAAACGTATCCTGGCATCATTCGTGATCCTTGCCCTGGCGATTGCCGCCTGTTCCCAGGGGCCCTCCGCATCAGTACCTATAACTAATGCCTAAATATTTAGTTGACGCTTTGGGAAAGAGAATTAATGAGCTTGTTCTTCAAGAAAAGTGCGATAGTTCTCAGACACGCTGGCAGCGGGGCCATCCGCCTGGAGCATACCCTTGTCCAACCAGATGGCACGGTTGCAAATATCCTTGATGGCCTGGGAGTTGTGTGAAACCAGAACGATCGTGGCGCCGCTCCCGAGCAATTCCTTCATTTTTTCCATGGACTTCCGTTGAAAACCGGCATCCCCCACCGACAGCACTTCATCCAATAACAATATTTCCGGCGTTAAATGAACGGCCACCGAAAATGCCAGGCGCACGAACATTCCGCTCGAATAAAATTTAACCGGCGTATCGATGAACTGTTCGACTTCCGAGAAAGCTACGATCTCATCGAACTTTTGCCTGATCTCGGATGTTTTCATTCCCAGGAAACTGCCATTCAGATAAATATTCTCTCGTCCGGAGAGTTCGGTATTAAACCCAGTACCAATTTCCAGCAAAGAGTTGACTCGTTGGTAGAGTGTAATTCTCCCCTTGGATGGTCGGGTGATGCGAGAAAGGATCTTGAGCAGGGTGCTTTTTCCGGATCCGTTGCGCCCTATCAACCCAATCGATTCACCATGCTCCACCTCGAACGAAACATCTTTTAAGGCAAAAAAAGCTTCCAATTTCTGGAAATGCGGATTCTTTTCAGACCTTCTCGCCAGGCGGTTGAAGGGTGCATTCAGAACAGTCTTCAAGGAAATCTGCGGTCCTTCGAAGTTGTGGCGGATATCATATTCTTTCCAAAGGTTTTCGACCTTAATGGCTGATTGACTCATATGCTTTACATGATATCAGCGATTCTATTTTCCATCGCCCGGAAGGCAATCGCGCCACAGAACCAGATGATCACTGCAATTACGGTTGAAAGTAACAGGTAACTGGCCCTTGGCAGGTCGCCCTGTCCCAAGAATACCCATCGGTATGCATCCACCAGGCTGGTGAGGGGATTGAAATAGAAAAGGATGCGGAATCTTTCCGGAGCAATGGATATGGGATACATGATGGGCGTAACATACATCCACATCATCAAGATAAAACTAAGAAGATTCTTGGTATCTCTAAAAACCACCATCAATGCTCCAAATAGAAGACCAACACCGGAAGAAAAGACAATGGTGATCACTAATAGCACCGGCAGGAGCAAATATCGTATTGTGATCGGATAATGCCCGTCTAAAAGCAAGAAAACCATTAAGACCAGAAAACAAACGGCAAAATCCACCAATGCATTTACAATGGACGCCAGGGGTAGTGCCAGTCTGGGAAAGTAGGATTTAAGGATCACACCAAGGTTCCCAACCAGACTGAACGCGCTTAAATTGACAACTTGGGAAAAGAACTGCCAGGCTAAGAAAGCAGATAAGAAAAACAGTGGGTAAGGAATACCATTTGTAGGAACTTGTATCAATATACCCAGGATCACATAAAATATCAGCATCTGGATCAAGGGTTGAAGCACGACCCAGAAAACCCCGATGAATGTTTGTTGAAAACGCAACTTGATATCCCGACGAACCAGGAAGAAGAATAAGCCTCTATATTCCCACAGTTCACGGAAATTTGGTAGCTCCAAGGAGGAGGGCGGGGTAATGATGATCGGGAAGATTCCGTTTCGTTTCTTGAGAATATCCATGCAAATTATTGTCCAGGATTTGAGATGGGAAAGGAAATTGTGGAGGTACTATTTTTTCGGAAAGTCCACAGGTAGGTGCGAGTTGTCAATATCCAGACCCAAAATTCGTTCAAGCCGGTCGTGGCTCATTCAATGTCCAGACTATGAATTTCCCATTACAAGGTTATTATAATGGATAAATTCTGCCCTCTCCAGATTTGATAAATCGGGTTCAGAAGCAGGCCGAGCTTGGTGAAAGCAATGAAAATAACCAAGCCAGTTAGGATTGCGGCAAAAAGGAGGACCGACCGGGAATATTTTTCACTGCCACTCTACAGGGAGCTTTAAAACCCAGCCGTCCCAGGGCGAACAAATAAATAATCCAATATTGGGCTAGGATTGCTCCCCAAGCGGTAGAAAAGGGCTGCATTTGCTCAAACATATACACCAGCAGAAACAGGAATTGCGGCTATTTGGTTGGTGCGATCCTATTAATTCACAGTTCAACCCAGATTACGCTCGGTGGATAAAAACCAATAGTGGAATATTATCGAAACATCGGCGAAGACGGGATGGTAAATAGGTTATTTGATAAAAATAATACATCCTTCAATAAGTAAATCTCCTTTTAAATCATCTGAAAAGAATGCTTCGTATTTTGCAATGATCTCCCATACCCAGTCGGGAACCTTATCAGATTCTATATCTGTCCCGATCTTGATGAGATCCTTAAAGTGTTTCTGAAACATATCCTGTGGGTCATGAAGAGAATAAATCATGCATTTCGAAAAACCAGCCAGCGCCGCGAATTCATTGAGTAAACTTTTGGTAAACAACCATTTATCATCCATCTTCAAATACATGGGATGTGATTTGTCCCGTCCCTTTCGATTGGCCATGTCTTTCATCCATGATTTTGAAACAAATCCTGAAGGATACAGGCTCCAGTGGTTCCACTGGAACTTTAGGAGACTTCACCTTTCGGATCGGATTAGACCAACCTTGTGGCTCCACCTCGTCTTCGTACCACAGGAAGAATGCCCGAATTGTTCGAAAAGCTGCATGCCTTCCTCCAGGATTATGCCCTGATTCTTCAAGGTAGAGCAAGAATTGGCGCAGAAAAGAGGGGGTGATCTGACTGATCTGCTTTACCGCCTGGGCATCGCAGTAGTCCGAAAACAATTTGATCTTTTGGCGGTAGAAACGCAGGGTACCATCTGCCACCCCCGAAGCTTTGCGATCAATGAGAAAGGCCTCCAGCCAGTTCAACAGATAATCATCTACATTAACATTAGAAACTTGTAGAGTCCTCTGCGTCTCGGATTTAAAAAACATAAGGCACACTCCTTTTTGTGTGCCAAAGACCCCTATATAGTGGGTTTTTAGCCAGAAAATGCCTAAAAAGGCTATCTGTAGGGCGGGTGGGGGTCGAACCCACACGGTATTTCTACCGGCGGATTTTAAGTCCGCAGCGTCTGCCAATTCCGCCACCGCCCCATCGGGGGCTATTATACAACCTTTTTCCTCCAGCGGGCATAATATGAAGCGAAATGCACCCAGAATGGCGACAAGCTTCCCTGCAATTGACCTTCCCGGATAACCTTCCGCAGCTCTTCCGGTCCTGCAAATTGTGGCAGCACCAGCCGGGCCTTTCCAAGTTCAAAAGCTGCATGGGCATCCGAGCCTGCCGTACCGGGCAGGTGATGGACGATGGCAAACTCCCCTGCCTTTTGATTATCGACCGCATTGGTGCAGCGTGCATTGAATATCTCGATGGCATCCACGAGAGAAGTTATTTCCAGAAGATCTTCCAATTTCCAGGCTCCGTGGCGCCAGGAGTCGAACGGGTGGGAAACGCTGACGAAAGCGCCCTGGTCTCGCAACCGTTTGATCGTCTCCTGAGGCGAAAGCCCGCGTGGAATTTCTTCGGTCACGAACGCGGCCAGAATCTCGCCCTTGGTGGTCATGATTTCTTCACCAATAATGATCCGTTCCGGGTCCAGGACATGCGCAATCCGCGCCCCTGCAATGCAATTATGGTCAGTGATAACCACCCGGTCCAGTTTTTTTCGACGTGCGGCTGTTATAAACCGTTCAGGGGAAGTAAGCGAGTCTTTGGATTCAACGGTATGAGTGTGAAAGTCGACCTGAAGTGACATAATTCGCAACACCAATTTGCTTGACAAACAGGATTCTAACAGTATATACTGCTTTTGTCCTAGCAGAATAATTTTTTGGTCAGGAGCTGCTCCTGGCAATGATTTTTGAGAGATGGGCATTCTGGCAGTCTTTTTATATGGGTACACGCCTAGCCAGGAAGTTCATCTTGCCACCGTTCCCCGTTTCTCGATATGATGGGACCATCTTAATTGTCTTCCGCCATAGGGATTTGTAATAGAAAGATTCTCATAAATGTCCTCTTACCCGAATTTTCGAATTTCAACGCCCCACCATCTCAGACAATCAACAGTCGCCCTTGAATCGACTGTCATCACACACGGCTTGCCGCGCCCACAGAACCTTGCTCTCGCCCGCGACATGGAACGCGTTGTACGTGAGAACGGGGCCACGCCTGCCACCATTGCCGTTTTGGATGGGGAAATTCTTATTGGTCTGACCGATTCTGAACTGGAGCGCCTGTCGAATGAAGAGAGTGTCCGCAAGATCAGTCGCCGGGATTTTGCCACTGCCATCCTCAAGAAAGAATGCGGGGGTACAACCGTAGCCGGGACCATGTTTGCTGCCCACCAGGCCGGGATAAAAGTTTTCGCCACCGGTGGCATAGGCGGGGTTCATGAAGTGGAAACGTTGGATGTTTCCACAGACCTGCAAGCATTATCCGATACCCCCATGCTTGTCGTTTGCGCCGGGGCAAAAGCCATTCTAGATTTGCCAGCCACCCTGGAATACCTGGAGACAATGGCCGTCCCGGTCATTGGGTATGGGACAGATGAATTTCCAGCTTTTTATTCCCGGCAGAGCGGATTATCTGTGAGCGCCAGGTTGGATTCTCCTCAGGAAGTGGTTGCGTTCGCAGAGACACATTGGAGCCTCGGAATGAACAGCGCCATCCTGGTCTGCCAGCCCCTTTCCCCTGAAGAAGAAATTCCAAAGGAAAGAATTGATGGTGCCATACAGCAAGCCCGCCAAGAAGCCCATTCGCAAGGCATCCATGGTCAGCCCTTAACCCCTTTCCTGCTGGCTCGCCTGGCCGAGTTGACGGATGGCGAATCCTTGAATGCCAACCTGAAACTCCTGCAAAATAACGCCAGGTTGGCTGCCCAAATCGCGCATGCGTGGGCCAAAAATCAACAAAAAATCATCTAAGAGTTCTTCGGATTACTACGAACGCCCATGGTTCACTTCGTCACAGTCGGCCAGCGGGTATCCGAGGGCCGCGGTGTGAAGCTGGGTGGAGCAGACTTAGCCAACGTGGGTGTCAGGCTCGGGAACAGGCCGGGAGTAGCGGATGGCGGCTCGCCGGTTACGCGAAACTCGCCCACTACTTTCCAATCTATCCCTACAAAGAAGATCACCTGGTAAGTTCCTGGCAGCCATTTCTCTACTAGCAGATCCAATGGATACTCACCACTCCCGCCTGTACCCGCTCCCCAGGGATCAGTGTACGAATTAATAAATACGCCATCCCGATATACAAGAATCGTCCACTGAACTCCGTTTGTCATTTTATCGTAAGTGTAGGTTATAAATATATTTTGCACCGGGTTCGGGAAGGAGGTCTGGGGGTTAACCGCTTTGTACTTAATATACGAACGGGAGAACTGCAACCGGCTGAATACTGCCCCAGGATTAGGTGTGACCGTACCGGTAAATTGCACTTCAATGGCGTCAGGCAGGAAAGGCGTACTCGTGATTGTCGGGGTATAACTCATGACGGGTGTAAAGGTGATGGTCGGAGTTTCAGTAATGGTCGGGGTTAGGCTGATGGTCGGTGTGGGAGAAATTGTCGGGGTTGAAGATATCGTTGGGCTGGGAGGGAAAAACATATATGCAACAGGTTCTGCAACGATTCCAATTAGAATAGCCCCTAGAACTAGTACCGCCGCAAGAACAAGCGCCCACCATCCACTGGACACCAGTCGATAGCGGATTCGATAATAAACTACATTACGGCTTTTACGGATGGACCGAATAGCCCTCCAAGCGCTGAAAACAGCGCCTAGAATGGCAATTATTACCGCCATGATTACTGCGTCGTGTATATCCAGGTTCATCTGACTCGATTATACCTTCTTGACGTCTACCCCGGATCGTGCTACATTTTTCGCATGAGCCTAATCTTTCTCAAACTCGGTGGGTCGCTGATAACAGACAAGACCCGTCCCTATACTCCCCGACCTGACAAACTTGACTTTCTTGTCAAGGAGATTGCGTCAGCCTTGAAGGAAAATAAAGACCTGCAGCTTGTTCTTGGACACGGCTCCGGCTCATTTGGGCATGCTGCGGCCAGTGGTTATAAGACCCACCTGGGTGTGTCAGGACCCGCTGCCTGGGATGGGTTTGCAGAAGTGTGGTACCAAGCATCCGCTCTGAACCGCATCGTCGTGGAAGTTCTGCACCGGGCTGGGCTCCCGGCAATAACTTTATCTCCGGCTGCCTCCATTACGGCACATGATGGAAACGTCGCAAAATGGGACCATTACCCCATCCAGGCAGCCCTTCTAAATGGTCTGCTCCCTGTCATTCACGGAGATGTCGCCTTCGATGAGGTCCGTGGGGGGACCATTCTTTCCACCGAAGATCTATTCACTTCTCTGGCAAGTAAACTAAGCCCCCCCCAACGGATCCTGCTTGCCGGTTTGGAAGTCGGCGTGTGGGCAGATTTTCCGGATAAAAAACACTTGCTAACGGAAATAACGCCTGGAAGCTTTACGCAGCATGCATCCGCTCTCGGAGCAGCGGCCGGGACAGATGTGACAGGCGGTATGCTCTCCAAGGTTACCGGGATGTTGTCGTTAATTGAACGAATCCCCGATCTGGAAGTGTTGATTTTCTCCGGCGAACAGGCAGGCAACCTCACCGAAGCCCTGAGGGGAGGAAATCCAGGCACCTTTTTGCATCGTTGACAGTCCACCCTGACTGTATTAAACTCACCGTCCGTCCTTTGTTTGGAGGAAGAAAATGTTTTCCCGACAGGAACTCGAAGAGCACGAAAACCATAGTTTGGCGCCTTATGGAGTCCGCAGCAAGGAATCGAAAGGACGCGCATATTTGGATGAAGAACCAGATTACCGGACATCCTTTCAACGCGACCGCGATCGTGTATTGCACACAACTGCCTTCCGAAGGCTGGAGTATAAAACGCAGGTCTTTATCAATTTCGAAGGGGATTACTTCCGGACCCGGCTAACCCATACCCTGGAAGTAGCCCAGATTGGCCGGACCATCGCGCGCGCTTTAGGCGCCAATGAAGATTTAGTGGAGGCTATATGCCTGGCACACGACCTGGGCCATTCCCCTTTCGGCCACGCCGGCGAATATACACTGGCGCGCCTGATGAAGGACTTCGGAGGGTTTGACCATAACAAACAATCTCTGCGAATCGTTACCGAATTGGAACAGCGTTACCCGGATTTCCCAGGTCTCAATCTAACCTGGGAAGTCCGCGAAGGCATGGTCAAGCATGAATCGGAATACGATGTTACAGACGCCCGTGATTTTAATCCCGATTTGCGTGGAAACCTTGAAACACAAATCTGCAACGTGGCAGACGAATTAGCCTATACTACTCATGATCTGGATGATGGTTTACGTTCAGGCTTGATTACTCCACAATCCCTGGAGGGAATTGCCATCTGGGAAACACTTGTTCAAACTTTTAACTGGCACGGTCCGTTTTTGCAAGATTTGGATCGCCATTGCATGATCCGCCACTTGGTTGGATTGATGGTAACAGACATGGTTCAGGCAACGGATATACGCCTTAAAGAGAGTGGAGCCAGGTCCGCATTGGACATTCAAAAATTGTCGTACAATGTCATCGGGTATGCTGAGGAAACACAACGACGTAACCGGGAATTGAAAGATTTTCTATTTAACAGCCTGTATCGACATTACCGTGTTATACGCATGCAGGTTAAAGCCGAACATATCATCACAGATTTATTCAATGCTTATCATCTCGAACCACTTATCCTCCCCGACCATGTCCAGGCTTGGATTCAGTCCCGCGGTCTGGAGAGAACCATATGTGATTATATCGCCGGGATGACCGACCGTTACGCCATCGAGGAGCATGAGCGACTCACCGATCCCAATCTCAAACCATAGACATAAGCGAGTATAGTATGCCAGACAAGCAACCTACATTCCTGACGGCAGAAGGTGCGGCCAAACTGGAAGCCGAATTACAAGATTTAAAAGGTCCACAGCGAGAAGCAATTTCCAGACGATTGCGCGACGCCATTCAGATGGGCGACCTCTCGGAAAATGCAGACTATCATAAGACTAAAGAGGATCAAGGTTTCCTCGAAGGGCGCATCCAGGAACTGGAATTTATGTTCCGAAATGCCATTATTGTCGAAAAGACCAGCGGCCCGAAGAACATTATAGCCGTTGGTGTACACGTGACCGTACAAGAAGAAAACTTAGACCCGGAGGTCTATCATCTGGTTGGAGCCAAGGAAGCCGATCCGCGTCATGGCAAAATTTCCCACGAGTCCCCCATCGGTCTGGCATTGATGGATCACCGTGTCGGTGACACGATCGAGGCAGAAACACCGGGTGGAATAATAAAGCTAAAAATTTTAAAGATAGAATAATAATTTAGATTAATAATAAAGTGGGCAACCTTTTTGATCGCCCACTTTCTTTATTGTTTATATTATTTTTTTCGAACCGCAAGCAACTCGTTATTGTGATTGTGGAGTCTCCGCCGCAGGTGCCACCACCTTTGGCCAGACCGCGATCTCCAATGTCAGGCGATCGAAATAGCTCTGTTCGGGTAGAGCACCCTGCCCATACTCGGCATCCGAGACTGTAGCAACCAACTGCAAAGCGGCAGTCTCTAAAACCACCTGTTTGTCTTTCTCCACCATAAACGGTTCACCTTTGGCTTGCAGGCGCTGGAAAGTAGCCGGGTCATTGAATGCATGTGCACTCATCAGCACTTTGGTTACAGTCTGAATATCATTCTTATCAAAAAGCCAAACCTCGAATGCCTGGACCTTCTTTGGATCACCAACCCCAATGGTTTCCGAAATACCAATGCCACATTCTCCGAGAAATTCACCCGAGGGCGAATCGATACTGAAAGAATCGTCAAATAGATCGTCGCCCAGAACGTATGTGGTTACAAATTGGGAGATCGGAGGTTCCTGACCCAAGGATTCATAATCGGTCATTTCCGTCTGGCTGGAAATATCATGTGCCCGGGCGGCAGCTGTCGGGGATGCAGCACTCGTATTCCGGAAAAGGGGAATCAGGTATCGTAAAATGCCATACCCAACCAACGCGAATAAAATTACCGCCACAACTATAAGCGCAAAGCTGGTAAATGAAATCCCTTTAGTAAGGGCTTGTCCGCCGCCAGGTTGGGGTGTTGTTTCAACCCCACTTGGTTGAACGACACTGATAAAACTTGAGATGGCATTTGGATCTTGGCTTCCGGGATTATTTTGGATCGTCGTCAAAAGCGAAGTCCCCACCGGGCCCAATGCTTCAAAACGCTGAAGGGCTAAAGCAGAATCAGGAGTTACATGGTACGAATCAATTGCCATTCGTAGGTACTGCTCCTGATAGGTTGCACCCAACTGGGAAGGTGGCACGTCCTTCCAGACCACCGGTTGGATTATCCAAGCCCAAATCAACCCAACAGCAAGTCCTAGGATTCCTGCCAGTACAGCAGCAATAACTGGTCTTTTGGCATAGTCAAGAAGCTTCATAGATATCTCCTCCGGATAAAACCACCGATATCCTTATTATACAGAACCTTGTCAATAATGCAACACCTATTTTCGGCGCATCAAATACAAACACCGTTCTGAATCGCGGATCGCACTTGACTGTTCAATAGTGTACCACTGTCCAAAAGCTTCTTCGAACCCAGCTTGGGTATACTCGTTAAAAATATCAGCACGGCTACGCAACAATTTTTGGACCTGGGAATCGCTCTTGGGCACGAATTCGACTATCAACCATTCCCCACAGGCTGAAAAGAATTCAGCCACACGCTCCAGTGGAACATTATTCGAAATCGCAAGGTGATGTACCAAAGCAAGTGCCAGAATGGCGTCCACAGGACCACGTTGCAGAAACGAATCACGCTCCAGATTCTTCCATCCGATTGCCGGACTGGGGTTGGTTAAGTCAAGCACAAGTGGAAGAAGATTCTGCTCTTTCTTTTCTTTGACCAGGCGATAATTCACTTCCACAGCTGCAGGATCAATATCTGACGAAATCACGTAAGCGCCGGTTTCTACCGCAACCCGGCTGAAAATACCAGAGTTTGCGCCTAAATCCCATACTTTTTTAGCTTCGATTTTTGACAACCAATCCATCACAAGAACTTTCTTGTGTTCGAAAGCAGTGTCTGTGTAGTTATTTGCCACATAATAATCCGCCCATTCTGTTCCGGCGGGTTTCCAAATCAATTTTCGGATGGTCGCTTGAAGACTTTCAATCAATCCAAGCAATGCCTGCTTGCTCATCTTACGACCGCTGCGTGCTTCAGACACGGCCACATCCGCGTATCGCTTTTGCGCACTGGCATGAAGATGGATGTGCGTGGTCAGACCCAGGTTCCAGTGGGTTCGCATTGGTAGCAATACACTGGTAAGGTCAAGTGGAACTCCATCAATATAAATTCGCAACAATTGGCTCAGCCGTATATCACGATAAGCCATCAGTGCAAGTGGAGCCAGGAAGTGTTGGCAAAATTGACGGTAAGCCACCCATGGTTCGCCTTCTTTATAGGTTTCAAAGGAAAGAGTATCAATTATGGTCGGCTTTCCGCAGTGAAATTGAATGTTATATGCGCTGGCATCCTTAAGCGACATTCCCAGCTTCAAGGCGCGCTTCTGGATTGATAAAGTCGCCAGAGCTGCATCCTTCAACTCTCCAAATGACCATTCGTATGGATAGGATATAAATTCTATAAGTTCGGGACGCAAAGTTTTAAAAGCAGATGCTGCTAGGGCAGGTAGAAACGCCTGCCCATCACCAGATTCTTGATGCGGGATAAGCAGGCCAGCCTTTACCAGTTTGGCGTAAAGGCCGGAGTCCATCAAGCGCGTATAATCATCGGCATAGATTTGGTTCACTTGACGATAAAGAACCCCATCCCGCCTGAATAGGAAACCGCTTGGATCACGGAATGAGGCATCAAGCGACGGGATGTTGTTCGTTGTTGTCTTCATCGTCTGGTTTTACCTTATTTTTCTTTTTACCGAGCATGCGCTTGATTTTGCTCCAGTTGGCACCGATGGCGATGCTCATGCCGGCTATGGCGGCGATTAATAGTTGGATCAAGAAACTTCCCGATCCAGGATCAAGATATAGCTGAAACATGATCTACTCCTGAACAATTTCTGTAACTATATTTTCAAGCAGAAAGCTTTCTTCGCAAACCGTACATTGTGCTTCCCGCTTATTGGCAATTACAAGTAATCCTCCGCACTTTGGGCATGGTTGAGCGATCGGTCGTTTCCAGGAAGTAAAATCACAGGTTGGGTAATTTGCACAACCGAAGAAAACCCGGCCCTTGCGGGTCTTTCGCGAGACGATGTCACCACCATCTTTAGGGCATGTAACACCAATTTTCTC
>JBEKCT010000029.1:0-28368 GCA_050014715.1 Anaerolineales bacterium | reverse complement strand
GTCGATCCGGAACTGGGCAAAGTCCACGTCACCCATATCGTCGCCATTCATGACGTCGGACGGGCGATCAACCAGTCCGGGGTGGAAGGACAGATCGAGGGAGGCGTCTCGATGGGTCTTGGATTCGCACTTTTCGAAAACATGTCCCTTAAGGCAGATGGCAATTGGGTCGACCGTTTTTCCGAGTACCTCATTCCGACAGCACAGGACATGCCGCCGAACCTGGAGACCATCATCCTGAAGATCCCGGAGGCGAGCGGTCCCTTTGGCGCCAAGGGGATTGGCGAGGCCAGCGTGGTGCCCACCGCCCCTGCGATCGCAAATGCAGTCTACCAGGCGACCGGCGTACGGGCGCATGCCCTTCCGATCGCGCCCGAGACCCTGGCCGGGCATATGCTCAACAGGTGATAAGTTTTGTGAATTGCATCTCACCAATAAATTTTCCTCCTCTATCGATCCCTCTAAATCACAATTATCCTAGGTGTTACCCCCGGATGGTTATTTTTGCACCAATTCCACGATGAACGTATCCAGCGCCAGGTCGAGCGGCACCTGGCTGGTTTTGGCGCCCTCGTCTATCTCCAGCAATTTGTGATAAATGGACTCCAGCGCTGGAACGGAGAAACGACCTGCCTGGCTGCAGACCTTCTGCGCCACAAAATCGTACAATCCAAGTGCATTCTGAACATCCAGGGTCGTGGCGTGTTCATCCAGCATTTCACGGGCCTGCAGTAACAGACGGAACTGGCGGATGACCATGCCCCACAATTCGAAGGCTTCTCCGTTTTCCAGTAATTGGTGCAGTATGCGCTGGGTTTTTTTCCCATCCTTTAGGCCGAGCGCGTCCACCATTTCGAAGACGCTGCCCTGGGCGCTGACGATGCTGACCTTCTCCACATCCAACAGGCGGATGGGATGCTCGAAATTAACATATGTCAACAGCTTGGTCAGTTCCAGCGCGGCGATGCGAGTGTCTTCCCCCACCATTTCGGCTAGGCGCGCGGCCGCATCCGGTTCGATCTTGCCGCCCTGCTTCTTCGCCTCCGCCTCGATCCAGCGCGGCATCTCCCAATGTTTGGGCATGTTGTAGACATGCACACCGGCGCGCCCGCCGAACTTCGCAGCCCACTTCAGCAGCCAGGCTTCACGCTTGAGTTCCTCATACTCCACCAAGGCAATGGTTGTGCCCGGCTGGGCCTTATCCAGCAATTCGAGGAATATTTTTCGGGCCATGCTGGAGGAAATGGGAGTGTCCGGTTCGGCCTCATCCTGCGATTCGACGAATTTCTTCCGGGCTGAAGCTGCTGGAAAAGCTGCAGTTGGATGTTCCAGCACCACCACCCGGTGCGTTGCTAGGAAGGGCGCCGCATTGACGGCAGTGTTGAACGCTTCAAAATCCAGACCGGTGCGCCCATCGAAGCGGGAGATGTTCATATCTGCAGTGGCAGAATCACCCAAACCGGCGCACAGACGGGCGATGTGGGCGGCGATGGCGAACTCGTCGTTGCCATGCAATATGATGATCGAGGAAGTATCTGCCATCTATTGAGTGTTTCCAGCTAAAAAGAACTACCATCAGGACCCCAAGTCACAAATCTTTTTCGTGTCTTTGTGCCTTGGTGGTTTCACCCTCTTTATCCCTTTGTGATCACGCGGTGCAGGGAAAACTGCCCGAAGCGGATCGGGAATATATCCACAATGGACAGCCCCCGCGGGTCGCCGGAGGTGGTGATGTGTTCCTGGACTTGCGGGCCGAGCGGTACGCTTAGGATGATCCCCAGCGTTGCCAGGCTGATCACCAGCGGTAGGCGCCTAAACTGGTCACGTTTCGACTTTGCCCCGGCCATACCCAGCCAGGCCAGCAGTCCGGCCACCAGGCCAGAGACGGCGAAATTCGTTCCACAGTTGGGATGAACGGCCAGGTAGCGTTCGCCGTTATTCATGCGCGAGAGTGCCTGGGCAACCACCTCGCGTACCTGGTCGGTGGGTACATCCCCCAGCAGGAAAAAACCGCCCGGGTATGAATATCCGGCCATGCGCCGGTATGGGAAACGCTGGGAAAGCAAGCTGATGGTGGCATGTTCCAGCCCGTGGTTGCGGCGGATGCGGGAAAGTATGGGTAGATCGAGTATGGTCATGGTAGACTCCAATCTGAAAAGATTATACCTGTAAAAAAAGACTTCCGAAGTTAAAAATACTTCGGAAGTCTGCTGCGGGAATCGGCAGATCAGCCTGATGTTGCTGCCGGTATTGCTTCGTGCGCGGGCGCTTTTGTCGCCTGGATAAAGCCAATATACATCAGGATGGCACCGATCAATTCGGAAAGGTAGAGCAAGTCGGGCAGTCCCATGGAAACGAAGGAACCTGCCAGGGCTGGGGCGATCCCGCCGATGGCGATAAGGACATTTCCGATCATGCGGTTGAAAAGGACATGTTTGCGGAAGAAAATGATTGCAGAATAAATGGCTCCGCCGACCAGGGTCAACGTGCCGTAGGAGTTCAGAATGATCGTCAGGGCGATGGTCAGGCCGCCACGGGTCAGGATATCCTTATACTGGGACGAGATTGCCCCGGTCGTATTATATGATGCTGCGGTGGTCGTGAGTGGAGCGGATAAAACCAGATACGCTGCCACCAGCGAAACGACCACCAGGATCCCGGTCAGAGTCCAGGCAACGCCGTGCTTCCGCACCAGCAAGTGGATGGTTCCCTCGCCCAGCCAGGCGGCGGTCAACATGGCCCCGCTCAGGTACCAAAGTTTTAGGATTGTCCCGTTGAAGGAAAAGGCCAGCCATACTTCCGCCAGGGTGCCGATGCCGAAGAATAACAGTCCGATGGACCATAGCAGCAGGTGGGGGCCATGCCGGAAAAGAAAGCGACGGAAGACCGCCACCGCAAAAGCAAATGTGACCAGAGTGGAAAGAATGGGAATGTAATGCATGCTATCTCCTAAAATGATGTCAATAACCCTATTGATTCTGAAATTCTGACAGGGTTAACCATTCATTTTCTTCGAGCATCAACCTGTTCCATCGGAACGTCTCACAACCAACAAAACAGGATGAATGTATCACACGCCCCGCTATTGTCAATGTAGATTTACGTAGATTTTAGCGGCTTCTTACAATAAAATATAGTGAGTCCTTATGGTAAAAAGGGACAAACCGGTCATGCGACCGGTTTGCTTTTCATGGAACCATGGATGAAAGGGGATCATCCGGCTTGATTTTGGAACGCCTCCCCGGGCACCGCCGGTCATCCTGGGTCGCTTTACGCCACCTTGCGGCCCGGCGGGGTTTCACGTTGGACGCCGAATGCCAGTTCCAGGGCCTGCTGGACCGCACGCGCCTCCACAACTTCGATATCCGTTGGCCAGGGTTCACCCTTGCGCAGCCTCTTTGGGACGATGGCGGTCTTAAAGCCCAGTTTGGCGGCCTCGCGCAGGCGTACCGGCATCTGCCCGGGCATGCGCAGTTCCCCGGCCAGGCCGATCTCGCCGATCAGCACCGTGTCAGCCCGCACCGGCAGGTCACGCATCGAGGAAGCCACCGCTGCGGCAATCGCCAGGTCGGCCGCCGGCTCGTCGATCTTCAGGCCGCCTACCACGTTGACAAAGATATCCGCCTCGGCCAGGTTCAGCCGAACACGCCGGGTCAGCACGGCCGCAATCATCAGCAGGCGATTGTAGTCCACGCCGTTGGGCGTGCGCCGAGCATTGCCGAACTGCGCCGGGTTGGTGAGGCCCTGCACTTCCACCAGCAGGGGGCGGGTGCCTTCCATTGTGACGGCAATGGCAGAACCGGCCGCGTTGATCATTCGTTCCGCCAGAAAGGCCTCAGAAGGGTTGGTCACTTCGACCAGGCCGCGCTCGAGCATCTCGAAGACGCCCACCTCGGCGGTGGCTCCGAAGCGGTTCTTGACCGAACGCAGCAGGCGATAGGCCTGGAAGCGGTCGCCTTCCAGGTAGAGCACCGTATCCACAATGTGTTCCAGCACGCGCGGCCCGGCGATGGTGCCTTCCTTGGTGACATGCCCGATCACGAAGATGGATATGCCGGAAGACTTGGCCAGCTCGCGCAGGCGCGAAGCGCTTTCGCGCACCTGCGAGACCGAGCCGGCCGCCGAGTCCATCTCGGGGATGTAGACTGTTTGAATGGAATCGACGATCGCCAAATCCGGTTGCACTGCCGCGAGGTGTTCGAAAATGGTGTCGAGGCTGGTCTCGGTGACCAGGAACAGGTCCGCGGGGAATTTAGCTTCGGAAGTCAGGCGGGCCGCCCGCATTTTGATCTGCCGCTCGGACTCTTCCCCCGAAACGTACAGCACCCGCAGCCGGTTGGCCATGGCGAGCGCCATCTGCAGCAGCAGCGTGGATTTGCCGATGCCGGGGTCGCCACCCACCAACACTATCGAGCCGGGCACCAGCCCGCCGCCCAGCACACGCGCAAACTCACCGATCGGGACGGGTATACGCGCCTCGGCCTCCCCGCTCACCTCGGTCAGGCGGCGTGGGGTGGAGCGACCGCTCAGGCCGCGCGGGGCGGTCTTTGCCCCGCCACTTTCCTCGGCAATGATCTCCTCGACCATGCTGTTGAACGAGCCGCACTGCGGGCATTTCCCCATGAATCCGGCCGAAACGCGGCCGCACTGCTGGCAGACGTAACGGGTGTGGGTTTTGGTTTTAGGCATGCAGATATTATACTCTCCGCAATTAATCCCTTATGCTATACTTCGGGTGATGAACGCAGCGGCTTTCTTCGAGAAGCGCAGTAAACCATTCTGGGTTATCGCAGGAGTCGTGCTCGTTATTATTTTGGGGATCATCAATTATTTCAGCGGATATGAGCTGAACCTTTCACTTTTTTATTTGATTCCAATTTTTATCGTGGTTTGGTTCACGGACGGGCGGATGGGGCTGGTGTTTTCCTTTGCCAGTACGGTGGTAGGGTTCCTCGCGAATTATTTTACCGGCCAGACGTATTCCAATCCTACGATTTTTGTTTCAAACGCGGTGTTACATCTGGGTTTTTATTTGGTGGTTGCCTGGCTGGTGGCCACTTTGAAAAGAACTTCCAAGGGCAACCTGGAGTTGGCCCGCACCGACTATGTGACCGGGGCGGTCAGTGTTCGTTATTTCTACGAACTGGCCCAGATCGAGATAAGGCGCTCCCAGCGTTACCGGCGTCCCATCACGATGGCTTATATCGACCTGGATAATTTCAAAACCGTCAATGACCAGCTTGGGCACAGTACCGGCGACAGAGTCCTGCGGGCAGTCGCCGACGGCATTCGCCGGCAGATACGGAAAGAAGATACGCTGGCCCGGCTGGGTGGAGATGAATTCGCTTTGCTACTGCCGGAGACGGATGGTGAGGCAGCCAGAACTGCCCTGAACAAAATCCACGCCAGCCTGGTGGATGAAATGTTGCGAAATGGCTGGATGGTGACATTCAGCATGGGTGTGGTGACTTTCAAGGAAGCCCCAAAAACGGTTGATCAGATGGTGAAAATGGCAGATAACGTCATGTACTCAGTGAAGGCCGCTGGAAAGAATGGGGTCAGATACAGTACCTACCCTGGTCAAATGTCCAGTTGAGCCCTGCCACCGGGTACAATAGGGCTTTCCAATAAGGCTTTGGCGAAACAGTTTCAGCTTCAAAATAAAAGGCGTTGCTGATTTTTAAGACTGCTGGCAATAAAATGCAGGCAAATTCATAATTAGGATTAAATATGTTCAAACAAACCTTGAGTGGTACCTGGCAATTCCGTCAATCTGGCAGCCGGGAATGGCTGCCGGCAACTGTCCCGGGCGGCGTGCACAGCGATTTGCTGGCGCTGGGTCGCATCCCTGACCCGTTCGTGGCCGATAATGAGAAAAAAGTCCAGTGGGTGGCGGAAAGCGACTGGGAATACCGGCGCAGCTTTACCGTGGACATGGCTTTGTTGGATGAAGAGCACAGTAGCCTGGTGTGCGACGGCCTGGATACACTCGCCGAAGTCTCCCTGAATGGCAGGCTGCTCGGTAAAACGGATAACATGTTCCGGCGCTGGGCCTGGGAAGTGCGCGACCTCCTGAAAGATGGCCGGAATGAACTTCGTATTCTTTTTCGCGCTCCGGTGACGTTTATCAAAACCAGGCAGGCTGCCAAACCACTGCTGGGTGGCGGCGACATCCCGGGTGGACCGCATCTGCGCAAGGCTCCCTGCCAATGGGGCTGGGATTGGGGTCCCAAGCTTCCGCCCATCGGCATTTGGAAGGATATCCGGCTGGAAGGCTTCCGCCAGGCAAAGCTTGAGGATGTCCACATCCGGCAGTTGCATGCAGATGACAAGGTGACCATCAAGGCAGAGGTACAGATCAGCCAATGGAGCCGGAGCGACCTGCAGGTGACACTTAAGGTGACATCTCCAGGCGGCCAGGTACAGACGGTCAAAGTCCGACCGGATCAAACCATCGGCAGCACTTTAATCTGTAATCTCCAATCACCAATCAATGATCCCGAATTCTGGTGGCCGAACGGATTCGGAAACCAGCCGCTCTACCAGATGGTGCTAAGCCTGGAATCCGGGAAAACCGTCCTGGACCAGCGCAGTTTCCAGGTGGGATTGCGAACCGTCGAGTTGCGGCGTGAACCGGACCAGTGGGGCGAGTCCTTCACGTTTGTGGTCAACGGGGTGCCCATCTTCATCAAAGGTGCGGATTGGATCCCGGCCGACTCCCTGCCGACTCGCATCAGCGATGCTTACCTTGAACGCTTGATCAGGGATGCAGCCGCGGCGCATATGAACATGCTGCGGGTTTGGGGTGGCGGATTCTATGAGGAAGAACGCTTCTATGACCTGTGCGACCGGTTTGGCCTCCTGATCTGGCAGGATTTTGTCTTTGCCTGCGGCATTTACCCGGAAGACGATGCCTTTGCAGAGAACGTGCGTGTTGAGGCGGTGGAGAATGTGCGCCGGCTGCGCCACCGCGCCAGCCTGGCATTGTGGTGCGGTAATAACGAGATGGAGCAGGGCTGGGTGGATTGGAAGTGGAACGACCCGGACCAGCCGGTCGTCCAGAGCCTGAAAGCCGGCTACGACCGCATGTTCCATCATCTGCTGCCGAATGTGGTCGCCGCGGAGGATCCTGACAGGCCTTACTGGCCCAGTTCGGCCTCCTCCGGCATCCCCTTCGCCAACCCGAATGGCCAGCAGCGCGGTGACACGCATTACTGGGATGTCTGGCATGGCCGTAAACCGTTCACCGCCTATCGCGAACAGTTCCCGCGCTTTATGAGCGAGTTTGGCTTCCAGGCCCTGCCGCCTTACAAGACCATCCAGACCTATGCACAGCCCAAAGATCAGAATATGACCTCGTACATCATGGAGCATCACCAGCGTTCTGGCTCAGGTAATGGCCTGATGGTCAGCCAGATGACCGACACCTTCCGGATGCCAAAGGATTTTCAGAGCCTGGTCTACTTGAGCATGGTGCTGCAAGCCGAAGGCATTCGCTACGGCGTGGAACATTGGCGCCGCCATCGCGAGCGCGTCAGTGGAACATTAATCTGGCAATTGAACGACTGCTGGCCGGTGGCCTCCTGGTCAAGCATCGACTATTTTGGGCGCTGGAAAGCCTTGCATTACGCCGCCCGCAAATTCTATGCCCCCATCCTGCTGACGCTGGAAGACAAGGCCGAACATATGGGAATGTTCGTAACCAACGACACCACCAAAACCTGGACTGGCGAGGTGCGCTGGTCGCTGGAAACTCTGGCGGGCAAGCGACTCGACCAGGGCATTGAAAAGGTATCCGCGGCGTCTCTGGCAGTGACTCCGCTCCGCAGCCTGGATTTCAGCGGGAAGGTCCATGAGCAGAACCGCCTCCAGTTGGTGTTAGTCGCAGAACTATGGAAAGGCCGGAAATTCCTGGCACGCCAACTGGGCACTTTCGCACCCAATAAACATCTGGAACTGGCGGCACCGCAGATTGAAACCAAAACATCCATCGCAGGCCAGGACCTGATTATTAAAATAAAAACAAACTGCCTGGCGCGCTTTGTGGAGTTGGAACTGGCTGGAGTGGACGTGGTCTTCAGCGACAACTACTTTGACCTGCCGGCCGGTCAGACTGCGACGGTCACCTGCCCTCTGCCGAAGGATTGGACGCTCGAGCAAGCCCGCAGCGCCTTGAGTGTGCGTTCGCTGTTCGACAGTTATTAGAAAATAATAGTTCTTCCGGTTGGTCGCTGTTTTGGATGAAAGTGGGATAATGTGACTGTTTACAGCCTTTTACCCTTGGAGAACCTATTACCATCGATCAACCCCCCTCTTTAAATTGCCCCGCCTGTGGGGCACCTCTGGATGCCGCTTCCGGAAGCCAGGTCTGGCAGGTGGACACACAGGGTTCCTTGCCAATCGACCCTCCCAACGAGATGGCCGGCTTGATCGATGATACCGGCTCAGGCTGGATCTGGAGGCTGACCACGACAGGTCTGCTTGTCGTTCAGTTTCAAGCCAAACCCAACCAGCTTGTTCTGGAAACTTTCAATCCGGCTACCGGCGCCAGCCTGAGCAAACAGGCGATTCCTTTAAAGAATATTTTTGGTGGTTTTTAATCTATCCCCACAGTTCTTGGCTGGCAAGGCAATATTGCTTATTTAGACATTGACTCGTATATTTACTCTCTCGATGGCACGAACGGTCAGTTAAAGGTCATCTATTAAAATGTACCGGTTTCCATAAATAAAGGGAGCGCAGAATTACCACCTGCGCTCCCTTTTGATTACGGCTATCCTCAATTCAAACTTGCGTAATTCCTTTCCAACTGGAAAAGGAAATCCTGCGGGGTTAACTGCAATAATATCTCGGTGCGGACGGCACGCGGCAGGCGTTGGAGTTTTAGATACTGCATGGCGTGCTTGCGGAACAGGATCAGCCCTTTATGAGGGCCGTAAAACGCCACGTTCCGTTCCAGGTGCTGGCATACCATCTGGTGAACCATTTCCGGAGTCACCTGTGCCCGCTCGAGCCGGGAAAAGATCCATGGGTTGCCAACCGCTGCGCGTCCGATCATGACCGCCTCACAGCCGGTGTACTGCTTCAGGCGGTTTATATCTGCGGCCGATTTCACATCGCCATTTCCGATGACCGGGATTCTAACGGCAGCTTTTACCTCGGCAATCGCATCCCAGTCGGCCTGCCCGCGGTAACCCTGTTCTTTTGTCCGCCCATGGACGGCGATGGCGGCGCCGCCGTTCTCTTCCACAATCCGGGCAATTAACCTGTAGTTGCGCTGCTCATCCCAGCCCAGGCGGATTTTGCCGGTCACTGGCACGTCCAGGGAAGCGCTCAGCTTGCGGAATATGCGGGCAACTTTCAGCGGTGTACGCATCAGCCCCACGCCAGCACCCCGGTTTGCGACGGTTTTGGATGGACAGCCCATATTGATATCTATGATGTCTGGGGAAAGATCCTGGATGCGTAAAGCGGCCTTCACGATCTCGTCCGGATCATCCCCATAGATCTGGAAGACGACCGGACGCTCCGGTTCTTCGTAAGTGAACCTGGTCAGCATGTGGTCAAAGGCCCGCACGATGAATTCCGCCCGGACGAATTCGGTATAACTCATGGCCGATCCCAGCGCGCTGCATAGCGAGCGGAACGGCCAATCCGAAAAGCCGTCCATCGGAGCCAATATGGCGTCCCCGTAAACCGGAACAGTGCCCACGCGGAAAATGGGCAAAGCTACTGGCGCGCGCACGTTGGAAGAGGTTGATTCCAAGGTAAGTTCCGGTTCGCAACGACTAAATTCGCAACGATTTAGGATTCTGTTACGAATTAGGCTACTTTTTCAGTCTTTCTGCAAATTTGCGCCGGATTTTGGCAACTTTTGGAGCAATCACGATCCGGCAATACGGCTGGAAAGAATTATTCTTGTAGTATTCCTGGTGATAATCTTCAGCCATATAAAACTGGTCGAACGGTTTAACTTCGGTGATGATCGGGTCGTCCCAGATTTTTTCTGCGCCGATCTCCTGAATGACTGCTTCGGCAATCTTCTTCTGTTCCTCATTATGATAGAAGATGGCCGAGCGGTATTGTGTCCCGACATCATTGCCCTGGCGGTTAAGCGTGGTCGGGTCATGGGTGGTGAAGAATACGGTCAGCAGGTCTTTAAAGGATAGCAACTGCGGATCAAATGTAATCTGGACGACTTCCGCATGGCCGGTATCTCCGTCACAGACCTGCGCATAGCTTGGGCTCTGGACATGCCCACCAGAATAGCCTGACTCAACCGATTCCACACCTTTCAATTCGTCAAAGACGGCCTCCAGGCACCAAAAGCAGCCGCCTGCCAGTGTGGCTATTTCAGATTGTTTACCCATAAATATCTCCATTAAAAGTTAAAGAAAGGCGCAGCAAAGCTGCGCCTCTGCCAAATCAATTTTCTTAAACAACCGCTTCTGGCGTCTTTTCTTCCACCAGCGGGGCATTCCTCAGTACCACGTCGCCTTCTTCAACCTCAACAAGAACGGTGCAACCCTCGCAGAAGGTGCCAGCCAGCAAGGCGTCTGAAAGCGGATCCTCGACTTTTTGCTGGATGACCCGCCGCAGGGGTCGGGCACCCATTTCCACGTCGAAACCGGATTCGGCCAGCAGGTCCAATGCTGCTTCCGTGGCAGTCAGCGTGACCTCATGTTCAGCCAGCCGTTCCGTGACCTTGTTCAGTTCGAGTGTGACGATCTGGCGGATATCACCTTTATTAAGCGAGCGGAAGACGATGACGCTGTCCAGCCGGTTGATGAACTCTGGGCGGAAAACCTTCTTTAACGACTCGGTCAACTTTTTCCGCATTTCTTCGTAAGATTGGCGCTCTTCGGTCTTTTCGTCGCGCTTAAGTTGGAAGCCAAGGGAAGTCTGCTTCTTGATTTCTTCCGCGCCGACGTTGGTGGTCATCACGATGATGGCGTTACGGAAGTCCACGCTGCGGCCCTTTGCGTCGGATAGGTGGCCTTCTTCCATGATTTGCAGGAGCATATTGTGGACTTCGGGGTGGGCTTTCTCGACCTCGTCGAAGACCACGATGGAATACGGCCTCCGCCGCAGGGCTTCGGTCAATTGACCGGCATCCTCATAACCGATGTATCCCGGAGGAGCGCCTACCAGGCGGCTGGCGGTATGCCGTTCCATAAACTCGGACATGTCCAGCTGGAGCAGGGCTTCCTCGCTGCCGAACATGAACTTGGCGAGCGCCTTGGTCAGCTCTGTCTTGCCGACTCCGGTGGGGCCGAGAAACATGAACGAGCCAATCGGGCGCTTGGGATCCTTGAGACCAGCCCGGGCTCGCCGGACTGCCTTGGCGATCGACTGGATGGCTTCCTTCTGCCCGATAATGACTTTCTGAAGTGTCTCTTCCATCTTGAGCAAGCGCTTTGACTCGGCTTCGGCAATCTGCATGACCGGCACACCGGTCCACATGGCGACCACTTCGGCAATATCTTCACCAGTGACGACCGGGCTTTTGGCGCGTTCCCAACTGGACTTCATCTGCTTGAGCTGTTCGTTCAGGTCGGCTTCCTGGGCATCCCAGGTGACCACATCCTCCGGCTTGCCTTCCTCCTGGGCCAGGGCCCGGTTGGAACGCACGCTCTTGAGTTGCTTGTATATCTCTTTTGCTGAAACAGTCGCCCCGGACTTGTACATTCTTACACGTGAAGCGGACTCGTCGATCAGGTCGATGGCTTTGTCGGGCAGGAAACGATCTGAAACGTAACGGGCCGAAAGCTGGGCGGCGGCTTCCAGCGCCTCGTCGGAGATGACCAGGTGGTGGTGTTCCTCGTACATTTTGCGGATGCCCTTAAGGATTTCAATGGTTTCTTCGACCGTTGGCTCTTCCACTACGATTGGCTGGAAGCGCCGTTCCAGGGCTGCATCGGATTCGATGTGTTTGCGGTACTCATCCAACGTAGTGGCACCAATGCACTGCAATTCACCTCGTGAAAGGGCAGGTTTGAGAATGTTGGCCGCGTCTACAGCCGAACCAGCCGAACCGGCGCCCACCAACATATGGAATTCATCAATAAACAGGATGGACTTGGTGGACTTGAGTTCGTCAATAACGCGCTTGAGCCGCTCCTCGAACTGGCCGCGATACATGGTACCGGCTACCAGCGAACCCACGTCAAGTTTCAGGACGCGTTTATTCAATAACGGAGCCGGAACGTCGCCATCCGTGATGCGCTGGGCCAGCCCCTCCACGATTGCGGTCTTGCCTACACCCGGTTCGCCGATCAGTGCCGGGTTGTTCTTGGTACGGCGGGCCAGGATCTGGATGACCCTTTCGATTTCGGTCTGGCGGCCGATGACTGGGTCCAGTTTGCCTTCCTCAGCCAGAGTTGTCAGGTCGGTGGCCAGTTGATCAACCAGAGGAGTTTTGGCTTCCGTCTTACCGCCCGCTTTGGCAGTCTCTGGTACTGCCGCACCGCTGCCGGTACTTTCCTGCAGGACACGGCGGGTCTGGCGGCGAATCTGGTCGGGCGTCACACCCAGTTTCTTGAGCACCTCCATGGCCGCACCTTCCGAACGGACCAGTCCTAACAGCAAATGTTCCGTGCCAATGTAATGATGCCCCATCTTGTGGGCTTCATCGATGGCAAATTCCAGGACTTGTTGGGTGTCGGACGCAAGTTCGATCTTGCCGATTTCGTAATCCCCGGCGCTGCTGACACGTTGGATCATCTCGCGCACCCGGTCAATCTCCAAACCGAGTTCACGCAGGACCCGCCCGGCCACGCCGCCGTCCTCCTCCAATAATCCCAGCAAAAGATGCTCCGTACCGATAAATCCCTGGTGGGTGCGTTCAGCTTCCTGATGGGCCAGGGCCAACACATGCCGGGCGCGCTGGGTAAAACGTTCCATGCTAGCCATATCAATCTCCTGTGGAATGGGAAATATCCCGTTCTACCATTTGGACAAAAAATATCTGGTTTGATTCTACCAAAAAGCGAGGTGGTTTTTGTATGAAAATGATTAGAGTTTATAAAGGGCGCGTTTCCAGTGGAAGGTGCATCGATATATGAAGGGTATCAGCAATTTAGTGAGGCTCTTATAATCCTTCCAGGCCTCGCCAAATCGTCCTACCAGTACAGCATCTTCGTGGTGGGCGCGACCTGTAAAAGCGACGAGTGAGAAAAGAAACATCAGAAATACCAACCAGGCGGGGTAAAGCAGGATCAGGCCAAGCATCACAACATCCCAATCGAAATACATCGGATTGCGCACGAAAGCATAGGGCCCATTCTGAACGATCTTGTGATCGTCGTAAAGTTTGACTTGCTGGCTGGTGCTGATCCCCCCCATTTTCCCGAGCGTGCTGCGCGCCCACAGCATGAAAAGACACCCCGCTGCATACAGGATCAACCCAAGAACATCCATAAAATCGGAGGATTGAATGGGCAAGGGAAGAAGTGGTCTCCACAAGAGCCAGGCCATGCCGGCAAAGATTGCCAATTCCAAGACTACCAGGCCGATCTGTGCCCAAAATGGAATTTTTCGCCCGTTTCGTTCGGGCAGCAAGGATACTGCCTGTCCCTTGCGCAGCCCAGCCAGCCAATCTGCAAGAGTCAAAACAAAGCAGACAAACACCAGACTGAGGATGACAACGGCATTTGCGATGATTTCAAAGATTTTCATCCATTCATCTGCAAATCAGCGGTTGTCCCCTTCCCCGCCGATCTTGCCGCGTTCCATCCGGGAAAACAGTTTTTCCAGGTTATATCCGGCCACATCCTCCAGGGACAGGTCGAGTTCGGTGCAGACCTGGGCCAGGTACCACAGCACGTCACCCAGTTCGCCTTTCAGAGCCTCCCTTTCGGCTTCGCCGATGACGCCGCCTTTGTCGCGGAAGATCTTCTTGATCTTGCCCGCTACTTCTCCGGCTTCGCTGGAGAGCCCGAGGGTGGGGTAGATGACCGGGTGCCCGACCGGGGGGTAATTGGCGGTTCTGCGGGATTGGGTTTGGTAGTCAGTGAAGTTCATGGTTTCCTTCTATTCATCCAGCAAATACGCAAGCACCCACCTGGTCGTAGCCAGCAGGGCTTCGGTGTGGGTGCGCTCGTAACTGTGCGAGGCATCGACGCCGGGACCAATCAGCGCCACGGCCACATCCCCACCGGCGGACCAAAATGCCTCGCCGTCCGAACCGTAGTGCGGGTAGATATCCACTTTATGGGGAATGGCATATTTTTCCGCCAGCGCTCGCAGCCGGTCAGACAGCCCGTGGTGATAAGGCCCGCCGCTGTCCTTCAAGCACAGGGAGGCATGAAACTCGTCCGAGTTCTGGCCCTCGCCCACTGCTGCCATATCCACTACCAGCAGTTCTTCCACGTCCGCCGGGATGCCCGCAGCCGCGCCGTGCCCGACCTCCTCGTAATTGCTGATGAGCAGAGTGGTCGTCCGGGCCGGCTTGAGACCGGCTTCTGCCAGAGCCTTGACGGCCGTTACCAGCACGGCCACACAGGCTTTATCATCCAGGTGACGCGAACGGATGAACCCGGCATTGATCTCCACCCGCGGGTCGAAGGCCACAAAGTCGCCGATGTTGACACCCTGGTCAATGGTCTCCTTCTCGGAGGATGTACGGGCGTCCAGCCGAATCTCGAGGTTGTCCGCAGTTCGTTTCATTTCGTTTACTTCTGCGCCAAAAACGTGGCTGGAGGCCTTGGTCAACAGGATGGAGCCGCGCAGCGGGTGCCTGGAGCGGGTGAAGACGGTACAGCCTTCGCCCTCGATGGTGTTCCAGGCGTAACTGCCGATCTGCGAAAGTTTCAGGCGCCCGTTGGATTTGATCTCTTTGACCATCCCACCCAGGGTATCGACATGGGCAGTCAGGGCGCGCGGACCATCGTCCCGCTCTCCGGGCCAGCTGGCCAGCAACGCGCCCTTGCGTGTGCATGAGAGCTTGAGCGCAGGAAAACCTTTGAGCGTTTGTTCGGTCAGGGCAACGGCAGGTTCGGCCAGCCCGGTGGGGCTGGGAGTATTCAAAAGTCTGGTCAGGAAGTCCATCAGAAATTGGGTGTTGATTTCAGGCAGGTTGGGCATGTAGGCCTCCGGTTTGGAAATTATACGTTAAAAAACTCCCGGAACATGTTAGGATATATGTGCTATGAGAACGATTCGCGCTTCTGAGGTTGGTTCCTATCTTTTCTGTGCGCGTGCCTGGTGTTACCGCCAGCAAGGGCTTGAGCCCGACAATCAGGCCGAAATGATCGCCGGGACGGAGCTCCATATCAAGCATGGGCGGCAGGTCATTGCCGCCGGCCTGACACGCCTCCTGGCAGTGATCCTGTTATTACTGGCGCTGGCATTGCTGGCAGCCTTCTGCGCCGCCAGGTTTATTTAGCACCTTTAACAAACCCTGCTCCCGCTGCCGTCCCCGGCGGTGTTATCGCCCTCGGGAGCGGGGTTTTGTTATCCACTCTTAGGTTAAGGAGGTTGGCATGTCAGTCTTGCAGAAAATTGCCTTCTATCAAAACCGGCGGGATGAGCTACCCAACCAGGAAGTAGCACGATTATTGGCCCAATCGCGCAACCACGCCGATATCCAAGAAATTGCCGCAAACTTGTGGAATAAAGAACCAAACATCCAGAGTGATTGTCTCAAAGTGCTGTATGAACTCGGCTATCTTGCACCGGAATTGATTGCCGATTACGTGCAGGATTTCCTTAAACTCTTGCGGCACCGCAACAATCGTATGGTCTGGGGTGGCATGATCGCCCTTTCGACGGTGGCAGATATTAAAGCCGTCGAAATATTCCCGCACTTCGATGAGATCCTCCAGATCATGAAAAATGGCTCCGTCATCACGATGGACAATGGCGTCAAAGTCCTGGCGCTGGTTGCATCGCAAAAAGAAGAATATCGAAAAGTTATCTCTCCGTATTTACTAGACCATCTGAAAACCTGCCGCCCCAAGGAAGTCCCCCAACACGCCGAAAAGAGCCTGCCCGCCATCGCGGCGGACAATAAAGCCGATTTCATTCGCGTGCTCGATAATCGTCTTGAAGAAATGACCGCCTCCCAGGCAGTTCGGCTGAAGAAAATCATTAAAGCCGCTGATAATTGCTGTTCTGAAGGCAGTTAAGCCCAACCGCGGATTGTCAAACCTTGATGCACAAATGTTAATTGCCGGTCTGGTTGCCTTACTCGTTGCCTTCATCCTGTTCTTTATTTCAGGACGCCAGCGGCGCGCCAGCGGCTTGCCCGGCGGGCGGGTTATCTATACCGACACGCGCGCCTGGGGCAAGCTTGAGAAGCCGCTCTTTGATAAAGACCTCGGTTTGACTGGAAAGCCGGATTACCTCATCGAAAATAACAATAAAATTATCCCGGTGGAGGTCAAGACCGGGCGAACACCCGCATCGCCCTATGACAGCCATATATTTCAGGTGGCTGTCTACTGCCTTTTGGTTCAAAAAACATATGGCAATCGGCCTTCCTATGGTATCATCCACTACCCCGCCCGTGACTTTGCCGTGGATTACACACAGGATCTGGAGAATGCCCTGCTTGATTTGTTGGTGGAAATGCGGATCAACGAGCACCGCAGTGAGGTTGCAAGATCCCACCAGGACGGGCAGCGCTGCCGCCGCTGTGGTTTTCGGCAGGTTTGCGACCAGAAATTGATATAATTACATCCCAACTGGACAAGATAATTCCTTTCAGGTATTATTGCCTTGAATTTTTCATTAGATGAAAGAAAAAACCAAGGCTGATTGGGATTTGCAGGAAGGATTGCCAGGAAGGGGATGCCTCCCCTCGACTTCCCACCACTTTATTAATGGTGAAGTTCAGGGCACCAAATAATTTTATGCCGTAGGGATATAGCATGGACTCGATTGAAAGTCTTCTCAAAGAATTGACGGAAACCGATGGCGTGCCCGGATACGAATCACCAATCCGGGCAGTCGTGCGTAAATACATGCAACCATTGGGGCAGCTCAGCCAGGATAAGATTGGTAGTGTCATCTGTGAGCAGACGGGCGCCTTTGAAACCCCGCGCGTGATGTTGGCAGGTCACATGGATGAAATCGGTTTCATGGTGAAACAGATCACCAAGGAAGGTTTCCTTAAATTCCTGCCTTTGGGTGGATGGTTTGATCAGGTGTTGCTTGGACAGCGCGTGCTGGTCAAGACGGTCAAAGGTGATGTAACCGGGGTGATTGGCGCCAAGCCTCCGCATTTGCTGACAGCCGAGGAACGCCTGAAGGTGGTGAACCGCAAGGATATGTACATCGACATCGGTGCACTGAGCGAGTCAGATGTACGCGCGGCCGGTGTGCAGGTAGGAGATCCAATCGTGCCGCGCGCCGATTTTCAGGTTCTGGCGAATGGAAAAACGTACCTGTCCAAAGCTTTCGATGACCGGGTGGGCGTTGCGCTGATGATTTCGGCATTGCAGATCCTGAAAGACCGCACCCATCCCAATACCATCTATGCCACAGCTACGGTGATGGAGGAAGTTGGGACACGCGGGGCGACCACCAGTGTGGAAGCCGTCAATCCGGATGTGGCTGTTATCGTTGAATCAGATATTGCCGGGGATGTGCCAGGAATAAAGCCCGAAGAGTCATCCATCAAATTGGGTGACGGACCTTCCGTGGTTGTCTTTGACTCCCGCATGATTCCGAATCTTAAATTACGCGACCTGGCATTGGAATGTGGCAAGGCTTGCGGAGTAAATGTACAACTATCCACCCTCGAGGGGGGAGCTACCGATGGCAGCGCGATCCATCTTTACAAAACTGGCGTACCTACGGTGGTGGTATGTGTTCCGGCCCGTCACATTCATTCTCACAGCTCCATTATCCATCGTGATGATTATGATGGCGCGCTGAAGTTACTGGTTGAATTGGTCACGCGCCTGGATAAGAAAAAAGTGGCAGAACTGACTGTTTAGCAGTCGGATCAAGAGAAGATCTAAAGGAAAACTACTCTGCGGTACCAGGTTCTCCCCTGAAAATGTAAACAGTTCGGATACAGGCATTTTAAGCAATTATTTGGTCATGTTCTATTTTTACGGAGATTAAATGACAGACATTGTTAAACAGATTGCAAATGATCTGCAAAAGAAAATTGAATCCTTTGAGCCAAAGATGGGCATTGCTGACATTGGCAAAGTGCTTGAGGCTGGCGATGGGATTGCACGTGCCAGCGGCCTGGCCAACGTCAGGTCACAGGAACTGGTTCAATTTGACAATGGTGTCATGGGCATTGCTTTTAACCTGGAGCAGGACGCCGTCGGTATTATCATCATGGGCGACTACTCTGAGATTGCCGAAGGGCTGGGCGTACGTGCCACCGGACGGATCGCCTCGGTCCCGGTTGGTGACGGCTTGATCGGGCGTGTTGTCAATGCCTTGGGCGAACCGGTGGATGGAAAAGGGCCGGTCAAGTTCACGGATTACCGCCCGATCGAACGGATCGCGGCGGGCGTGGTGGAACGCAAGGATGTGGATACCCCGGTCCAGACCGGTATCAAGGCCATCGATTCGATGATCCCGATCGGGCGTGGACAGCGCGAACTTATCATCGGTGACCGCCAGACCGGCAAAACCGCCCTTGCAATCGACACCATCATTAACCAGAAGGGCAAAGACCTGATCTGTATTTATGTTGCCATTGGGCAGAAAAAAGCCGCGGTCGCCCGGACGGTCGGCATCCTGGAACAGACCGGCGCCATGTCACACACCATTGTGGTGATCGCCGCGGCGGATGAGTCAGCCGCATTGCAATATATTGCCCCCTATGCCGGCTGTGCCATCGGCGAAGAGTTCATGGAAACCGGACGGGATGCACTGGTTATCTATGATGATCTTTCCAAGCATGCCTGGGCTTACCGCCAGGTTTCCCTGCTTCTGCGCCGCCCGCCGGGCCGTGAGGCCTACCCGGGTGATATCTTCTACCTGCACTCGCGCCTGTTGGAACGTGCCTCCAGGCTGGCAACCAAGTATGTTCTAGTGAAAAAGGACTTCAAGAACCAATTGGCAGTGGAAAAAGATGCCCTCAATGGTAAGGTTTTTACCGGACCAATGGCCAAAAAGGATGCCGATAAAGCCTGTCAGGCTCTGGAGGATAATAGGGACAGCAAAGTGGTCAAACTGGCCGGTTCAGGCGGCTCGCTGACGGCTCTGCCGATCATCGAAACCCTGCTCGGTGACGTTTCGGCCTACGTACCGACCAATGTCATCTCCATCACTGATGGCCAGATTTACCTGGTCAATAACCTGTTCAATGCCGGTATCCGCCCAGCAGTGGATGTGGGTATATCCGTCAGCCGCGTGGGCGGTGACGCCCAGACCAAGGCAATGAAACAAGTGGCCGGAAAATTACGCCTCGACATGGCCACCTACCGGGAATTGGCCGCCTTTGCACTGATGAGCTCCGACCTGGATAAATCCACACAGGCGCAATTAACGCGCGGCCAGCGCATGCAGGAGATTCTTAAGCAGCCTCAGTTCGAACCCATGCCGCTGGAGAACCAGGTCATGGTTATCTTCGCTGGGACGAATGGATATGCCGATTCTGTCCCGTTGGAACGCATGAAGAAATGGGAAAGTGACCTGATTCGCAACTTGATGATTTCAGCCCCGGAAGTCGGCAAGGATATTGCCGAGAAGAAGCAGATAACCCCTGAGACCGAACAAAAGCTGCGGGCCGCCCTGGCAGTCTTCCAGAGCAACTGGCAATAGAATAATGGAAGAACAGGAATAACATGGCTTCAGCCCGCGAAATGCGGCTGCGCATTCGCAGCATTAAGAATATCTCGCAGGTAACGCGTGCCCTGGAGGCGGTCAGCGCCAGCAAGGTCCGCAAGGCGGTGGCGGCAGTCACCGCGACGCGCGCCTATGCCACCAAAGCCTGGCAGGTTCTGACACATGTCGCCGGTCAACCTGGACGGGCCAGCCTGCATCCGCTGTTGGTACGCCGGCCGGAGATCCATAATGTACTGGTTGTGGTTATTAGTGGCGACCGTGGCCTGGCAGGTGCGTACAATTCCAATGTAATCCGGTTTGTCATCCAGCATCCCGATCGTCAAGGGGTACCGGTGCGCTATATTGCAGTGGGGCGCAAAGGGCGTGATCTGCTTATGCGTCGTCATAAGCAAGTCATTGCCGAATTCGCTGCTCTGCCGGCTGCACCCTCCTTCGCAGATGTTTCAGCCATAGGACACCTGGCAGTGGACGAATTTCTCAGAGGCGAGGCCGATGAAGTCTACCTGGTCTATACCAATTTTATTAATATGGGCAGGCAGGAGCCGGTGATTAAGCAGTTGCTCCCGCTGGAAGTTGGTGATCAGGCCGGTCGGGTTCAGGATTTTGCGCACCAGCGTTTGACCGCCGCATACATTTATGAACCCAATGAGGAAGAACTCCTGGATGAGATCATCCCGCGCTTTACGGCTCTGCAGGTTTACCAGGCTATTCTTGAATCGCTGGCATCCGAGCATGCTGCCCGGATGGTTGCCATGAGCAATGCCACCGAGAATGCGATTGAATTGGTAGGTCACCTGGAGTTGGAATATAACAAAGCCCGCCAGCAGACCATTACCAGTGACCTGCTGGATATAGCCGGCGGAGCCGAAGCGTTGGCCAGGACGATGGTGCAGGAGTAATTTTTGGAGGAAGTAAATGGCGAAAGAAATTGGCCGTGTAATTCAGATTCAAGGAAGTGTGGTGGATGTGGAGTTTCCCACCGGTGAGCTCCCGAATGTATTCGAAGCTCTTGAAATTCCCCGCGATGGTGGGGGTTCTTTGGTACTGGAAGTTGAAAAACACCTGGGTTTGAGCCGCGTGCGCTGTGTTTCGATGGATACAACGGACGGCTTAAAGCGAGGTTTACCTGCCACGGCCACCGGCTCACCCATCATGGTGCCGGTAGGTCCTGCAACCCTGGGTCGCATCTTCAATGTTCTGGGCGTTCCGGTGGATCAAAAGGGCGTGGTTGTAGCAGATCAATGTTACCCCATTCATCGCCCGGCGCCTCTTTTCTCTGAACAATCCACCCGCACAGAGATTTTTGAAACCGGCATAAAAGTTATTGATTTGATTGCGCCCTTTACCAAGGGTGGCAAGACCGGCATCTTTGGCGGCGCGGGCGTGGGAAAGACCGTTGTCATCCAGGAACTCATCCGCTCGGTTGCCACAGTCCACCAGGGTAACTCGGTCTTTGCCGGGGTTGGAGAGCGTAGCCGGGAAGGTACGCAACTCTACCGGGAAATGCTTGAATCGGGCGTCATGAAGGATACTGTCATGGTTTTTGGCCAGATGAACGAGCCGCCGGGTGTACGTCTGCGTGTGGCGCTTACGGCGCTTTCGATGGCCGAATACTTCCGTGACCAAGGCCGCGATGTCCTGCTATTCATAGATAACATCTTCCGCTTTACCATGTCCGGGTCGGAAGTTTCGGCGTTGCTGGGGCGCATGCCCTCGGCAGTGGGTTACCAGCCTACGCTTGCCACCGAGATGGGTGAATTACAGGAACGCATCACCTCTACCCGCCATGGATCGATCACTTCGATGCAAGCTGTTTACGTGCCGGCGGATGACTATTCGGATCCCGCCCCGGTGGCCACGTTTACCCACCTGGATGCCACCATTGCGTTGGAACGTTCCATCGCCGAAAAGGGTATCTATCCTGCGGTGGATCCATTGGCCTCCACCAGCCGCATCCTCGATCCGAATATCGTCGGATTGGAACACTACAATACCACCCGTGAATGTCAACAGATCTTGCAACGTTTCAAGGACTTGCAGGATATCATCGCCATCCTCGGCATTGACGAACTAAGCGAGGATGACAAACTGGTTGTTTCACGTGCCCGAAAGATCGAGCGATTTTTCTCCCAGCCGTTTTTCGTTGCTGAGGTTTTCACCGGAACACAGGGTAAATACGTTCCCATCAAGGAGACCGTGCGTGGTTTCCGCGAAATACTGGATGGAAAATGCGACGACTTGCCCGAACAGGCTTTTATGATGGCCGGAACGATTGATGATGTGCGTGTAAAAGCCGAAAAACTTGCCAGGACCAACTAACTTTCCTCGTTCCTGGAGTTTTTTCCAGCCGATTCACAATATTTGCGAAGTGCAAAAAGGTAAGGATTAAGGAATGCCCATCCGTTGCGAAATTGTTTCACAAGACCGGACCGTTTTCCAGGGACTGGCAGATATGGTTCTGCTGCCAGGGACAGACGGGGAGATGGGTATTTTGCCGCATCACGCGCCCCTCCTGACAGCTCTGAAATACGGTATTATAAAAGTGCGTTCGCAGGGGCACGAAACCCTTTTCACAGTTGCGGGCGGAATTGCCGAAATTCAACCAGATATCATTACTGTTCTGGCAGATGCAGCCGAAAACGTTGAAGAAATTGATATTTCCCGTGCCCAGGCTGCCCGCAAGCGCGCCGAAGAAAGTCTGGCGAAGGGCGTTCCGGCTGGCTCGGATAATTATTTGCTGATTGAAGCCGCATTGCGAAAATCCAATTTACGCCTGGATGCGGTCAGGCGTTACCGGCACGGACCCGCCAAACCAGCCCGCCACCCCGACGAATCGAGATAACATGCCTTTTTTACCTTCATTTTCTAAAGAATTGGGAATTGACCTGGGGACGATCCAGACCCGCATTGCCGATTCCACTGGCATTCTGGTGGATGAGCCGACCGTGGTGGCCATCGTTATCGAGGAGCAAAAAATGGTCGAATTCGGCAAAGCGGCTGGTAATATGGCCGGCCGGGTGCAGTCAGAGACCATCGAGGTGGCGCATCCTCTCCAAAATGGTGTGGTGGCGGATTACGAGATTACGGAAGCCTTATTGCACTACCTGCTCCAGCACGTCAGCGGACCACTGAGCTTTTTTCGACCGCGCGTGATGATCAGTGTTCCATACGGTGTTACCAGTGTTGAATCGCGCGCGGTTCATGAAGCCGTGCTGCAGGCGGGTAGCCGGGATGCGTATCTTATCCAGCAACCTCTAGCGGCGGCATTGGGTGTGGATTTACCGATCGGTTCGCCTTCCGGGAACATGGTCATATGTATGGGCGGTGGCGCCACACAGGTGGCTGTCATTTCGATGTATGGGATCGTCGCCGCTGAAACGATGCGCTCCGGTGGCCTCCTGTTGGATGACGCCATTGTCACTTATGTGCGCAGAAAATATGGGGTTATCATTGGCCCGGCCACGGCAGAACAGTTGAAGATCAAGATTGGTGCAGCTGTTCCGCAGGATAAAGAGGACAGCCTGGAAGTGCAAGGGCAGGATCAGGTCAGCGGTCTGCCGCGCCCGGCTACCCTGACTACCGGCGAAGTGGTGGAAGCCCTCCAGGATCCGCTTAAGCGTGTGGTCGAGACCTGCCGGCTAGTGCTTGAAAAGACTCCGCCTGAATTGGTTTCGGATATTATTGACCGGGGGGTGGCAATCTGCGGCGGCGTAGCGCTGCTGCGCGGTGTCGATAAATTACTCACAAAGGCACTCGGAATCCCGGCTTATCTTGTGGACAACCCGACCACCTGTGTGGTGGAGGGGGCCGTCAAGGCGTTGGGGATGTACTCGATCCTTAAGCGCAATCTACCGCCAGTGTAAACAAATGACCGGGCTTGCCCCGGTCATTTGTTAATGCAGCCATGGAATGTGTTTTATGAACGCCCCTCAATTTCTCAAAAGGGGGAGTCTGGGTTGGAGCGTAGCCTGCGCCTTAGTTTCCATTATCTCCAAACTGAATTGCTGCTCAATAGTTTTCAAAGGGTGGTTGGACCTATCTCCGGCTGTTTGAACGTTGTAATACTTAAAATCCGGCTGGTGTCAATTACCGAATTGGATTTGGAGAATATCAATGACCTTTGCGACAATGGATCCTGCACAGGGAACAAGGCGTAAGCTGCAGCTGGTTCCTGAGTCCGGCTGGGCTTCTTTAGGTAGGCTTTCTTCCTGAGGTGATGGTTTTCACCAATTCCGCCACAACCGATGGGACCAGCAGCAGCGGCAGGATGATTTCCCATTGCTGCCAGCCGAGCGGTACAGTGTTGAATACGCTGGTCAATCCGGGAATATAAACCACGCCCAGCAGTAGTGCCAGGGAAGACAGGCAGGCCAGGTTCATATTGCGGTTGTTGAAGACCCCGATTTTAAGCAGGGGGTAACGCTCCGAGCGGGAGGTGAAAGCCCGGAAAAGCTCGGAAGCTGACAGGGTCACAAAAGCCATGGTCTCAGCTGCTTCGATGTGTGTGGGAAACCATCTTAACCCGATGAAATAGGCTGCCAGCGTAACAGAGGTGATTGCGATGGTCTGCGTGAGGATGCCAACCTGCATGAACCGGTTGATGATGGGTTCCCGGGGTGGTCGCGGCGGCTGGGACATGATATCCGGGTCGCCTTTCTCCGTACCGAGTGCCAGTGCCGGTGCGCCGTCGGTGACCAGGTTAAGCCAGAGCAATTGTATGGCTGTCAATGGGGAGTTCTTTGTGATGAGCGTCCCCAGGAAGATGATCAGGATCTCGGCGATGTTGCACGAGAGCAAGTAGTAGACAAATTTTCTGATATTGCTGTAGATTACGCGCCCCTGCTCGACCGCCCCCACAATACTGGCATAATTGTCATCGGTAAGCACCATGTCGGCGGTTTCCTTGGCAACATCGGTGCCGGTGATACCCATGGCTACACCTATGTTGGCTCGTTTGATTGCCGGTGCATCATTCACACCATCACCCGTCATGGCAACCACTTCGCCGTTGGCTTGAAGTGCATCCACGATGCGCATCTTATGTTCCGGAGAAACCCGCGCAAAGACGTCCACCTGCTTGATCTCGTTTTTCAGGATGTTGTCACTCATCCGGTCCAGGTCCGCGCCGGTCAGGACCGCGTGACCAGGCCGCAGCAACCCGATTTCTTGGGCAACTGCCCGGGCGGTATTGGGATAATCACCGGTGATCATGATCGTGCGGATTCCTGCTTGCGCGGCCTTTTCCATGGAGTTTTTCACTTCGCTGCGGGGAGGATCGATCATTCCGGCCAGGCCGACAAAGACCAGGTCCTTTTCTAGGACATCCACCGCAACGGTTTCGGCTCTGGGAGCCTCCTTAACCACCCGGTAAGCCAGGCCCAGCACGCGCAGCGCCTCATCTGTCATGGCGTCGTTGGCATCCTGAACGCGTTGCCGGATGACCGCGTTCATCGGCTGGGTTTTATCATCCGTTGTCTGGTAGGCGGTGCACAGGTCGAGGATCAGGTCCGGGGCGCCTTTGACTGCAATCACATCCCAACCGCGCAATTTGCCATCTTTGAACGGAGATACGTCTTTGGGATCGGGTTCCGTGATATCGTGAATGGTAACCATGCGTTTGCGTTCTGAGTCAAACGGGACCTCGTCCTGGCGCGGGTAGGCTTTGTGCAGATCGACGTGGTAGGCGTCCGCCTTTGCGGCCGCGATCAGCAGTGCACCTTCGGTTGGGTCACCCACGATCCGGTAGGATGAATCGTCACCCTCCACTACTTCGAGCTGCGCGTCATTGTTGAGCGCACCCACCCAGAGAGCGGTCTCGATGCCCGGGTATTTGTGCAAATCGATGGCTTTGCTGCCCACCTGGAATCCACCCTGCCGGGAGTATCCCGAACCGGTCACGTTAATGAACTCCCCATCCACCCAGACCCGTGTGACCGTCATTTCATTCTGTGTCAGGGTGCCGGTCTTGTCGGAGCAAATGACGGTGGCAGAACCGAGCGTTTCCACCGAAGAAAGCCGCCGGATCAGGGCATGCCGGTGGATCATCTCGCGCATTCCCAGAGCCAGGCTGATGGTTACCACGGCCGGCAAACCTTCCGGTACGGCTGCGATTGCCAGGCTGACGGCCACGATGAAAAAATCCACCAGTTCGATTCTTGCGGCTTTTAGGTAAACCAGCAAACCGCCCCCGGCAGCCGTTAACAGGCCAAGATTGGTATTTTCAATTATTGCGACGATAAACACGATCGCGCAAACTGCCAGCGTTCCCCAACCCAGCGTCTTGCCCAGCTGGTCCAGGCGTTTTTGGAGCGGGGTTTCCTCCTGGTCCACTCCTTCGAGCATCCTGGCGATCAGGCCGAGTTGCGAGCGCATACCGGTACCGATGACTACACCTTGCCCTCGCCCATAGGTTACCAGCGTTCCCATGAAAGTGGTATTCTTTCGGTCCCCCAGCGGGACGTTTTTTTCCAATATCATGGCCGCGTTCTTTTGGGCCGGATGGCTTTCACCGGTCAGGGCAGCTTCCTCTACTTGAAGATTAACCGCTTCGATCAGCCTAACGTCTGCCGGTACATGGTTGCCGGCTTCCAGGAAAACAATGTCGCCCGGTACCAGCTCGCGCGATGAAACCGTGACGTGATGCCCGTCGCGCAGCACACGTGCTTCCGGGGCGGCCAGTTTCTTCAAGGCTGCCAGGGCCTGCTCAGCCCTCTTTTCCTGGATGATGCCCAGGATGGCGTTCAACAGAACGATGGTAAGAATGGCAGCTGCATCCACCCACTCACCCACGAGGGCCGAGACCACTGTAGCCACGATCAGCAGCATGACTATAAAATTGTTGAATTGTTCCCAGAGCAGTCTCGGAAAACCCGAGCGAGGCGCTTCCGTCAATTGATTAAGACCATATTGGACCTGCCGCCTGCCGACTTCGGAACTGCTCAGCCCATTCTTGTGCACTTCGAGATGTTCGAGGACTTCATCAGCGGAAAGGGCATGCCAGTCTTCGTTTGGGTGCGGGGCAGGCATTCCATTATTTTGGGAAGCGCTCTTCTTCATCAACCGGGCTGCTCCATAGATAAGGTATATTTGTCAGGAATTCTCAGGCTTATTCGATCTCGATACAGGTGCCTGGTGGTATGACGGCATCCTTCGGGACGACGACTATGCCATCCTGGACGGTCCAGTTTTCGGTGGTGATTTCTGTCCCCGCCGGGAACGGGTGGATGGTCACATCCGCGCCTATCCGGGCATTCTTGTCTATGATGGCTCCTTCTATATGGCAGTTCAGGCCGATACCGATTGGCGGCTGCGCTGGTTGTTCGGTTGAGTAATAATCTGCGCCCATGATGACACTATCCTTGATGACCGTTCCGGAGGAGATGACGCTGCGCACTCCAATGACCGAGTGGGTGATCTCGGCTTTCTGAATGCGGCAGCCTTCGGCCAGCAGCACATCTTTCAGCACACTATCCTCCACTGTGGAACCGGGCAGGAGCCGGGAGTGTGTATAGATTGGGTTCTTGGTATCATAAAAATTGAAGGCTGGCGTGGCAGTCGCCAGGTCCAGGTTGGTTTCGTAAAAGGAGCGGATGGTGCCTATATCGCGCCAGTAGCCGTCAAAATCATAGCCGCAGACGTTGTAATTCTTGATGGCAAATGGGATGACATCTCCCCCGAAATCATCCAAACCGGGGTTCTCGGTCAGCAGATTTATCAAGGTTTCTGTTTTGAAAAAATAAATCCCCATCGAGCAGACGAAGGGACGCTCTTCGTCGGCTCTGCTCACGAGTTTGGACAAGGTGTCGGGGTCCTGGGGTTTTTCGACGAAATCGGTGATACAGCCATCCTGGCTTCGTTTGAGAATGCCCAGGTTGGGAGCATCTGCGCGTCTGACCGGTTGGACGGCCACTGTGATATCGGCATCATGCTCCCAATGGAATTGCGCCATTGATCCGTAATCCATGCGATAGAGGTGGTCACCGCTCAGGATGAGCGTATATTTGGTTCGGGCGGAACGAATTTGAAATAACTGTTTGCGTACCGCATCGGCATTTCCCTGGTACCAATCGGTTGATTCAGGGGTTTGCTCGGCTGCCAGGATCTCGACAAAACCGGTGTGGAAAGTGTCAAAGTTATAGGTCTGGGTGATGTGGCGGTGCAGGGAGTGTGAATTGAATTGGGTCAGCACGTCAATCCGGTAGATGCCGGAGTTGATGCAGTTGCTGATGGGAATATCAATCAGCCGGTATTTTCCGGCAATGGGAACAGCCGGTTTCGAGCGGAGTTTATTCAAGGGGTAGAGCCGTGAGCCGCGCCCCCCAGCCAGGATGAGAGCCAATATATCATTTAAGCCAGGCATGATATTCCTCCGGATAAATTGAATTTTCTAGGCAAGTCCTTTACTATTTTATCGCATCTGACCTTAAATAAAAATCGCGGGATCACCGCTATGGCGATCTCGCGAAGGGTCGATAGTCACCGACAATATGACTTTTTGTTGATATAATGCCGAAGGTGGGAATTGAACCCACAATCCCGTAAGGGAACACGAGTTTGAGTCGTGCGCGTCTGCCAGTTCCGCCACTCCGGCTAACGCCCAGATTTTACCAC
>JBEKCT010000028.1:0-28915 GCA_050014715.1 Anaerolineales bacterium | reverse complement strand
TCGCCGACGATTACGTGACGCGCGAGTTCGGCACCGGGGCGCTCAAGATCACTCCCGGGCATGACCCCAACGACTACGAGATCGGCCAGCGGCACGGGCTGCCGGTCCTTTCGATGCTGGACCGCGCGGCGAAAGTTACCACCATCGGTGGGCAATACACGGGCCTGGACCGGTTCGAGTGCCGCAAAAAAATGTGGGCAGATATGCAGGCCGCCGGCCTGGTCATCAAGGAAGAACCGTATACGCTCAACGTGCCGCGCTCCCAGCGCGGCGGCGAGATCATCGAGCCGATGGTCTCGGAGCAATGGTTCGTCAAGATCGCCCCACTGGCCAAGCAAGCAGAAGCAGCCGTAAGGGACGGGCGCATCCGCATCATACCGGAGCATTTCGAGAAGGTCTATTACAACTGGATGGAAAACATCAAGGACTGGTGCATCAGCCGCCAGTTGTGGTGGGGGCACCGCATCCCGGTCTGGTACTGCGATGACTGCGGCAAACAGACCTGTACACGTGCAGACCCGGTTCAATGCGCCCATTGCGGCTCGAAGAATATCCGCCAGGACCCGGACGTGCTGGACACCTGGTTTTCCTCCGGCCTGTGGCCATTCTCCACGCTGGGCTGGCCCGAAGAGACGCCTGATTACAAGTATTTCTACCCCACCAGCATGATGGAAACCGGCTACGATATCCTGTTCTTCTGGGTGGCGCGCATGATCATGGATGGGCTGGAGTTCACCGGCCAGGTCCCATTCAGCGAGGTCTATTTGCACGGGTTGGTACGCAACGAGGACGGACAGAAGATGTCCAAGAGCAAGGGCACCGGGATCGACCCGCTGCCGGTCATGGAAGAGTTCGGCACGGATGCCTTGCGCTTCACCCTGCTGGTGGGTTCCACCCCCGGCAACGACACCAACCTGAGCCTAAAGAAAGTGGAAGGCAACCGCAATTTTGCCAACAAGATCTGGAATGCCGGCCGGTTCGTGGTATCGGCGATCAATTGCCTCACCGCAGCCTCGCTGCCTGAAGGTGAATACCGAACGGAGCAGGGCGGGTGGTCCCTGGCCGACTCCTGGATCTGGGCGCGTTTGTACGGCATGGTGCGGGAGGTGGAGCGGCTGTTCCAGGCCTACCAGTACGGCGAGGCCGGGCGGCAGATCTACGAGTTCTTCTGGAACGATTTCGCAGATTGGTACGTGGAAGTGGCCAAGCTGCAAATGCAGCACGAAGATTCCATAGGGCAGACGGCCGGCACGCTGGTACAAGTTTTGGACATGTGCCTGCGGCTGCTGCATCCCTTCACGCCATTTGTCACCGAGGAATTATGGGGGCATCTGCGCCAGGCCGTGCTTCAAAGCCCGCTGGCTGCACTTGCCAAAGACTGGCCGCAGGCGCTCATCGTAGCCGCCTGGCCGGAGGCGCATGCCGTGGAAGGCTGGGAAACCGGAAAAATAGCGGATTTTGCCCTGATCCAGGATACGATTCGCAGCATCCGCAACCTGCGGGCAGAGAAGAAGGTCAGCCCAGCCAAGCGCATATCGGCCACACTGGTCGCTGGAGTAAAGACAAATTTAATCCAAGAGCAAGCGGGCATGATTACAAGCCTGGCCGGGCTGGATAAATCCCAATTCTCCGTTCTCGAATCCTTGAATGCCACGCCGGAAAACAGCCTGGCCCTGGTGGCCGGCCCGGTGGAAATCCATATCCCGCTTTCCGGCGTGCTTGACCTGCAGGAGCAGCGCAAGCGGCTGGAAAAGGAGCTGGCCGATGTCCGGCTGCAGATCGACCGGTTGGAGAAACTGCTCGGTTCGGACTTTGCCAACAAAGCCCCGGCCCAGGTTGTCCAGAAGGAGCGCGAGCGGCTGGCGGCGTTCAAGGATACCGCCGGGAAGCTGCGGGCACAATTGTAAAATTAATCCATACAAGAGGGACAGGCAAGCGTCGCCACTCTTGTATGGACACTTTTAAAACTATCGATTCGATGGGAGGGTTTATGACGGAAAGATTGCATTCTTTGAGAAAACCATGAACAGGTCTTTGAATCGCCTTTTCACTTTTGGGTTCTCGGTATATACTTTGTCTGACACTATTCGTGGACCCGTAGTATCGAATTATTTTGTAACTACTTTATGGAGAGGACACAGCCATGAAAGTAAACGTCTTACAAGAGAGCCTGGCGCGGGGACTGGGGATTGTTTCACGTGCGGTTTCGCCACGCAGTACCCTGCCGGTACTTTCCAACGTGCTGGTGGCAAGCGACGAGGGTCGTTTGCGCCTGTCGGCCACCAATTTGGAACTCGGAATCACCTGCTGGATCGGCGCCAAGATCGAAGAGGAGGGCTCGACCACCGTTCCGGCGCGCACCTTTGTTGACCTGGTGGGAACACTGCCTCAAGAGCAGGTCAGCCTCAGCCTTGCAACTGCCACCCAAACCCTGAATGTGCGGTGCGGAGCTTCAAATACCGACATCAAGTGCATAGATGCCCAGGAGTTCCCGCCTTTGCCTGTGCCCGAGATGGAGGGGGCGATCCTTTTGAATGTGGCCGACTTCAAAGACATGATCTCCCAAGTGATCTTTGCCGCCTCGGCGGATGAGGCCAGGCCGGTTCTGATGGGCGTGCTGGTATCTGTAGATAAAGACACCATCACCATGGCCGCCGCAGACGGTTTCCGGCTGTCCGTGCGCAAGGGTACGCTTTCCCAACCTGTGCCCCAGCCTTTGACAGCCATTATCCCGGCGCGTGCACTGGGAGAACTTGCCCGAATCGCCTCCGATGGAAACGAGATGATCTCGATGGTCATGCCAAAAGGGCGCGGCCAGGTGATCTTCCGCCTGAAGGAAGTGGAATTGGTCTCCCAATTAATTGATGGGACCTTCCCGGATTACCAGCAGATCATCCCGCGCTCCTACAAATCCCGCACCATCCTCTCAACCCCGGCCCTGCTCAAAGCTTGCAAGCAGGCTGAGATCTTCGCACGCGAAGGCTCGAATGTGGCCCGCCTGGATATCAAGTCGGCCGGCGACCTGGAACCGGGCGCGGTCGAAATCTCCGCCCAGTCCGAAGAGACCGGCTCGAACGAGACGATTGTGGCAGCCACGATTGAAGGAGTGGGTCTGCTGATTGCCTTCAACGTCAAGTATATGCGTGAAGTGTTAGAAGTGGTCAAGTCGCCGAATGTGGTGCTGGAGACATCCGCGGCCAACGCGCCGGGTGTTATTCGCCCGGTGGGAGATGATAACTTCCTGCACGTGATCATGCCGATGCATCTGGGTTAGTCAATTACCTGGGCAGGTCTCAGACCTGCCTTTTTCATTCCATCGCGATTCATGCCTGCATACAATCGCCCTTCTGACCGTGTCCTCAGCATTTATTTGACGCTGACCGAATATCCCATTCTGAGCGCGCGTATCCGGCTGATCATGCGCGAGCAACTGTTTGCGCGCGGCATCCTTACGCCTGAAGCCTTGGATGCAGAGGCGCGCCAAAAGGCCATCCAATCCCAAATGCGGGAGGGGCTGCAAGACCCTTATTACGAGGAAGGCGCCGACGTATGGGAGGAGCGATTAAGGATTGTACGCGATAACTTGACCGACTTCTATTTCGCGCACAACCTGCCTTACGAGGATTTCGAGAAAATTGTCCGCCTGGCGATCAATGAACACGGGGAAACACCGGATTTGATCACCTTTAACCCGGAACTCGCCCCACAAGATATGATTTTCCAGCAAGCCGAGGAGATCGAACGAATGCCGGCTGCCAGGCGCAAAGGTTTCGAGGCGCGTTTGCAGGAAATTAAATCGGTGCTTATCCGCACCATGATCAGCGACCAGCTGGCCTATTTGAATATTGCCCGGAGATGGTTCTCTGTTTCAGATCTTAAAGGTATCTACCATCGCAAGATCGGCTTTGGGAAGATTGGGGGAAAAGCAGCCGGGATGATGCTGGCTTACCGCATCCTGATGGAGGCGGCCCCGCCAGAGGTTCGGGAGGCAATTCGCATCCCCGTATCCTTCTTCCTGGCATCTGACCTGTACTATGCGTTCATGGCAAACAATGGGCTCGTGCATTGGTCTGACCAGAAATACAAGCCTGAAGCTGAAATGCGTTCCGATTATCCCCAAATCGTTCGTGATTTTGTCAATAGTAAATTTCCGGATGACATCCTGGAACGCTTGCGGGGAATCTTGATCGAAGCCGGCCAACAACCACTGATCGTCCGTTCATCCAGTTTGTTGGAAGACAACTTTGGCACTTCCTTTGCAGGCAAATACGACAGCTATTTTTGCCCCAACCAGGGCACACCCAAAGAAAACCTGGTGGCCCTGACCGAAGCCATCGCACGTGTTTATGCCTCCTGCGTAAACCCGAATGCACTGCTCTACCGCCATTCCAAGGGACTGGTGGAATACGATGAGCGGATTGCCGTGCTGCTGCAGTTCGTGGAAGGGGAGAAGTTTGAGGGCTATTTCATGCCGCAAGCAGCCGGGGTGGCTTTCAGCCGCAACCTGTACCGCTGGTCGCCGCAAATCCGCAAGGAGGATGGTTTTGTGCGTCTGGTTTGGGGGCTGGGCACACGCGCTGTCGAGTCTTTCGGCGATGAACACCCGCGCCTGGTGGCACTCAGCCATCCGTTGTTGCAGCCGGCCGATTCATTTGAAGAGATTCACCAGCATTCCCAGAAAAGCGTCGATCTGATCGATCTCGAAAAGAACGCCATGGAGACTTTGCCCGTCCGCGAGGTCCTAGCCGCAGGCTACCCGCTCTTGCGTTACGTTGCCCAGGTCGAAGCGGATGGTTACCTGAGCTCCCTGAGCAGCAGCATGGTGGATACCAACCGCCTGGTTGTAACTTTCGACGGCCTGCTTCGCAGGACCTCATTCGCCAACCGGATGAAAAGCCTGCTAACCACGCTTGAAAAATACTACGACTCTCCGGTGGATACCGAGTTTACCGCGGAAATTGTCGATCCTGACAGCGCCCACCCGGATATCAGGATTACGCTGCTGCAATGCCGGCCGCAGAGTCACCTGCGAGACGCCCACGAAGTGGAACTGCCCGACAAACTTGACCGTGAGGAAGTTATTTTCTCGACCCGGCGTATGGTCCCACGCGGAAAGGTGCTGGGCATCGGCTGGGTGCTATTCGTCCCTCCCGAAGGATACTTTGCCCTGACTTCCGCTTCCGATCGCACCAGGCTGGAGCGTACCATCGGTGCCGTCAACGCGGCTTTGAAAGACGAGGTGTTTATCTGTGTCGGGCCGGGCCGCTGGGGCACTTCCACGCCCGACCTGGGGGTTGGCATTGCCTATGGGGATATTTATTGCACACGCGCCCTGGTCGAACTGACCGGCAAGGGAGTCGGTCCAGACCTGGAACCATCATTCGGAACGCATTTCTTCCAGGACCTGGTGGAATCAAACATCTACCCCTTGAATATCAACCTGGATGATTACGAGGCGGTTTTTAATCACGACTTTTTCTATAAGACCCCCAACCATCTCTCCGATTTCATCCGTTCGGACGAAGGGTTGCTGAATACCCTGCGCCTGATCAAAGTGGAGGATTTCCATCCGGGTGGTTCCCTCACTCTGGTAATGAATGACGATGTGGGTAAGGCGATAGCGTTTTTGCAAAATGAATGAGAGAATTACGTATTACGACTATTAAACAATCCCCCGTATAAAAAATGCCGCGTGATTAATAAGCTCAACGAACATCACAGGCGGCCAGAACGTCCGCTTTAGCGCTTCATGGACTGTAACATGGTGGTGGAGAGGAAGGGCATCAACACTTTGAACGTGGCGCCCTTGCCCGGCCCGGGACTCTCGGCCCAGATCTTGCCGCCATGCGCTTCGATTAATCCTTTGGCGATGGAAAGACCTATCCCCATCCCGCCATGAGTCCGTGTGGTATGCGGCTCGATTTGATAGAACTCTTTAAATATTTTTTTCAATTCGCTAGGGGGGATGCCAATACCATTATCTTGCACCCAACTTAAAACACCTCCGCCGGCCTGGGGGATGGCCCCAATCGTTATCTTGCCATGTTCCGGGGTGAAGCGGATGGCGTTATCGAGCAGGTTGACAAAAGCTGATTTCAACTTTGCCGGGTCGCACTTCACCGGGAGGGGAATTTCCTTCATATCCAGGATAATGTGTTGGCTTTTCGCCTCGGCCAGATTCTTGACTTCGTTATAGGCATCCAGCAGTATCTTTTGAATGGGCAGCACAACCCGGTGCATGATCATCTCGCTGGAGCGCAGCATGTCCATGTTGGTCATGGCATCCACCAGTGCGCGCATCTGCATAGCTGCGTTCAGCACCTGTTTGGCATGCTCGGAAAGCTCGCCAGGGCTTTCCTGCTGGAGGAAAGTAGCATACCCAATGATGACCCCGAGCGGCGTACGCAGTTCGTGGGAAGCCAGGGCCAGGAAATTGGTTTTTAATTGATCGGCATCGCGCAGATCGTTATTGGCATCCTGCAATGCTTCCACCATACGGGCGTTATGGATGGCAACGGCGGCCTGGGAAGCGATCACTGCCAGGATATCGGCATCGCTTTCGTCGAAGTCCCCATCGCGTTTATTCAACGCCTCCAACACTCCGGTTGGGTTGTCGTGGATGCGCATCGGCACGCCCAGCAGGTTCTTCACCTCGATATTAACCAGCCTGGAGACCGCCAGGAAGTTGCGCGCATCATGCTGGACGTCTGAAAGGCAAACGACTTTGTTTTCGCGGAAGATGGTTCCCGCCAGGCTTTTTTCCAGCGGCACGGGGGTTTCGGCCAGCTTCTTTGGGTCGGATCCGGTCGCGGCGGCAAAGATCAGGCGGTCAAGTTTCTCGTCGTATAACAAAATCGAGACCGATTCGCAGTCGAGGATTTCGGTTGCGGTGCGAATAATGAACTGGAGCAGCTCGTCCTGGTCGAGAGTCGAGTTAAGCGTGACACTGACCTCGATAAGGCGGGCCATCTGTTCTGCCATGGTGCGGAGATCAGGTTTGAGTTTGGGCATATCCACCGATATTGCTAGTGTAGCCGGAAAATAGCCGGGAAGCAATACCCATTTTTATATGCCATGAATTTTGGAACAGACTCTCAATAACTACTTCAGCAGTGCTGGAATTGAGTGTTTCATATAAGAACATATGTTCTTATTATAATTTATATGTAGACCTCATGTTCAGTCATAAAAAGCCTTCCGGATACCATACCCGGAAAGCTTTTTAATTGAAGTGGCATATTTTCTTTCAGGAAATGCCTATTGGCTCCTTCAATCCATTAGGGGAGAAGAAAATTGCAATCGCCACCAGGGCAAATCCCAGGGAACCGATGATTCCCACCGGCAAGGGCCCCAGGAGCGTGTTCGGTTGACCGGTCGTTGCTAAAACAGCCGCCCCGGCAATACCGTTGATGGCGGCATGTCCGATGACGGCCGGCCAGATGCTCTTGCTGCGCAATGTCAGCCAACCCAGGAAGACCGCAAAGCTAAACGTGATCCAGATGAACAGCAGCGGCCCGACCCAGGGATGGCCGGGATACTTGAAACCGTACTCATAGCCCATGAAGATGACCGGCCAGTGCCAGATGCCCCAGATGATTCCGATCAATAACATTGCTTTGCGGCTGCCCAGCGGCATGAGTTTCGGCAGCAGATAGGCGCGCCAGCCGAATTCTTCGCCGAACGTGGCAAGGGAATTTGCTATCGGAGAAATCAACACGCCTGCAACCAGCTGGAGAGCGACGAATACCCAGGGCGAGAGCGCAGACAAGGCCGGGAAAGCGGCGGTTTGTTTATGTACGAGCGAGAGGCTGGCATCGAAGTATTGCGGGAACAGCATGAAAAAAAAAGCAGCTCCAAAAAGGGTCATGCCTGCCGGCAGGAACCAAGCGGCCAGCCAGTAACGCCAGCCCTGCTTGAAATGGGGTCGAAGGCCGACATCCTTCCAGCCTTCGTGCGTAATCAGCCGGGTCAGGCAGTTACCCAAAGCCGGCGCCCACATATAGGCGGTTGCCAATAGAACCAGTGCCAGGCTGATGCCCGGGACGATTAGCGGGCTGTTGGTCAGACCGCCGGTCAGGTAAATGATCAGCCCGGTAATCCAGGCAATTCCAAAGGCAAAGCCGAGGAATATGAAAATGCGATGGGGGTCAAGTTTTTTATCCATTGAATGCTCCTGTGTGCGTTTCACGTGAAACAAAAAGCGGCAGCCTTTATCTTACTGGGGAAAATGGAAACGGTCAACGTGGCCAGCTTTGCCAGCCAGAATGTTTCACGTGAAACTTGTAGGCCTGGAAGAAGACTGCCCTCTCGTATTCCAGAGCCTCTATTGACCGGGCCAGGATGACCGGCGGCGGCTGGCAGCCGTCAGCGGGCGTTTGGCCACGATGGTGACCTTGCCGCTCTGGCTGGGTGTGTAGACATGGATGGCGTCCCAGCTTTCCAGCCCCCAATCGTTCAAGGTGGCTTCAATTTGTTCATCTTTGGTGCCAAAAGTACCACCAATAGTGCGCACACGGTATTCCCATTGCAGGGTTTCAGCCATTTATTCCTCCAAATTAGATCCAATATTCATAGTCATTTTTAACTCGGGCCAATACAGAGACGGTCTACCTGCTGGTAGCCTGTCAACCCCGAATCATTTAAACAGGATTTGTTTTAGCTCAAGATCAAGCATGATCTCTTAAAACTGGCCAGGGCGATTCCCAGAAGAATCATATCGAGGATGGCAAGCACAGCCAGGATAAGGAGCAAGATCTGGTTATTGCTTAAGGCTAAAAACAGGCTTGTCCCGGCGGCATTCAGCCCCAGGCCGAGTGCCACTCCGAATACCAGCGTGCACAGGATCAGAGTCTGTTGGGCCTGCCGCACAGTCGGGGAATGCAACGATATCAGCACACCCCCACTTGCCACAAGCAGACTGGTCAGAAGGCTCAATGTGAACAGATAAAACAGCAGACCCACAGGTGAATAGAACGCCCAAGACCCTGTCCCGTTCGTCACGTCCAGTACCAGTGCACCCAGCAGCAAGCTGACGATGACCATGGCCCAGGCGTATCCAACCGTCACGATCACCTTTCCGAGCAGGATCGCCCGGTCAGAGATTCGGCTTGCCAGCAGCGTTTCCAAGGTATGCCGCTCACGCTCTCCGGCGATCGCATCCCCGATAAAATTAAGGATGAAAAAGAAAGAGATAAAGATCACCAGCGTTACTTCGATTGGGCTGAATGTGAACCAATCCGAGCGCATTTGCAAAGGCAGCACGATACCCATCACAGCGACGACTATTCCCGGCCGGATGGATGCACGCCAGCCTCCCTGGAAGAGTAAATCCTTCGTTTCTTTCCATATCATGGTCCAAAGGTCACTCATCGTTTATCTTCCTCCATAAGTGTCAGGAACACTTCTTCCAGGCTGGCCTTGCCCCGGCGGATTTCCTCCACCAGCCCGCCTGATTCCACGATCAAACGCACCAGAGGTCCGATTTTGCTTTCCCCGTGCAGGTCAATCAGTAGGTGGCCGTTTCGCAGTTCGGCCTGGACCACCTCCGGCCTTGATCGTAACAGGTTCAATGTCTGCTCGTTGAAGCTATCTCCCACAATCTCGGCCTGTGAGGTGCCTTGGCTGCCGCGCAATTCATCCGGGCTGCCAACCGTCAGGAGTTTACCCTGGCGGATCACGCCGACCCGGGCGCACAATCTTTCAGCTTCCACCAGGTTGTGTGTATTCAGAAAGACTGTCACCCCTTCCCGCTCGACCAGGCTGGTCAGATCATTATGCAATGCTGCGGCGGCCTGCGGATCAAAACCGGCGGTTGGCTCATCCAGGAAGATCAACGGCGGGCGGTGGATGAGGGTGCGTGCCACAGCAAGTTTTTGTTTCATCCCGCGGCTCCATTTGCCCACCAGTTCCTTGCGGCGGTCCCATAAATCGAGATGGGTTAGTAATTCTTTGATGCGGGCCTTGCGGTCGGGAGCAGAAATCAAGTTAATGCGTCCGTACAGGTCGAGATTATCTTCTGCACTCATGCGTTCGTAGAGTCCGGCGAATTCAAGCAGCGCCCCACAACGGGCGTGAATGGCATCGGATTGGGTGCGAGTATCGAAGCCAAGCACCCGGGCCTTGCCCAGGGTTGGTTCCAACAAGCCCAATAAAAGATGAATAGTGGTGGTTTTCCCGGCACCATTTGGGCCTAGAAAGCCAAAGACAATCCCAGCAGGGACCTCCAACGAGAGATCATCCACGGCTTTGACTGCGCCAAATAAGCGGGAAAGGTGTTCTATGTGAATGATCGGCTCAGACATACAATTTAATTTGCCTTCCTATACCGAAAAAACTACTTTATAGATATGAGGATGGGATTTCCTATGGATCGACGTGGTGAGGGTTCTTAATATCCCAGCTGAAATCCACCATAATCGAGCTAGTTTAGCCGTCCAGCGTCATTATTTGGCGGACGGATCGCTGTCTTTTTTCGACCGGGTCAGGGCCAGCGAGACCATCCCGCTCATCCCGCCCAGGTTCATCGTATCCACGGCGCTGCTGGGCACGATCACCAATGCGCCCTTTTCCTTGAGGCCTTCGAACAGCATGTTCATGGCGCGCAGGTGCAGGGCGGTCGGATTATCGATATAGGCCTTGGAAGCCTCTGCAAAAGAAGCGGCAATCTGCTGCTCGGATTCGCCCAGGATGACGCGGGCCTGGCGTTCGCGCTCGGCCTGTGCCTGGCGGGACATGGCATCCTCCAGGTCGGGCGGGATGATCACATCGCGGATTTCCACGGATTGGACGGTGATACCCCAGGGTGTGGTGCGCTCATCGATGATCTTCTGCAACTCGGCATCCATTTTGTCGCGTCCCACCAGGATATCGGCCAGCACCCTTTGCCCGATGATCTCCCGCAGGGCGGTTTGGGCGGCCCAGGCAATAGCAGCCTTGTAATCGGCGACTTCCAAAGCGGCTTTTTCGGCGTCCCAGACCACCCAGAACAGCACCGCATCCACATCCACCGGGACAGTGTCCTTGGTCAGTGTTTTCTCAGCCGAGAAGGGCGTGACCATCACGCGGTGGTCGATCCAGTTGGCCAGCGAGTCCATGATGGGTATGACCCAGAAAGCCCCCGGACCGGCCAGTTTATGGATTTTTCCCAGCCGCAGGACCACACCCTTTTCCCATTGCGAGGCCACCTTGAGGGAGAACAGGATATAGACCCCGACCAATAACCAGCCTATGCTCCAGATGGCCGGCAAAACTTGATTGGATGGGTTGTTTTTTGTTAGGATGATCGTGCCGATGATATCGGCCAGCAGGCAAATTGCGAAGATAAAGCCAGCCATGCCGGAAATATGCAGGTCAGGTTTCTGGCGGGCCAACAAGTGTGTGCTTAAATCTTTGGAAACAGAATTAGGTGACATATGGTCTTCTCCTTTGTCAATTATTGGGAAACCTTGCGCAGGCTGGCCGAGTCAAAATACAATCCTTCAACCTCCTGCCCGCCGATTACGAATGTGATCGTGACGGTAACGTTCTCGTCGGCATACTTGGCTGGAAAACGATAGATCGCATAGCCCTGGTTGTTCGAGAGGCTGGGTTCGTCCATGTAGAGAAAGTCTCCACTGCTGGTGTAGAGCATGCTCTGCAATTGGCTGAATTTCTCACGCGGGAAAGCGGATTTCATTTGTGGACTGAAATCGTGAATGAACGCCGGGTAATTATTTTGATTGAGCGCTCTCAGGATGTTCTCCGTCACGCTGGCGACCTGCTGATCGGAAAGCCCGGCTTTTCGAGCCGGCAAACAACCACTCAATCCAGCCAGAAGCGCCATAACCATTAAAAAAACCGTTAAATACTTCGTATTCAACTTCATGTTTTATTTTCTCCGATGTCTGATTGTGCGTCTGCAACAGGCAGCCGGCATCCCTTCCAACGCATTACCTGTTTCTTCATGACTTCATCCAATTCTTCCGGCGAGGCACCCAGCCTTTCCGCATCTGCCAGGTAGCGCCGGGTCAACTCCTGCAGTGCGTTCAAACGGATGCTTTCGGCTACTTGCGGCGTGGGAATTTCCAGGATATAGGTGCCGCGGCCCTGTTGGGTGGAAATGATGCCGGACTCATCCATGATGCGGTAAGAACGTGCGATGGTATTGAAGTTTACGCGCAGTTCCTGGGCCAGCGCACGCACAGTTGGCAGCTGGTCGCCAGGTTTCAATTGCCCGGCTGCCAGCCGCTCTTTGATGCGCTCCACCACTTGCAGGTAAATCGGGATACCGGAACGGAAGTCTATTTCGAGGTTCATTGTTATAATTGTATCATTGTATCATTGTACTAATTGTATACTATAATGGAAGTTTGTCAAGACTGGCAAAGTATAGCTAACAGCCCTTTGGTTTCGCATTTTTTGTTCAAAAGCGCTAAAAGCTGTTTTTTACACGATTCCGGAGGATGAATCCCAATGAAGTGCTTAAACCTTGATAGTTATAACCGTATATTCCCATGGTTATTACCGAATGGAAGCAAGATTTTCATGTCCCTCTAGTGCAAGACTACATCTTCAAAATCTTGAGCGCTTGCTCCAAATCATTCTGGATATCCAGGGGGTCTTCGATGCCGGCGGAAAGGCGCAGGAGGCCCTCTCGGATGCCAACCTGCTCCCTTTCCGCTGCAGTGAGCGAACGGTGGGAGGAAGTGGCCGGATGCAACACGAGCGTGTAGATGTCACCCAATGAGGTAGCAGGGAGACAGAGTTGCAGAGCTTCCATGAAGCGGAATACATCTGCCCGAACTGCATTCCTTATTTCGAAAGATAACACGCCACCCATCCCCTGGCCATCAAACAGGCGCCGGGCCAGAGCATGCTGTGGGTGAGAAACCAGGCCGGGATAATTCACGTGGGCGATCTCGGAGCGGCTCTCCAACCACTCGGCTAATTGAAGCGCATTGCCACACTGTTGGCGAACGCGCAGAGGCAGCGTTTTCAAGCCGCGTAAAGCCAGCCAGGCCTCGAACGGACCGAGGTTGCTGCCCAGCAGTTTGTTGGTTTCGAACATGCGGGCGCGGTTGTCGGCGGATGTGATCACGATGCCGGCCAGCACATCCCCGTGCCCGGCCAGGTATTTTGTGGCGCTGTGAACAACGAAATCTGCGCCATGCAGCAGAGGCCGGAACAGACAAGGCGTGGCAAAAGTATTATCCACCAGAAGTTGGGCTCCATAGGCATGCGCCAGCCCTGCCAATGCCGGGATATCGGCTACTTTCAACAGGGGATTCGAAATCGTCTCCACCAATAAAGCAACGGGTTTGGATTCCTTGAGAGCGAACTCAACGGCACCCAGGTCGTTCACATCGACCATGGTTGTACTCACCCCCATGCTGGCGAAGAAGCGCTTCAGCAGGCTGTAGGTGGCTCCATATATGTCAAATGAGGAAACCACACTCGTCCCGGCCTGCACTCCGGCCGACAGCAGGGTGGCCTGGATCGCAGCCATGCCTGAAGCGAAGGCAAGCGCGGCTTCACCGCCTTCCAGGTCCGCAACGGCGCTTTCGAAGGCGGCCACCGTCGGGCTGGTGTAGCGTGAATAGATAAAGCCGGGCTGCGTATTGGCAAAAACGGCATCCAGGTCGTCCATGCTTTCGTAAAAGTAACTCACGCTCGGTACGATGGATGTGGTGACCGGGCGGAAGTTCCCCTGCGTCATTCTCTCGCCGGCATGAACTGCCCGAGTGGAAAATGCCTTATTGTGAAGGTTATTCATATATGCTCCTCTCAATGGATATGACCGGGCCTTTTATAAATTTTCGGCAGGCAGCCATCCTAGATTAATTATCATTATACAATGCATCCCGTTCATGCCAATTACACGGCCATCAGCATGAAAGTCCGAATTCCTGCTTTCCAGATAGAATTTTGATTTCGGCCTCACAATGCGCTTATCCCTCCTGATTTGGGTGGATCAATTCCTTCAATAAGCCCCTTAATCCGTCCTATGTAAGGCTGATTGCGGTAGTTAGCCCCTGCAGCGGTGATTTTCGGTTTTTTATTACCGGTTGTTTCAGCAGGCCGGTCGCGCGCTCCTGGATTGACGGGGTTTTCGCAAGCTCTGGCGGCTAATCCCCTCGTAAGCGTTTTATCGCCATTCCCAGCCGCTTGATACCTTCCTCGATCTCCTGCTCCGGCTGGGCTACAAAATTGAGCCGCATCCAATCCTGCCCTGTGGAGGCTTCCGGGAAAAAGTTTTTGCCGGGAGCAAAGGCCACACCCTCTTCACACGCCAGGGGCAGCAGGTCTTCCGTTGAAATGCCATCCGGCAGGCGCAACCACAGGAATAGTCCTCCCTGGGGCGGCTCGACCTGCACACCCGCCGGCAGGTAACGGGCAATGGCTGCCAACATGGCATCCCGCCGTTTGTGGAAGATCAGGCAGGCGCGCCGCAGATAGGCCTGGTAGCGCCCAACCGTCACGTACGCTTCCAGGGCGCGCTGGATCAAGTTGGCGGTTGCCACGTCGCTTAGTCGTTTGAAATCGAGTAGGTTTTGATAGACCGGCCCATCCGCCACCAGGAAGCCCACCCGCAAACCCGGCATCAGCATCTTGGAAAAGGTGCTGACATGGATCACCTGGCCGCCGGGATCCAGCGCCTTGAGGGCGGGCTGCGCACGTCCCTCGTAGCGCATGTCACCTACAAAGTCATCTTCCAGGATCGGGACGTTATAACGGTCCGACAGGATGATCAATTGGCGTCGGCGGACGCTACCCAGGCAGGTACCGGTCGGGTTGTGAAAATTGGGGATGGTGTAGATTAGTTTGGGGTGATGTTGCTGCAGAAGCTTTTCCAGTTTTTCCACCTGCATACCCTGGCTGTCCATCGGGATGCCGACGATCCGAAAACCCAGCGTGCGGAATAACTCGATAGCGCTGGCATAGGTGGGGCTTTCCACCAGGATGACATCCTCCGGTTTCAGGATCACCTGGGCCACCAGGGCAATCGCATGTTGCGACCCGGCGGTGATCAGGATATTCTCCGGGCGGGTCTGCAACCCCTGGCTGGCCAGAATGTGGGTGATGCTTTCCCGCAGCGGCGTATATCCGTTGCGTTCGCCATAGTCCATGGCCTCCATCCCATCCCGGCGCAGGACGGCCTGGATGGTTTTGCGGAACTCTTCGGCCGGGAACTGGCGGGTATCGCTGATCCCACTCGCAAAGCTGATCGGATGGAGATGACCGCCGGCCTCGAGCATGACCTCTTCCGTGTCGGGCAATGAACCGGCAGGCCTGGCTTGCATGTTCTGCTGCCATAAAGGCCAGGGGATTTCACTGCTGCTCCCGGGACCCAGCGGGAGCAGATTGGGAGGCAGGACATACGTGCCGCTGCCCACCTTAGAATAGATTAATCCATCTGCTTCCAACTCGGAATAGGCGTTTTCAACGGTGATGCGGTTTACTCCCAGGTCAAGCGCAAGCTGCCGGCTGGCCGGCAGGCGCGTATGGGCTTCCAGGCCCCCCGATAGGATACCCTGGCGCAAATACGTCCTGATCTGTTGGTAGAGCGGTTCCGGGCTCTGACGATCCAATGGGATACGCATGGCATGCCTCCGATGAATGGTACGGTTAATATATCATTTTCCATTCGCACAAGATAGAGCCAATTTTCGAATAATGCTTTCAATTCATTTTATTGGACTGGTAAATATTTGATAAAATTGGCTCTTAACATATACCAATTTACTTATAAAATCAGTCTTCAGGAATTCAAATAATCACCACTATCCCGCCGCGTTGGATTGCCGGCAAGGCGGCGTGGTAGAATCATGTGCGAATCAAGATTAGGAGAGAACCATGGAACAACAGACTGGTACTTTTGCCGTCAAAAAAGGACTGGCACAGATGCTAAAAGGTGGCGTAATCATGGATGTGGTTACGCCTGAACACGCCAGGATCGCCGAGGAGGCCGGCGCGTGTGCCGTCATGGCGCTGGAACGTGTCCCGGCGGATATCCGTGCCCAGGGCGGCGTGGCGCGCATGTCTGACCCGGACCTGATTCTCAGAATCATGGATACGGTTACCATCCCGGTCATGGCCAAGTGCCGTATCGGGCATTTCGTCGAAGCCCAGATCCTGGAAGCCATCGGGGTCGACTACATTGATGAATCCGAGGTGTTGACTCCCGCGGATGAAGAAAACCACATCCTGAAGCACAATTTCAAGGTCCCGTTCGTGTGTGGCTGCCGTAACCTGGGCGAGGCCTTACGCCGGGTTGGGGAAGGCGCCGCCATGATCCGGACCAAGGGCGAGGCCGGCACCGGTGACGTGGTCGAGGCAGTTCGGCATGCCCGGACTGTGCTGGGCGAGATTCGCCGCCTGAGCAGCATGGCTGATGAGGAACTGATGCACTACGCCAAGGAAATCGGCGCGCCATACGAATTGGTCAAGGAGACCAAGGAACTGGGCCGCATGCCGGTGGTGAACTTCGCAGCCGGCGGTGTGGCCACACCTGCGGATGCAGCCCTGATGATGCAGTTGGGCGTGGATGGCGTTTTTGTCGGCTCCGGCATCTTCAAGTCCGGCGACCCGGCCAAGCGGGCTGCCGCCATTGTCAAGGCCGTGACCCACTACCAGGATGCTTCTATCCTGGCTGAGGTCAGCAAGAATCTGGGCGAGCCGATGGTGGGACGTAATATTTCGCAGATGCCCGAAGCCGAGAAGATTGCCGGGCGTGGTTGGTAATTTATTGATAACGGCGCAAAACCTTGCGCCTCTGCCGGTGAATACAATGAAAATAGGCGTTTTAGCCATCCAGGGCGATTTTTCGGAACATCTCGTCATGCTCAAGCGTTTGGGCGTGCAGGCCGCCGAAGTGCGCCTGCCTGCGCAGCTGTCCGGGCTGGATGGCTTGATCATACCTGGCGGCGAATCCACCACCATCGGCAAACTGGCCATGGATTATGAACTGCTGGCACCATTACGGGAATTTGGGAAGCAGCATGCCATCTGGGGCACCTGCGCCGGAGCGATCTTCCTCTCGAAGGATGCCAGGCGTGACCAGCCCTTGCTGGGTATCATGGATATCATCATCCGGCGAAATGCGTTTGGCCGCCAGGTGGATTCATTCGAGGCTGATCTTGCGATTTCCGAATTGGGCAACGGCCATCCTTTTCATGCCATCTTCATCCGCGCCCCCATCATTGAATCCGTACAGGGCGAGGCGAGAATCCTCTCCAGCCTGCCGGATGGCAGGATCGTTGCTGCACAGCAAGGGAAATTGCTCGCCACTTCATTTCATCCCGAGTTGACCGGCGACGCGCGTTTCCACGAATACTTCCTCTCCCTGGCTCATTGAAACTCTTGAACGTCCGAAAATGTTAGTTCGCTCTCTGGATGTACTCGATCTGCCACTCCTATCCCATTACCACCGGGATTTGCTTTCGCTGGATAGTGCCCGCATACTAACACGCGGCAACCCTTTGAGTGCAATAGCGCTGCTTTCCTACCTGGACCTGCGCCATCACATCTACACGGCGGTTGCCAACGATGATGGTATCTCTTTGATGGGCCAGGTAACATTGCGCGAAGAAGATTCTTCCGCCCGGTTGACTTTCCTTGCTCCAAAAGAAAATATTAACGGATTAACCCGACCTTTGTTGGAACATTTGGTGACCCAGGCAGGCGAATGGGGGGCGTTCCACCTGCTGGCCGAAGTGGATGAGGAGTCTCCGGCGTTCCGGTTGCTGCGCCAGGCAGGCTTTGCCATGTATGCCTGGCAGCGTACCTGGAAGTTGTCGCATTCAGAACTGGTTAATGCCAAAAAATATATCTGGCGACCAGCCACCGAGATGGATTGGCCGGCTGTCCAGTCGCTTTATGGACAGATCGTCCCGGCACTGCTTCATCCCGTGGAAGTATTACCCAAGCAGGTGATTGGGCTGGTCTGTCGCCCGGAGGGAAACCTGCAGGCGTATGTTTCAGTGAACAGTGGGCCAAAAGGCATCTGGATCCAACCGATCGTTCCACCCGATTCTGATTGCGTGTCCGAACAGTTGGCCGGTCTCGCATATGCCCTGGCAGGCGGGCGTGAACGGCCCATATACGTGTGTGTGCGTTCCTATCAGGCCTGGCTCGAGTCAATCCTGGCAGATCTGGGCGCACTGGCCGGACCGCGCCAGGCCGTCATGGTCAAACGCCTGGCAAAGCTACAGAAGGTCGAAGAAAAAATTTCTGCGATGGATAAAGTTTTGGTCAAACCGACTGCGCCGGTGGCTCGGGTGGTAATCAACCAAGACATTCCATCGAAAGAGTGATATAAATTACGCATGACTCAATTAAAAATAACTGACGACCTGGATGCCTTGCTGGGTGTTTTGCCCGGCGACATTGTCGAAGCCGTCCATAAAGCCAATGATTACGATAACCTGCTCGAGATCATTCTCGACCTGGGGCGTGTCCCGACTGCGCGCTACGTCCAGGGCGAGAAGGTTCTTATTAAAAAGGAAATCACCCGTGCAGAACTTGACCATGTGGTTGAGCGGATCGGAGAATTCGATGCGGATAACCGCGCCGGCCTGGAGCGGACCCTGCACCGGATCTCCTGCCTGCGCAACCGGCGCGGCCATATTGTCGGTCTGACCTGTCGGGTCGGGCGCGCCGTTTATGGCACGGTGGATATCATCCAGGATATTGTCGAGTCGGGCAGGTCCCTGCTCATCCTGGGTCGCCCGGGCGTGGGCAAGACCACCTTGCTGCGCGAAGCCGCCCGCATCCTGGCCGAGAGCAAGCGCGTCATTGTGGTGGACACTTCCAATGAAATCGGCGGCGATGGGGATGTGCCGCACCCGGCCGTTGGCAAGGCCCGCCGGATGCAGGTGCGAGAGCCCATGCTCCAGCATGAGGTGATGATCGAGGCGGTCGAGAACCATAATCCGGAAGTCATTGTGATTGACGAGATCGGGCGGGAACTGGAAGCGGCGGCCGCCCGTACGATTGCCGAGCGTGGCGTCCAACTGATCGGTACTGCCCACGGGCAGACCATTGACAACCTGCTGCTTAACCCGACCTTATCTGACTTGATCGGCGGCATTGAAGCCGTCACCCTTTCGGATGAAGAAGCCCGCCGGCGCGGCACCCAGAAGACGGTGCTCGAACGCCGTTCCCCGCCCACCTTCGATGTGTTGGTGGAGATTCAATCGCGCGACCGTTTTGCCGTCCACATGGATATTGCCGCCTCGGTCGACTCGCTCCTGCGCGGTTATCCGCTGCCTCCGGAGATCCGCTCACGCGACGCCCAGGGAAAGATTCAAATCGAGAAAGCTAAAGCCAACCCGAAATCCAAACCGGATTCGGAATTTCGAATCGAGAATGGCAATACCAGCGGGCCGCGTCGCAGCCAGGCCAACCAACCCATTCCCGGCCCGTCAACCAGTCCCGTGCAACGGGTGGAACCCGTTCCTCCCACCGAATCCCGCCGCACGCCGTTATCGCCGGTACGGGTCTACCCCTACGGTGTGGCGCGCGACCGCCTGATCCAGGCTGCCAAGCGCCTGGGCGTACCAGCGATGATCGCCAAGGATGCCGGAGAAGCCGACGTGATGGTGACCCTGCGCTCCTATTACCGGGACCGCCAGCAGGCCGTCATGCAGGCCGAACACCGCGGCATGCCGATCTTCGTGCTGCGCGCCAACACCGTCAGCCAGATGGAACAGTTCCTGAGCGACCTGTTCAACCTTTCAGAAATGCCGCTGGCCGCGCCCGAGATGGATGGTGTCAAGCTGCAGGCTCAGGCTGCCATCGCGGCTGTCTTGAACGGGGAACGCTGGGTCGACCTGCCGCCCGGTCCGGCCACCGAGCGGCGGCTGCAGCATGAGTTGGCCCGGGATGCCGAACTGGTCTCGCATTCCTATGGCAAGGAACCCAGAAGGCACGTCAGGATATTCAGGGAATAACCCGCAGGGAAGCAGCCTCGCTGCGACCCTACCGGAATGGATTACCCATGTTTATAACTTTAGAAGGCCCAGACGGCTCCGGAAAAACCTCCCACATCAAACCCCTGGCCGGATGGCTGGAGGGATTGGGTTACCACGTCCATACCGCCCGTGAGCCGGGCGGCACGGTCATCAGTGAACAAGTTCGCAGCGTTCTCCACGATCTTAAGAATACCGAGATGCACCCGCACACCGAGACCCTGCTTTACCAGGCTGCCCGGGCGCAGATCGTGGAACAGGTGCTGCGACCAAAACTTGCGGACGGCTGGATTGTGCTATGTGACCGCTATGCCGATTCGACCTTGGCTTACCAGGGCTATGGCCACCAGCAGGATTTGGATGAGGTGCGCACCCTGGTGCATTATGCCACCGGCGGCCTGCTGCCGGACCTGACTCTGCTGCTGGATGTGGATGCAGAAACCGGCCTGCGCCGCCGGCAGAAAGGCGGCGGCGAATGGAACCGGCTGGATGCCTATGACCTGGAATTTCACCGGCGGGTGCGGGAGGGCTATTTGGAACTGGTAAAGCAGGACCCCAGTCGCTGGGCCGTGGTGGACGCCACGCAGCCGTGGCAGCAGGTTCAGGAAGCCATGCGGCAGGAAATTCTGAAACGAATCAAGTAAAAGGGGATTATCTGGTTAGACAAAAAACAGCATCTATAGAAACCAGCGGTGTCAGAGCCCACTACTCTAATAAATCGACGTCCATCTTTGGAATCGCTGGATCAAACCTGCGAAGTTGCCAGGTAGCCTCAAACCCCAATAAAGAATGAATCTTCACCTGTTCTCATCCCCCGGCAAGGAAGATATCCGTTATGTCCTGGAGGCTGCCCGCCCCTACCTGGAAGGTAAAGATGACCCGGTTGTCGCTTATCTTCCGGCTGCTTCCCTGGCCGGAACCTATCAGGAATATACCGAAAAAGCATTCTGTGGCCTGGCGCGTGTCGCGACCATCACCACGGAATTGATGACCCTGCCCGAGATGGAACAGGTCATTCGTAATGCCACCCTCGTTTACATTCCCGGCGGAAATACCTTTCTGCTCAACCAGCGCCTGCACCTCAGCAATATCAAGGAATACCTGCGCAAGAAAGTGACGGCGGGCCTGCCGCTGATCGGGTACAGCGCCGGGACGGTCCTGTGCGGGCCGAACATCCTGACCAGTATGGATATGAACATGGTTGAATCGCCCCATTTCAGCGGACTTAATGTAACGCCGTTTAATTTCAGCTGCCTTATCCGGAAAACGAAACTGGCCGCCTTGAAAAGGGTGAATGGTCGGCTGAATATCATGTCTTTCACGAGAATCCGGTCATCTTGCTGGTAGATGGGGCGTACCTTCGGGCGGATGGAAAGAAAACGCAGCTGGTTCGAGGGCAGGCCTGGATCTTAAGAAAGGGGCAGGAGAAGCAGAAACTTTCAGTGGGCATGCAGATCGAAGCATAAAAATTTTTTTGTCCCTCTCCTGCGGGGTACATCATAGGGTGGGGAAACATGCTCTTCAGACTAGGTGAAGTCCTTACTCAGTACCGCAGACCCCCTTGCATTCCCGGGGAAAAAGAGGATAATTACAATATAATATATAAGTATTAGGAGAAATAATATGCGCAAAAAACAATTGCTTGTTCTTCCGTTTCTTATGATCTTTGCAATGGGTTGCGGCCTGATCTCTGGAGTCCAGGGTTTGCAGAATGCAGCCACCACTGCATTGCCGGCAGTGGAGACCGCCGCCTCCACAGATCTGCCAGCCGTGGAAACCGCCGCTTCAACGGATATGCCTGCCTTGTTGACCGCCGTCCCGACTGGCCAGGGTATGATTGAAACGATGGCAGCCGGGCAGACAGGTTCCAGCAACTGTCCCAGTACCCCCACTGCAGGAGGATTGGGTATCTCGATAGGTACCGCCAAGACCTTGCTGCAAATGTCGCAGCAATTTGCGATTGCAGATGGCAGCGTGGGCGGTCAGCCGGCAGCGATCATCACTTTAACCCCATCCGGGGCCTCTTCCTTTCCGGCGATCGCACAGGGATTCACCGCCCAGTATATTGGGGATCCGTGCAATTTGAGCCGGATTTCCATCACGATCCCCCGCACGGGCCAGCAGGACACCGCTGATCAGGGCGTCAGCGTGTTGAATATTGTTCTCACCGGTACCTTGCCCGTGGATGTACAGCTGGCATTTTTTACATGGGTGACACAAAACTATCCAACAGTGCCCGTGTCAGGGCAACAGCAGACCACCATCAAAACTTTCCAGTTCAATTTACAAAGAAACCAGACCAGCATGGTATTGGATATCGTCCCGACGAAATAAGACTTGCAAAGACCTCCGGGTTCCCAGAACCCCGGAGGTCTTATTTAAGGCTGTCGTGAGGGCATGAACAGGTCGATCAGCCAGTCTTGGCGCCTTATCCCAACCAGATAGCGTTCAAAAAAAAATTAATCCGGCTTGATCTATTCTAAAATTCCCCACCGGTATCATCCCCGCCCATATCATTTCCCCCCATTCCTCCATCCCCAAGATCCGGCAGCTCCTTCTCGATATCTTCCGGGCTCTGGCCTTTCTCCAGGCGGTCCACTACTTCATTGAATTCGGGGGGGATCTCCTCGCCCATTTCGTTCCCCATCTTGCGCATCATGCGTCCCATCGCTTGCGGATCATTTTCCAACCCCGCCAGGGCGGATGGATCGGAGAAATCACCAGAAAGAGATTCAATGCGGCTTTCTTCCGATTTCGCCACTCGCACGCGCGGAATTCCCCTGCGCACATTCCGGCTTTTACAATGGGGACATGTGACGGGTCGGGTGCCATATTCGGAGAATGGCATGAACACATCGAAGCGCTGGTGACAGTTGAGGCAGATATAGTCATAAAGAGGCATACTCTTATTTTATCGCTTTTTGGGCTGTCGAGATCGCTGGAGATATGGGAAACCCGGGGGGCATGGAGTGAGGGAAGCCTCCTGACTCCAGTAGACCTTCCTGTTGTTCAGGGAATTTCATAAGCCCCTGTTTTTTTGAGACCAGGCTTTCGGTTACAATAGAAGCATGACCGAATCCGAGTTCAATCTGCACCACCCCCAACCCTTGCTGATCATCATTTCCGGCCCTTCAGGCGTAGGCAAGGACAGCGTGGTCCAAACTATGAAAAGGCGCGGTCTGCCCTTCCACTTTGTTATCACAGCCACCACCCGCCCGCCGCGCCCGAACGAAATCAATGGCAGGGATTATTATTTTGTTTCCAAGGAAGAATTTGCCCGGATGATCGAAAACGATGAATTGTTTGAGTATGCGATAGTTTACAAAGACTACAAGGGCAATTCCAAAAAACAGGTTCGGGATGCGCTGGCTTCAGGCCAGGATGTCATCATGCGCCTGGATGTGCAGGGCGCCGCCACGGTCCGTAAACTGGCACCGGAGGCGGTGCTGGTCTTCCTGACCACCCAAAGCGAACAGGAGCTGGTGGAGAGACTTAAGAGTCGAAAGACCGATGCGGCTGAAGATCTAAGCCTGCGCATCGCCACCGCACAGCAGGAGCTTAAACGTGCCGCCGAGTTCGATTATGTCATCGTTAACTCGGATGGCTGCCTGGACGAAACAGTAGATACAGTCATTGCCATCATCCGGGCAGAGCATCATCGCGTGAATCCCCGCAAGGTGAGTCTGTAAATTAGGTCCAAGGTTAAATCATGAATCAACCCCCCAACTCAGATCAGTTCCCCCAATCCCCCCAAGCCTCGCAACCCCCGCAGCCGCGCAGCGTCCAGGTGGCGGTGCCAAATGTAAAACCATATGTCACCTATGCCATCATAGGGTTTACCGCCTTTATTTATCTCTTGCAGGTCGCCGGAGTATATCTGCTGCCGGTGACCCTGGCTAATTCATTGCTGGCTCCATTCGGCTTATCGACCGCCATATTCGGCACAACCGATATTGCTGCGATCCTCGGTGAAAAGGTCAATGACCTGATCCGGGCCGGTCAGCTCTGGCGGTTGATAACGCCAGTCTTTCTGCACGATTCCAGCCTGCCATATGGACTCCTGCATATCGGCTTCAACATGTACGCCCTGTTCCTGTATGGGCGCGGGCTGGAAGGCCGCTTTGGGCATTGGCGTTTCACCCTGCTGTACTTCCTTTCGGGATATGCCGGGAATGTGCTCTCTTTTTTGGTGACACCAGAAGCCTCGCTGGGGGCCTCCACGGCTGTCTTCGGTTTGCTGGCAGCGGAAGGGATTTTCATCCTCCAGAACCGCAAGCTGCTCGGCAACCGGGCCAACCGGGCGCTGATGAACGTGATTTACGTGGCTGGCATCAACCTGCTGATTGGTTTCAGTGTTACCGGAATTGATAATTTTGGCCACCTGGGTGGCATCCTGGGCGGAATACTTTTCACCTGGTTCGGAGGCCCGCGCTGGAAGATGGAAGGATTTTTCCCATCCATCCGGCTCGTCGATGAACGCGAAGGCCACGGCGCTCTTGCCGGTACGCTGGCCGTGCTGCTGTTTTTTGTTCCACTGACAGCTTTGGGATGGTTTTGGATAGTCAGGTGAAAATCATCCCACCCGACGGGAGTAAAAATGCGCGTAAGGCGAAGCATACCTTGCGAAACGTTCTTTCCGCAGGGGCGGTGCTGCTTTTGCTGGTCATCCTGGCCTTCGCCTTTCGTTCCCAAATCCTGACCGGTGTTGCCGACTATCTCATCGTCAACGACCGGCTCCAGCCAGCGGATGTCATCGTCCTGCTTAACAGCGAAGTCAACACCCGGCCCTTCCGCGCCAGCGAATTATACAAACAGGGGCTGGCACCCGTAATCCTGATTGCCCGGTCGCAAAGCACGCCAACCGTTGAATTGGGATTGGTGCCCAATGACACCGATATTTCAGTCAGCGTGATGGAGAAGCTGGGCGTGCCAGCCGAAAACATCATCGTTCTGCCATTTCCAGGCGGAGTGACCAGCACGATGGATGAAGCTTCCGCAGTCCGTCAATATGTTGCAGCCCACCAGACTCACTCGATCCTCCTGGTTACTTCCGCCTTTCATACCCGGCGCGCCAGACGGACTTTTGAAAAAGTTCTGGTTGGGCTGCCGGTCAAGCTGGAAATGGTGGCCGTTCCCTATGCGGGTTTTGACCAGACCAACTGGTGGAAAAACGAAAACGGGCTGATCACGCTTAATAACGAATATATCAAGTGGTTCTATTATCTTTTCAAATATCGGTAAACTTACCAGCAATAAAAACAGTTTCAAAGCCTTGAAGCATCTGTAAGAGTCAAAAATACCTTTATACCCCTTCCCCACATAACGCCCTGGAAAAACAGGTGAAAGGTTTCAGCCTTCAGGGTGAGCATAACCCCCAAAAGTCCATTCTCCAAAAGCTGAAGGAAGGACTTAAGAATAGTCCTCCCAGGTTAATTTATTCGTTGACTCCCTTCTTCATCACTCCTATAATGCTTCCAGATGTCGCGTTACGACCTGTGCCTGGCCTGGAACTGGGAATATGACGGAGACTTCGTCCACTTGATCGAAGTTGCCTGTGCGAGGCGCGGGGTCTCCCTGCTGGAGGTCACGCCGGAATCTCTGGAACAGGTGCTGGCTGGATTAGGAAACGAGGACATTTCCTTCAAGATGTTTTTTGACCGCGCATCCGAATCGGACCCGCGCTTTCAGCCTGTGGTGGATTGGGCCACCCACAATAATGCATATTGTATGAACCAGCAAGAACGCACACTCTGGTCGGGGGATAAAGCTACCATGCACCTGGAATTCATCAGCCGCGGCCTGTACACTCCCTATACAATCATTCTTGCTCCATACTCCAGCCAGCCCTTCATCACACCTTCCGACCTGTGGCCGCTGGGCGGAAGCTTCGCCATCAAGCCGGCCTGCGAAGGTGGAGGGGATGGGGTGATCCTGGAAGCCACCTCCTGGCAGCAGGTGCTGCAGGCACGCCAGCAATATCCCCACGAAAAATACCTTCTGCAGGCGCACGTTTCGACGCGCAGCCTGGATGGGCGGCCGGCCTGGTTCCGGGTACTGTATTGCCATGGAGCGGTTTATCCGTGTTGGTGGGATCAGCATACGCATGTGTACGCGCGTGTAACGGCGGAGGAAAAGGCCCGCTTCGGTTTACGGAGCCTGCGCGAACTGTCGGTGCGGATTGCCCAGATTTGCGGCCTGCACCTTTTCTCGACCGAAATTGCCCTGACGGAAGAGGGAAAATTCCTGGTGGTGGATTATGTCAACGATCCGGTCGACCTGCGGCTGCAATCCAAGACCATCGATGGTGTGCCGGATGGTTACGTGGAAAACATCGCTGCCCGGCTGGTGAAGCTGGTTGAAAACTATTGAACTGGTGTTTCAAGCACAAAGAGACGAAAAGACAACAGTTGCAAAAACTTCCGCCTGGAGAATTGTAGAAGTGGGAGTTTTGTTTATTATTGTTATTAAGTGAAGAGGGTTTTTTAATTGCAATTTAGATGTATTTCTCTTCTTCATCCGGCTTGAACATATCTTCAATCGTGCAGGAGAAAAGCGCAGCCAGCTTGAATGCCAATGGCAGGCGGGGGTCATATCTGCCCGTCCATACGGCATTGACCGTCTGGCGTGAAACGTTCAGGCGCCCGGCAAGCCTGGCTTGCGACCAGTCCCGCTCCTTGCTTGCCTTGAAGGATGGATATAATATTTACACAATTACGGTAGGTTTTGCAAGAAATTTCTCAGGTTCATCTCATATTAATTTGAGAAAATAGTTGTAAAGCGGTGATTGGTCAGTGCAGCCGCCGGTATTTTCGCTGCTGTTCATCCGCTAATCCGGCTAAATTCTTTCAATAAAATATGGAAGAACCAACTGTCTCAAGATCAGAACTATGGCGGCAACGCCTGAAAAGACTGCGTCCGGGGCTGCGGAGTAGTTTCCTATTCATCCTGGGGATGGCAGCGGCCCTGGCAGGGTTGTTGGTATACCATCTTATGACACCCGGCCCGCACCAATTAACCACCAACGATGTAAATACCGCGGTTAACGAGGTGCTTGCCTCAGCCACACCGCCTGCCCCGTTCTCAGAAACGGTCTATGAAATCATCCAACCCTCACTCGTTCTTATACAAGCCAAGGTTCCCGGAACGGATGGAAAACCGGAAGACAGCCTGGGCACCGGAACCATTGTAGACGCGAATGGAGATATCCTGACCAGTCTGCATGTGGTTGCCAACGCGACCAATATTCAGGTCACATTCGCGGATGGCACTTCCTCCAGTGCCAGCGTAGCAACCCAACAACCACAGAATGACATTGCCGTACTAAAAGCGGACAAGCTCCCGGCGGAGATCATCCCGGCCGTTCTGGGGAATCCGAATGCCATGCACGTGGGTGATGAGGCCTATGTCGTCGGCAATCCATTTGGATTATACAGTTCCATGAGTGCTGGGGTTATCTCCGGGTTCAACCGGACATTTCAACCCCAAAACACCAATTTAAACCTGAAGGGGTTGATTCAAGTCGATGCGGCTGTCAATCCAGGAAATTCAGGAGGTCCGCTATTAAACAGGTACGGGGAAGTGATCGGGATTGTTGAAGGCCTCGTAAATCCGACCGACCAAAATTTCTTCGTTGGGATTGGATTTGCCATACCTATCAATGTAGCAGGAGGAGCCGCCGGGTTACCGCCGGATTGAAACTCAGACGATTGGACCAGGACCAGCGATGGAATGGTCTTTGCTTTTTGGATCAACCTGGTTTTATGGAAGAAACAAGGAGATGATTTATGGATCATTATACGAACCCCGAGAATGGTTTGCCGATGGAACGGGTATTGTACGAAGTAAAAAAGGTGATTGTTGGGCAGGACCATCTATTGGAACGGTTGGTGGTGGCCTTGCTGGCGCGTGGGCACATCCTGGTGGAAGGCGTGCCGGGTTTGGCCAAGACAATGGCCATAAAAACGCTGGCCGAAGCAATCGGCGGCGAATTCAAACGCATCCAATTCACCCCTGACCTGGTCCCGGCCGATTTGATTGGCACACGCATCTATAATCAAAAGACCGGCGAATTTAACACTTCGCTCGGTCCGGTCTTTACTAACCTGTTGCTGGCGGATGAGATCAACCGTGCCCCGGCCAAGGTTCAAAGCGCCCTGCTCGAAGTGATGCAGGAGCAGCAGGTCACCATTGGGCGGGAGACTTTCAAAGTTCCTGTGCCGTTCCTGGTACTGGCTACACAAAACCCGATCGAGACCGAAGGGACCTATGCTCTCCCGGAGGCGCAGGTGGACCGTTTTATGCTCAAGGTGCTGGTTGGTTACCCCAGCTCAACCGAAGAATTCGTCATCGTTGAACGTATGACCGGATTGCTGCAAGGTATGCAGAAGGTGCTGACGACCAAGCAGTTGATGGCTTTGCAGACCGAAACTGACCATGTTTTCGTTGACCCTGCCCTGATCGAGTATGCGGTGAAGCTGGTAACTGCCACGCGCAGTCCAAAAGATATTGGTCTGAAGGAATTGGAACATTACATCATGTTTGGCGCCAGTCCACGCGCCTCGATTAATCTGATTCTTACCGGGAGGGCGCTTGCTTTTGTAAGGGGCCGGGATTACGTCCTGCCCCAGGATGTTACCGATATGGCGCTCGACGTAATGCGCCATCGCCTGGTTTTGACCTATGAGGCGCTTTCAGATAATGTGAGCAGTGACGACATCTTGAAGAAGATCCTCGATCGGGTTCCGCTTCCCGTGGTACCGCTCCATGAGCATGCCGACGACCGTATCAACGCCTGAACGGATCCTGCAAAGGCTTGACTGGCAGGTAATCCGCCGCCTGGATGGACTTCTGCAGGGCGATTATCGCACCCTGTTCTATGGGTACGGGGTGGATTTTGCCGACTTGCGGGAGTATCAGCCCGAGGACGATATTCGCTATATCGATTGGAATGTCACCGCGCGCATGAATAC
>JBEKCT010000027.1:0-29630 GCA_050014715.1 Anaerolineales bacterium | reverse complement strand
GTTACAAGGCTTACCCAAACAGTCCCGTATCCGAACTGCGCGCCCGCCACAGAATAAGTGCCAATGCCTGAAGGGTCATCATCAGACGCCCCTGTAACCACACCAGGCCCGAGCACCGACAAGATATGCTTAATCCTTTTATCTTTCCCGCCCGCTTTATGCGCTTTATGAGGGCCTGGTTGACCGGCAGGAGCTGAGGCTTTGCTACGCTCGGAGGAACCCTGGTTCTGGCTGCCGGCTGTTTCGGTTGCAGCATCATGGGTTGAGTTTGGTACCGACCTGGGCTTGGTTTTCCTTAAGTGGATGGCGGAATTTAGACGAAGAATGGTCATAACCGATCACCCCAGTCCACCGATTGATTTCATTGCATGGGAGGCGAAGCGGTTTTAGCTTGAATCGCTGCCAGCGCTGTCACTTGTATATCTTTCGATTGGTTTTTCAATATCCTGCTTTTGCATTAATGCCGTTATTTCAATGTTTGTTTGAGGTTTTCTTCACCTTCTTCGTACGGCCAGAACCGCTCTTCTTCCCTCCGCCTGACTGCTTATTCACGGTTGCCCAGGCGATGCCTTCTGCCTCATCCTCAGGCACACCCCTTTCCTCATACCCTTCCTCAATATGTTCCGCCTGCCGTTTTTGTTTGTCGGTATACTTTGACTTATCTCCTTGTGGCATAAGTTTTACCTCCTGTATGAATTTCCTGAAATGACATATACAACAAATTCAATACACATTTTCTGTCAATAATTGTTCAAGGTACCCTGCGCTTTTATTATCAATTCATTCGATTAATGAGTAGAATTTTTTGTATGCGCCTGTTTGCCTAATTGACGCCAGTTGTTCTCAGCGATTGTAATACCGTAATGCCTGGCTGCTTTTTCGATATTTGCAAATGCCAGCTCGCGGTCACTATCAGATACCCCTTTCACTTGATCGAAACGAGCGATTGCATTTCTGACATGCTCAGCATCAGTTAGGGGTTCTTTACGCTGTTTTGGAAATGCATAAACACTTTCTGGCAGTTCTACTCTCCCTTTTTTATCCATTTCAGCGTGTTCTAAATAGGGTTTCCAGGTTGGTCCAGCCATGCTTACCTCCAGGTTTTCAAAATAGCACTACTAATTACAATCCTGCGCCAAAATGAACCTGATTCATCACTGACTTTTTGTTATTCTTAGTTCAATCCAAACCGCTGCCGACACTTCCGTTCCTTTAAACCGTCGGATAGCGTTATCAATTGGCCTTCGCCTACCGATAATTCAATGAATATTAACATAACATGCATTTTTGTTTGTTGGATAAGTGCAGTATATAACCATTTTCCCCAAAACACAATAATCCCCCAGTTTTTCAATGTTGGGAAAAGATGCAATGCCTCCCATTCTAATTGGTCTGACAAAAGGGGCGGTTCCTCTTTTTGAACATCCCCATTCGATGCGGGCGAGGCAGGCGTAAGAAGTAATGTATAATAATCCGTCCAAGCACTTATCGTTATGACTTTTACCAAAATCGAAGAGGGGATCGAAGAAATCAAGCAGCGGCCGGGATTGGCTCTTTAACGAAATGCGGATGCGCCTGTTCGGGAAGCATAAGGTGAAGAGGTCGAACCCCTTCAGCGGTAGGGTGGCGGGACTGGCGCTGAAGGCGGGACGGTCAACTAAATGAGATTTCCCATGAATCGTTTCAAGCTGCTTTCCTTTTCCTTCTTCCTGGTGCTTTTATTCTTATCAGCCTGTGCCCGATTTTATCCTTCCGGCCCGGCAACCCCACCGAACCCGTACAACATCATTGGGACCATTGTCGCCCAGACTCTGACCGCCTTTCCATCCACCATCACGCAGACGGCTACTTTGCCGGCCCAGACACCGCAGGATTTCATTTCTTATTATTTCGATGCAATCAATTCCAGGAATTACATTCTTACCTGGTCGCTCCTGAGCGATCGTTTCAAGAACGCTCTTAACGGACCATCACAAGGTGGTTACCAGGGGTATGTGGACTTTTGGAATACCGTCAACCGGGTGACTGTATTGGACGTTACACATACATGTCAGAGTGATGTGTGTGCTGTCAATGTCACCCTGCGACTGGATTACAACAACGGGCAGTCCGACACATCCATCTATCCTTACGCGCTGACGTATGACCATGCCCGCTACACCTGGCTTTTCGATGTTCTCCCGCCCGTGCCTACGTCACAAGAGCAGGCAAGCCCTACATCCACCCCAGCCGGGATGGCGATTGCCTCTGTACCATCTCTGCCAAAACGCCCGGAGTACAAGCCCGGCGAACTGGTGGATTATGTAGTCCAGAGCGGCGATACACTGCCGGCACTGGCAGCCCATTTCGACACGACCAGCGCCGAAATTCAGGCTGGCAATCCTCAAATCCCCGTGGATGCCACCACCTTGCCGCCCGGAATGACGGTGAGAATCCCGATGCCCTATGCTCCTGCCTGGGGGACCCCAATCCAGATCATGCCTGACAGCCTGTTCGTTGATGGACCTTCGGTCAACGGATTCGATACGGGGGAATTTGTTTCCAGCCAGCCGGGCTGGCTGAAGGATTACCGGGAAGATATCGGAGGTGCTGAGCGCTCGGGGGCCGAGATCGTCGATATCGTGGCCACCAATTTCAGCATCAGCCCACGCGCCCTGCTGGTCCTGCTCGAATACCAGACCGGTGCGCTTTCCCAACCCGTCCCACCCTTGGGCGATTATCCGCTTGGCCATGTCGACGTAAACACGACGGGGCTTTACCGGCAGCTCGTCTGGGCGGCAAACATCCTGAATGCTGGTTATTACGGCTGGCGAACCGATGGCCTGACCCAGATTGTGCATCCCGATTACAGCACCGAACGCCCGGATCCCTGGCAGACCGCCGCCACGCTGGCATTCCAGTATTATTTTTCCCTGGGTCCCCTGCCCGAGTATGCACATGCCACCGGGGCGGATGGCCTGAAAGTCGTCTACATCAAGCTGTTTGGCGATCCATGGGCTGAGACCGTGGATCTGCCCGCCATCCCGGCCAATCTACAGCAGCCAGCGCTGGTACTGCCCTTCCCGGCGGGCCATGCCTGGTCCTTCACCGGCGGCCCGCATTCCGCCTGGGGAGGGGCAGCACTCCGGCCCTGGGCGGCGATCGATTTTGCTCCCCCGGTACATGGCTGTGATATCTCGGATGTTCCAGTGGTGGCCATGGCAGATGGGATCGTGGCCCGTTCGGAGGCAGGCGTGGTGATGGAGGATCTGGATGGGGACGGAAACGAACGGACCGGCTGGGATATTCTCTATCTTCATATAGCTTCAGAAGGAGAGGCCGGACTCGGCCAGAGGCTGAAAAGGGGTGACCCGGTTGGTTTCGCCTCCTGCGAGGGCGGGGAAGCCACAGGTACGAACGTTCACATTGCCCGCAAATACAATGGTGAGTGGATCCCGGTCGATAGTGCCATCCCCTTCAATCTGGAAGGCTGGATCGTCCATACCGGCGACGCCGCCTATCAAGGCACCTTGACGCGCGGGGACCAGACTGTTACAGCCTCTTCATATTCGAATGCCGCCAGCCTGATCTGGGCCGGGCATTGAAGAAACAGGAAACGTATCAATTTATTGGTCCTCCGCTAACGCTCCAATTATCCATAACTCCGCCGGTATCGCTAACCAGGTGAATTTCACCGGTATCCAAAGAAATGCCATTAATCCCGCCATATTCAACCCCAGGACTAGCGAAAGGAGTAGCACCGAAGGCCAGCCATTTCCCGCCTTGTGACCAGACTGGACCAATCGACCATCCACCCCGATGTGGTGGAGAGTGGGGGCGGAAAGCAAAAAGGGCGGGGGCGCAATAAGGCCCTTTTGGGTGGAAATAGGTTTTCAGCGCTGCAAGGAGGGCATTCTACACCTTCACAATTGCCCGGGTAGGATATTGCCAAACTCAATACTAATTCAATTAATATAAGCGGTATGGCATTTATTGTGAGGATGCGCAGCGAAAACCGGCTTCATCGGCAGAAAGCTCCGGCGAATTATAGTTCCTATGGGAGGCCAGGCGCTTCTCCCCATCATTCTCATCATTTGACATCCAGGCACCGCCGCGCATAACACGGGAATCTCCGCTGGCGGGGCCTTTCGGATTAATCACGGTGGTGGTTTGCCCGCTCTGGGGATAAGGATAAACGTACCAATCCGCCACCCATTCGGCCACATTTCCCGCCATATCCAATGCCCCATACGGGCTGGCGCCGTCCGGATAGCTGCCGACGGGTGCTATGCCGGCATGCCCATCATCCACGCTGTAGGTGGGATTCAATTGTTTGTCCATAAAATTCGCCAAATTCCCGGCCCAATCCTGGTTCCCCCAGGGATACAGCCGCCCATCGGTTCCACGGGCAGCCTTTTCCCACTCTGCCTCCGTCGGCAGACGCCGTCCGGCCCATTTACAATAAGCCGCAGCGTCATTCCAGCTCACCTGTACCACCGGATATTGTTCCTGACCTTTGAGATTACTCGCCGGTCCGTGAGGATGCTGCCAGTTGGCGCCGATGGTTTTTACCGTATCAGCGGAAGATGCCTGGTAGACATACCCCGTGCCGCTTTTTTCTGCATCCGTCCTGTAATTTGTGGCGGAAACAAATTGTGCAAACATGGCATTGGTCACTTCGGTTTGATCGATCCAATATGAATCCAGATAGACCGGGGCCGACATGATTGCGTCGTAAGAGTCGGATCCCATGATGAACTGCCCGGCAGGCACGAAATCCTGGATCATCCCATCCATGCTCGATTGTTTTTTGGTTCCGATGCCCTGGGTGGGGCTGGAGCTGGGGAGCAGCTGGGTGGGTGTAAGAACGGGGGGTTGGGTGGCTGTCAGGCTGGGAAGCGGCGGGGCAGTTGGTGGCTCCGTGGCTTCGACAGCCGGCGCCAGATTTGAGCCAGGTGGCACTGCGGTCGCCCCTTTGGAGGCAGAACTAATATTACATGCCAGCAGGCTGGCGATCATTGCAACCATTACAAGGATTCCTGCAAGCTGTCGTTTCATGGGCCCTCCCGCTCTCGGCAATAGGAAATATTCCTAAAAAATAAATTTGAATACTGGATAAATACAGTATATAAACAAATTTCTCCAAAGACAATGCCCCATATTGGGTATGGCTGGGAAAAAGGCTGTCGGGTGCAACCATTGTGTGGTAATTTCTAATGCACGTGATTCGTCACTTGCACGGGCAGGAGTGATATCCCTGTAAAGAGATTCTGCTTTGCGAAGATCGTTGCCCAATCGGGAACATCTCGAGGAAACTCGTCGTCGAATAGGTCGAAGGGACGATTTCAATTACGCAGGCAAGAGGGTTACAATCTAACCATAAATACCTGCAGGCGCTTGGATTGGCAATGGCATTTGGATAAGCGGTTCAACTCAGGAGGCGCACAATGAAACCCAAAATGAAACTAAAATTACAATTCGTTTCCATGGCGGCAGTGCTGTGCCTGCTATTGTCCTCGTGCATTTTTCCGGTTACGCCCATGCTTGTCACAGCCACCGCTACTCCAACCCTGCTTCCACCTTCCACAGATACACTCCCATTGCTCCCACCTGCCACAGCCACGCTCCCCCTGCCCGCTTCCGTCACAGATACGCCGGCTGAAACCGCTACAGCGCTACTTCCTCCTACACCCATCGTCTTGACACCCACCCTGGCAGGTCCGGCGCTGGCTCACCTTGTCACAGGTCAAAAGATCGACATCACGTTTATTCATATGGTCGACGTGAACCAGGGCTGGGGCATCGGTGGTTTGAACAAGGCCTCCGACCACGTTTTCTTCACAAAGGATGGCGGTCAAACCTGGCGGGATGTCACCCCGCCCCAGCCCGCTGCTGTTGCGGGCGCCACGATCACGGCCCTGGGGTATTTCCCGAATGCGGATACGGCACACGTGGTTTTCGGCCCGTCTGCAGATTCCGGCAGCGTCCCGCCGTTCATCCTGGTCTGGACCACGAACGATGCCGGCAACACGTGGACGTATGGATCGATCGATACCAGCGCTGTTTCCGGTGAGGTCTTCAGCCCCTATTATTTGAATTTTGCCGACAGCCAGCACGGTTGGCTGATGGTTTATCTCGGCGCCGGCATGATGCATGCCTACGTGGCGCTCTTCAAGACCATCGACGCAGGCGCCACCTGGACCGATATCCTGGATCCGTCCACGCTCAACGACATTCAATCATTTCCGAAGACCGGCATGGTCTTCGTGGACCCCCTGGCGGGCTGGCTCACCCGGGATTCGCAGGGCGTCGATCCAGCCCCGCACATCTTCCGCACCGCGGACGGTGGGGTCACCTGGACGCGTCTCGACCTGCCGGCGCCGGCTGATGCTCCCAACCTGTACGACTCCTCTTCATGTGGCAGCTACTCGCCGAACGCTTTCTCGGCGCTGTCGGTGACCATTGCCATGAAGTGCCTCGATAATGCCACCTTCAAAACTGAAAAGGACTATTCCTATTACACCAGCGATGGCGGCGTTACCTGGAAAACCTATCCGCTGCCAGCAGATTACACGCTCGGTCCGGGATTGTACTTTTTCAATGCCCAGAACGGGCTGGCTTTGGGTCCCAAGATCTACACTACCAGCGATGGCGGGCAGACCTGGAAATTCATCCAGCAGGTCAGCTGGAATGGGCAGTTCAGCTTCGTGAGCATGCAGATGGGCTGGGCGCACGTGTTCAACGATCAGGGCGAAACTGCCCTGGTCAAAACCGTCAATGGCGGAATGACCTGGTCGATGCTGCACCCGCTGGTCGCGCCATAAGATATCCCGCTATCCGACCCGTGGAAAATGCTCGCCGGTGATTGAAATTTAAAAATTGCCGTGATCCCCTTTTTCGTGCATTAAATTCCTTATCCCACCGCGTGGATTTGTAACGTCGCCCTCCCTCCTTGGTATTAAATGGATATGGCAATGGTGAATGGTTTGACCAGCCAAAGGTCCATTATTGATACCAATATTAAATGCTTTAACCTTGGGATCTTCATTCATGATTGACTCGCTTGCCCTTTTCATCAATTGATTACAGGAATTTATTTCAGCTTGTCCCAATAAGAAATAATTGTCTTCATGTCGTTTGGGGATTATCAATGTGTGCAGTACCACCACTGGATGGTTATCCCTTATTACGTAAGCCAATTCGTTTTCATCGATGATTCTGTTCTCCGGTAATTGGCAAAAATCACAATTTTCTTCCTTTTTATCAAAAGATCCCCTGGTTAATCTGAAATCAGTTTTATCCGTGTCCCGCTTCATGGCGTTACATTGGTAACATAATGCCTGGTAGTTGTTGATGTTATCCCGCCCATTTTTATTTTCAGGCCCAATATAATCCACTTCAATGGCTCGCTTATCTGCTGATATCCCACAAAGTTCACAATGAAATTTCGCCCTTTTTAATACTTCATATTTGACATTATGATTAATATATCTCCTTGACCCGGCTCCCCTCTTATCTATTTCTTGATCACGTTTATCCCGGAAATCCTGAATTCTTGTTTTGCACAGTTTTATTAATTCTTTTCGTTCCCAGCGGGAGAGTTCCTCGAATCGATTTAAAGTATATATCTTCTGAGGAGCATTTCGTCTTACAATCCCATGGCTGCCAGGTCCTCTTGCAACCATATTATTGGCTATTTTAGAGTAGTATTCTAATTGAATTTCATCACCCAAAAGGAGATCACGAGCCATTAATTCATAGGAACGTTTCCCATCGTTAATCAGTAAAGACATTAACATGACAGGCTGATGGGTGGGAGACATTCTCATTTTCTTTTCTATAAATACTGATAACTCTTCATATAAAGTAGACATATTCTATTTCCTTCACGCGACCATTCCAAACACAAATCTCATTGAATTTCATTATATACCTTCCCTATTTTCTTCCAATTTCCAATTTTCCATGATCAAGAACTGCACCGGTACGTGTTCATCGCTCCCGCCGGTGGGATGCTGGCCAGGCAGGTCGGTCATGATTGAGTTCCCGTTATAATCAAGCCTGTGATCTCATTGCGTAGATTTTTTTCCAACCCGGCTGTTCCACACGCCTATCGGGGGAATTTTACCCACCTGTATTTCGACATGGCCTGGTTCGGCATCCTGAGCGGGACGGCCATGAATTTCCTCAGTGTATACGCGGCCCGCCTGGGGGGCAGCGGGTTCCAGATCGGCATGCTGGCAGCAACTTCGGCGTTCGTCAACCTCATCCTGGCCATGCCCGCCAGCCGGGTATTCCAAAAGCGTCCGGTCGGGCGGACCGTCTTCTGGACCTCCGTGCTCTACCGGATCGGCTACCTCTTATGGATTCCACTGCCCTGGCTGTTTGCCAGGCAGGGGCAAATCTGGGCTTTGATCAGTATCACCCTGCTGATGGGAATCCCCCTGGCCGTGCAGGCAATTGGTTTCAACGCCCTTTTCGCTGCAGCCGTCCCGACAGAATGGCGCGCTTCCGTGGCCGGCACCCGCAACATGCTCTACTCGGTTACTTATATGCTCTCCGCCCTGGGGGCGGGCTGGCTGCTCGTCCACCTGGCTTTCCCGGTCGGCTACCAGGTGGTGTTTGGGATCGGCGGCTTTGCCGCGCTGATGAGTTGTGCCCATCTCTTCTTCATTAGGGTCCAGGATTCCGCCTCCATCGCCTCAGACCGGCCCCCTGCGCCTGTGCAAACCGATCCGGAAAAGCCTGCCGGAGGCACCCACTGGCTGGGCAGCCTGCGCCTGGACATCTGGCGGACGCCTTTTGCCGGAGTTTTGCTCGCCATGCTGGGGCTGCATATGACCCAGTATTTCGCCATCCCGCTCTTCCCGCTCTTCTCGGTCAATGTTTTGCACCTTACAGATCAAAGCATTGGTATTGGTACGGCACTATACTATTTAACCAGCATGATCGGTTCAACCCAGCTCAACCGGGTTGTGCGCCGGTTGGGTCACCGCAAAGTCACCGGGCTTGGCTTCATGATCATGAGCTTCTACCCCGGGCTGATGGCCTTTGCGCATTCCGCTAATTGGTATTACTTTGTTTCGATCATCGGCGGACTTGCCTGGGCTTTGATGGGCAGCGCCTATGTAAATTACATCCTGGAGACCATTCCTGAAAACGACCGGCCCGCCCACCTGGCCTGGTACAGCATTGTTTTGAATGCCTCCATCCTGATCGGCTCCCTGCTCGGCCCATTTATTGCCGGCTTCATCGGGCTGGCGGCGGCGCTCCTGGTTGCAGGCATATTGCGCCTGGCAGCCGGGTATGCCATCTTCAAAGGTGTGGATGGCCGGGGGAGGATCCAGGCAATTTCTTCAGATTAGTAAGAGCGGTGGGGAGGAAGGTACGTTTGGGGAAAGGAAACGAGCAGGGCTGGAAGATTTTTCGCCCCAACCCGGCAGGAGACCACGGGACAGGTGAACCCGAAGGAACACGCTGGAAGACGTATGAAGTAACAATCGTTTGTTTCCGCAGTACTGGGGGTTATTTGGTTCTTGTTTTCGGTTGTTCGGCAAACCGGTCACGCCCACCCCCACAAAACGGGTTTCGCACCTGCGCGGCCTTTGCCGCAGCGGACTCCGAAGTCTTAAGAATCCACAGTCCAAACCAGGATCAAACCATCCCTGAACCAGGTCGGAGGTGCGCTTAGGGCAGAGCCAGTTTGAGGCGGATTTGCGCAGCGACCTGTGGCTCTACTGGCACGATGCGGCTGTCAGCCGGATCGATCTCAAACGGTGTGACCTGCACAGATCTGACACCATGCCAGTCGAGCGTCACCAGCACCAGGGCGGATTGGCGTGTATCCGGCAGGCCGGCCTGGTCGAACAGGGCATTACCCAGGCTGAACAGTACCAGTGTTTTCCCCTGGGCGGTTGAAATCCATCCGGCCGGTTGGAGCACATGCGGATGGCTGCCCACGACCAGTGCGGCTCCAGAATCGGCAAACTGGCAGGCCAGGCTTTTCTGCCGGTCGGTAGCGCCCGACTGATATTCCATACCCCAATGGACATATACCACCACCACTGCCCCACTCGCGCGGGCAGACTGGATGGCCTTCATAGCGACCGGGGTAGCAATGGGGGCAAGAATGTCGTCTAAAGCCAGAAAGGCCAGCTTCAGGCCATTGATCTGCCGGTAGACCGGTTCCAGGCCGGGGCCAACCGGAATGATTCCCTGCGAGGTCAATGACTTGATTGTGGCGGCGACGCCATCCGGACCGCAATCGAAGCGATGATTGTTAGCCAGGGAAAGCATATCCAGGTGCCACAAGGGGAACAGGTCGGCCCGGGCGGAGGGAGCGCAAAGATCGTAGCCATCATTTGAAGATACGCCCATACCAACCCCTGGAGCCAATGGGCTTTCCAGGTTGGCCAGGCTCAGGTCGGCTGCTTTCAGCCGAGGAACCAGGTAGGACAGGGAAGCGTACTCCGGGTGCACACCTCGCCCAACCATCAGGTCTCCCAGAAGCGCCAAAGTGACCGTCCGGTCGACCGGCAGGCAGGAGACAAGCAGCATTAATGTCATGAAGAGAATGCCTGTGCGTATTCTAATCATCGAGATAAAAACTCTCACCACGAAGGGCAAGAATTGGCACAAGGAAAAAGATTATAGGGAGTCCGAAATCTCCCGACTTTGGACTCCGAAAGCATCCCCGGGATTGCTTCAACCGGCCTCCCTGAAGTCAGAACGCAGGGCACACATTTCCTCAGCCATTAATAGATTATGGCGCGATGAACATTTTGGTCCAATCCGGCTGGGCGGGGTTGGTACCGGCTTCCAGCTGGGCCTGCCATTGCTGGTCGGTTAAGCGGCCGGAAGAAGGCACGGTGAATTCGTAATATGAATACACCGCACCAATGGCAATGCGCTGGGGCGAGTCGGGCAGAACCACATAGATGATGGTGGGCTGCCCGTCCGCTTCTTCAAGTGCCACCAAAGTTTGCAGGTCATTGGTGCCGGTGGCGACATCCGCCACCAGGGCGGCTTTCTGATCGGATAGATCACGGGAAGCGGCACCGGTGGTATCCGCCGCGGCCAGTGTGAACTGTTCCAGCGTGCCACCCCAGTACATGATCTGCTGGTATTCATTGTCGGTTATGGTCCCGCCGCTCAGCTCACGCTGCGAGATATCCTGCAGGAATTTGAGCTGGGAGATCAGGTTGTCCAGATTGCCGCGCGTCAGGTCGCTGAGTAGATTGCGCGACTGCAGGCCATCCTCGGTCATCTGTGCCAGCGCCAGCAAGCGGGCATAGGCTTCCGGATCCGGTTCCACGTATCCGTGCGGGATTTGCTCAGGTCCACCGCCGCCCATCTCGGCCATGACCTGCTTGGCGTACAGAATGGTATCGTGCTTCAATTCGGTCCAGGAACCCAGGGCGGTCTGCAGGTCTTTGCGCAGCCAGGCCTGGGTCTGCATAAAGGGCGGATAGGCGCTGCCCTTTGGCGCGATCAGCGGCTGGAAAGAATACAGCCAGGACCAGTAAAGGTTCTGGGTCCAGGAATCAGTTCCGAGGGCAGCTACCTGGCTTTTGACCTTGGCCGATTGGGTGTCAAAGTTGGCATATTGATCCTCGCCCAAACCCTTCAATATTCCAGCTGCTTCATTAGATCCCATTGCGGCGAAGAAATCCAGCCCTTTTGGCAGGCCGCGCGGCTTATCCATGGTACCCACATTACGCCAGATGACCTGGCCAAAGACATATTCATCCAGGGTAAAGCGCTGGCCCATGAAGCGAAAACCCTTGGTGACCAACTGTTTATCCTGGTCGATCCAGACCCACATCGAGTTAACTTGAGGCGGTGGGAGGGTCTTGGCGGCTTGTTGGAAACTGGCAAAGAGGGTTGGGTCGGCGAACTTGTCCAAGTCCGGGTTGGCTCCGAAGACCTTATCTGACAGCGCGCCGTATTCGATATAACCCAGGTCATCCGACTTGCCGACAATGAAGACGGTCGGCTCATAGATGTCTTCCCACAGGCTGACCGCGGAAGTGCCATCCGGAGTGCTGGCCGTGCGCAGTGCCTGCACCAGCAGCAGAGCCCTGCGGGTCTCGAAATCGTCCGCCTGCCGGAAAGTCAGCCGCCCATACCACATCATGGCCTTGAAATACATTTTCAGTTCTGGGCTGAGGGTGTAATGGCCGCGCGGGATGTACTGGGTATAATCTTCGATCAGCTTCATCTCCTGTGGCAGGTCGGGCCGGTCCCAAATGGGCGAGATAGCCTGGGTGCTGGCGGCATTGATCAGGGCCAACTCGGCATTGACCATGGCATCCGCATCAGCCGGGGCCGGGTCCGAGAGCCCCAGAAGTTTATCGGCTACCGCAAAATAGGCGGCGTTGCGGAGGGCGGGATCGCCCAATGAACTTCCTTTCAAGGTCTGATATTGGGCAGTGGAGGCGGCCAGCATGCTGGTGGTGAGGGTCTTGAGATCGGTGATGAAGTAACCCGTTTCAAGGTCGCGCAGCATCTTGTCAAAAATCAAATGGTAAACGTGGTAGACCGAATCGGTGGTGATGAAGACCGGAACCTCGTCATAGCGGTTTTGTTCATATATCTGGTAGAACTCACGATATTGTCCCGGAACCGGCGCTGCAACTGCGAAGCCATTCTGCGCCAGCAGGGCTCGCTGCGTAGCGGTCAACGTTACCAGATCAAGCCCCTGCACTTTATTCAGGTCCAGCGGCAGGGAATAGCCACCGCCGCTGAAGGTTTGCGGAAGGCTGACAGCCGCCTCGTGGTATGTGGCAAAAGGCGGCGGGTAAACCCCGGCAGGCGCCGGGAGAACCGGGGTAGAAGTGGCTGCGGCAGGGATTTGCGTCGCTGGCGCGGAAGGAGTTGTGACCTCCGGCGTGGCTGTACTTAACAGACCGGGCAAGCCGCAACTGCAGGCCTGTACCAGCACCAATACCAGGAATATCCAAAATGCCTTGCGAATAGACTCTTTCATGGGTCCTCCTCATGGGACAAGAATCAGATTACGGCCATTCCTGGCCTGAACAAGGGCCATCTTATAGAAAGTCCCTTCCAAAGTAGAGACGACGGTAAATCCAAATCCGTTCCATTCCCACACCTTTAATGCACGCGCAGCCGCAGTGCGGGAATCGGTGTAGCTGCCTTCGAGCGTGACCAACTGCTCGAGCCCGTCACCGCGCAAGTCTGCCACAGAAAACGAGCGTACCGGTTCAGCCATCGGTGAGCCAGCCCATAGTTCACCGTATGCGGTGCCGCGCCAACCGATCAGAATGATCTGGCAGGAGTTGCCATTGGCATCATGGAAATCCGCGATGCGGCCTGGGTGAGGCAGCCACTGATCGACCGGCCAGGGGCGAAAAGGTCGCCAGACAAGCAAGGTTGCTTCCGGTTTGCCGTCATGATTCAGGTCAGTGATGGCGGCCTGAATGACCGTCCAGGCTGCAGGGCTTTGCCAGACGGGTTGACCGGCCGAGAGTATTGTCAGGCGACCACCGGCAAGCAGCAGTCTTTCAAGGGAACCATCCTGGTTGAAGTCGGCTTCAGTAACCGGCTTTATTGAAATGCTCCCGGCAGGAAGAATCACCGCAGAAAGACCGGCCGGTTCCAATTCCAAAGCGCGCAGTGGGGCTGGCGAGGTCAGCAGAAGCATGGCCAGAGCCAAAACAGCCAGGTGTAAGAATTTTCGTTTCATGATTATCCAGTATGATTGTACAACCCCGGTCGACAAATCTCAAGTAGGTCTGCGCGATCCGCCTGATTTTCCTTTACTTCCCATTTATTATGGCAATTGCCTGAAATTTCCACCTGGAATCACCTTAAAATTAGTTATAATTAGTTTATCGCAGGTGGCGGGGTAAAAAGATGGAGGCAGGCTATGCTTTCCGCCCATCCATCTTTCCTTACACGAAGGAATCCCAATACCCCCCAAAATGTCAGTACGTTTACCATGAAAATATGGTATGCTATTATTTAAGAATTGCGATATTATATATGGTAGGGAACCTTTACAGGCCAGTATTCGTCTGAATTCCATTCACTGGCGCAAGCTGTGCGTATGGAAGAATAAATCTGCGCCACCCGTCTATCAGAAGGAGGTTGAGATGTCTTTTCGTAGAGTTTTCATTCCGATTGCGATGTTTCTGACCCTGATGTTGCAATTCGTGCCAGGGACAGTCTTCGCGCCCCAACCAGTAGGAGCACAACCTTGTAACGCGGCGCAGTTCATTGCCGATGAAACCGTACCTGACGGAACCGTCGTAGCACCAGGTTCAACTTTCGTTAAAACCTGGCGACTGGAGAATGTCGGTTCCTGCACCTGGTCGACATCTTTTGCGGCGGTTTTCACGGGCGGCGACCAAATGGGCGCCCCATCGGTGGTCTATATGCCAACGAGCGTTGCTCCAAGCTCAACGGTGGACATCTCTGTTAATTTAACCGCCCCCTCCTCATCCGGACACTACCGGGGAAACTGGGAACTACGCGATGCTTCAGGCAACGTGTTCGGTGTGGGTGCTTCCGCCAATTCCATTTTCTGGGTGGATATTTATGTCAGCGGCACCTATACCGGCGGAACAAGCTATGATTTCATGGCGAATGCCTGCTCGGCTTCATGGTCAAGCGGAGCGGGTACATTGCCGTGTCCTGGAACAGATGGAAATAGTGGGGGATTTGTCCTACCGGTAAACTCCCCGCAACTGGAAAATGGCACCACGGATCCCAATCCCGGGCTGGTGGTGAACCCGCAACAAGTAAGCGGAGGGTATATCCAGGGAGTTTACCCGGCCTACACCGTCCAATCAGGGGATCACTTCCAGGGCATTGTTAACTGCACCTACAACTCTCCCAGCTGTTACGTCAATTTCCGTTTGATGTACCAGATCGGTTCCGGCCCGGTGCAGACCTTCTGGTCATTCAATGAGCGCTACGATGGTCTGTATTACCGCTTCAATCTTGACCTGAGCTCCCTGGCCGGACAGAGCGTAAACTTTATCCTCTATACCGCGGATGTCAGCGGGCACGGCGTTCCGTCCGGCGACCGGGCTGAGTGGGTGGAAACGAAGATCGCCGGCAACGGCAGCGGTGGTGGGACTTATTATCCTTACTATCCCAGCACTTGCAACCGGGGTTATTTTGTGACGGATGTGACCATCCCGGATAGGACCGTATTGGCTCCCGGCACAGCCTTCACCAAGACCTGGGAGATCCGGAACGTAGGCTCCTGCACCTGGACAACCAGCTATGCCCTAGTCTATGTTTTTGGAAACCCGTTGGGTGCAGCCTCGCCGGTCTATCTGCCGGCCTCGGTAGCGCCGGGTGCGACCGCAGATTTCTCGGTTAATATGGTCGCGCCGAGCGTGACCGGACACTATCGCAGTTATTGGCGCTTCCAGGACGCCTCCGGAAATCAATTCGGCGTGGGAAGTGGCATGATCACCTTCTTCGCAGATATTTACGTTTCCTACTCTGGTGGAACTTCATCCAACGCAACCTATACAACCATAACTGCCCATTCGCCCAACCCCTCCACACCCGGCCAGCCAGTTGCCGTGAGTGTCACCGTGAGTGGGTCAGGACCGACCCCCACCGGGACGGTAGCCATCACCGGTGCGGATACCAACTGCACCGTCACGCTTTCCGGTGGCAGCGGTAGTTGTAACGTGGTCTTCAACTCAAATGGCAACAGGACCATCTCTGCGATATATGGTGGTGACCTTTATAACGCCAGCAGCTCGGCCAGCGTGATCCATACCATCACCACTGCCACGACTCCTTCCACCACAACCATTACCGGCAATACACCCAATCCATCCACACCCGGCCAGTTGGTTGCCGTGACCGTTACCGTGAGTGGGTCAATTGGAACCCCGACGGGAACAGTGGCAATTACCGGTGCGGACGGCAACTGCACCATTACACTCACCTCAGGAAGCGGCACTTGTAATGTGTCCTTCAATTCCGCAGGCCCCAAGATGCTTACCGCTTCTTACAGTGGCAGTGCCAGCTATGCAGGCAGTTCGACTACAGCCAGCCAGACCGTGAATAAGGGCCCGACAGCCACAGTCATCACGGCCAACACACCCAATCCAGCCGCAACCGGCCAGTCAATTTCTGTGAGCGCCACGGTCAGCGGGGCGGGCCCAACTCCGACCGGAACAGTGACATTAACCGGTGCGGATACCAACTGCACCTTCTCCCTTGCGTCCGGCAGCGGTAGCTGCAACTCGGTAGTTTTCAATACTACTGGCACCAAGACTATCACGGCTACTTACAACGGCGATGGGAACTATAACGGCAGTTCGGGCACGGCGAGCGAGACAGTCGTCCCGGCCAAACTTGTCCCCACGGTAACCATCACCGGCGACGTACCTGATCCTTCGACGCCCGGCCAAACGGTCGTGGTGGGCGTCACCGTCAGCAGTACGGGTGCCACCCCCACCGGAACGGTCGCCATCAGCGGCGCAGATACCAACTGTACCATCACGCTCGCGCCCAGCTTACCGTCCCAAGCAAACGGTACTTGCAATGTGGTCTTCAACACCACCGGCGCCAAGACACTTACGGCCAACTACACCGGCGACTCAAATTACACGACCGGTTCGGCTACAGAAAGCCACACGGTGACCCCAGGTACCAGCACGCTCGTCATCACCTCCCATGCACCAAACCCGTCCACAGTTGGCCAATCAGTCACGGTAACCGTAACTGTGTCCGGGGCAGGCGGTACACCGACCGGCACGGTGGCCATCACCGGCGCAGATACCAATTGCACCATCACACTCGCCGGCGGGAGCGGCAGCTGCAACGTAGTCTTCAATACCGTTGGTGCCAAGGTCATTACAGCTACTTATAGCGGTGACATGAACTATACAGGTAGTTCAATAACCACCCCAGTCTCCCCCGCCCCCGGTTTTCATAACGTGGTCCAGGGACCCAGCACTACCACCATCACCAGTGAATTACCCGATCCTTCTGCAGTTGGTGGAACGGTCGTGGTAACCGTTACCGTCACAGGGGCGGGCGCCACTCCAACCGGCACTGTTTCCGTCACCAGCGTAGGCGGCGGATCACCCAACTGCCCCATCGCGATAATCGGTGGAACCGGTAGTTGTAATTTGATCTTCTCCAGCACAGGCTCCTTCCCCATAACGGCAACTTACAACGGTGATGGTAACTACACCACCAGTAATGTCTCGAAGAGCCATGCCGTGAATTGATCTTCATCATACAACCTGAGGATGAGAGCGCTTTTATCTCATCCTCAGACGGGCAGATCAACGAAAACCTGCCCTAATAAGAAAATCAAACCGGACTGCATAAATAGATACAGTCCGGTTTGTCATTGTAATAAGGAACCCTTGTTATTTCTCTTCTTTATGCCCGTGCGCAATGATCTTTATGGGAGTCCCCAGGAAACCATAGGTTTCCCGGAATTGATTTTCCAGGTAGCGCAGGTAGGAAAAATGGAACAGTTTCGGATCGTTGACATGCAGGACAAAAGTCGGCGGATCCACCCTGACCTGGGAACCGTAGTAAATTTTCAACTGGCGCCCGGCGTGGGATGGAGCAGGATGGGCATCCTGGGCATCCCGTAAAACCCGGTTCAGCATGGCGGTGGTGATGCGGGCCATCCGCTCCTCCTGTACGCGCAAGGCCATTGGCAGCACCTGCTCCACACGCTGGCCGGTCTTGGCGGAAATGAATATCAGCGGGACATAGTCCATGAAATTGAGTTCCCGCCGGACATGCAGGGTGTACTCATCCATGGTATAAGAATCTTTTTCGATGGCGTCCCATTTATTGACCAACACCACCGTGCTTTTCCAGGCCTCCAGGATGAAGCCGGCGATATGGGTGTCCTGGGCGGTTATCCCGGCTTCGGCATCCACGATCAGCAGGGCCACATCCGCCCTTTCAATGGCCTTGAAAGACCGCAGCACGCTGAACTTCTCCACTCCCTGCTCGATCTTGCCACGCCGCCGGATCCCGGCGGTGTCTATCAGGGTGACAGGCAGGCCACCCACTTCGATGCGGGTGTCAACTGCGTCGCGTGTGGTACCTGGAATGGGGCTGACGATGGCGCGTTCCTGACCGACCAGTTTGTTAAGCAGGGAGGATTTCCCGGCATTGGGCTTGCCTACGATGGCGATCTTGACAGAATCGTCTTCCTCGGCTGCCTCCTGGGCCGGGAACGAATTTACCAGTGCATCCAGCAGATCGCCGGTGCCCGTGCCGTGAATGGCTGAAACGGGATACGGGTCACCCAGGCCCAATTCGAAGAATTCGGTGGCATTGGAACGCAATTTTTCGTTTTCACATTTGTTTACAACCACAAATATGGGCGGCCAGCGCTGCCCTTTCACCTTCTTTTGATAACGTCGCAAGATGCCGGCCACTTCCCGGTCAGGCGGGGTGATTCCCGAGCTGCCATCCGTGATGAATAAGACCGCATCGGCTTCATTGACAGCCATTAACGCCTGCTCCCGGATTTCCTGGATAAAATCCGCCGAACCAACCGAGAGCGGCACCTTGCCGCCATGGGTGGGATCAATGCCACCCGTATCGATTATGTTGAAAACAAAATTATTCCACTCAGTTTCGGCCACCAGACGGTCACGCGTGGTTCCAGGAACGTCATCCACGATGGCGAGACGTTCCCCGGCCAGGCGGTTAAAGAGCGTACTTTTCCCTACATTGGGTCGTCCGACCAGGGCTACGACTGGTTTAGGCATACAAATCCGATTCTCTTTTTTTGAAAAATAACAAGGTTAGGGGGTGGCCGTGGAGGTCGGCAGGTAGGTTGGCGTGAGACCAGGCGTGCCAACCGTTCCTTTGGTAATGGTTACCTCCACTGTTCCGGGAAGAATGGACTGGACGGTCACCCCTTGTTCCACGACCAAAACATCGGGCACCAGCTGGTATGTCCCTGCTGCCAGGCTGCTTACGTCCACACGGACGTGCACATCCGCGGGCTGGAGAGCATTCAACACTGGCAAAGGACCAGTCAGGATCACGTCCACCGATGCAGGTGAAATACCGGCACTCAGACCGGGTGTCAGACCGACCACTTCCACCTGCCGGAAAGCCACCGGTCGACTATCTTCGATTGGAACAATATCAATCTGAACAGATACCGCCTGATCCCCAATCAACAAGACCCCGGCAGGCAAATTGAGAGATAATTGCGTAGAAATATTACTGGAAGCTCCTGTCAGGTCAAGCGTGGCAGTTTCCAGGTATCCCGGCAGGCTCTCGATCAAGGGGATATCCTCTGAATAGACCGTGACCGTCAGCGGCGCCGCCGTTATATTATTCAGTCGGTAACCGCTGGCAAGTTTGCCGGTTATCATCACCTTGACAGCCAAATCCCGGTAACCGCCCTGCTGGACGATTGGCAGGCTGACCTGGATACTCTCAGGTTGGATGGATATCCCTGACACTTCCATTCCGCTTTCTGACACGGCCTGGATGGGGAGGGTTGTATCAATATTTTGACGGGCATTGGTCACATCAAGACCAGCGCGGATATGTTTGACCTGGGCAACCAATGATTGCGGACCGGAGATGACAATTGCCGTCGGGTTCACTACGACATCCCCGGCTTTGTACCCAATTGCCGGTTGGCCGATAAAGGTCAACTCCACAGGCAGGGACAGCGTAACCAGTTGTTCGAGGTTTAAGGTTAATTTCAAGGGGGTGACCGAGATGATACGGATCGGCTGGGCTGCGATCTGTATCTGGACCTGCACCGAATGGGAGCCGGCCTTTAATCCCGCCAGGTCAACGATGGCATGAATAGGAACCTCCCCTGAGAGCAAGGTTTGCCAGATTGATTGCGGGGCTCTTAAAGTAACCTGTACTTGCTTGGTGATGCTGCCAGTCATAACCAGGCTGGAATCCTGGCCGATGAATTCGATCGGGATGGGATTGGGGAATGTCTGGGTCTCATCCGGGTTAGCGGCAGTAACTGCCGTCACCCAAACAATCAGAGCCAGGGCAAAGGCCAATAAAAAGGTGCGCAGATTGGTTGCCAACCAGTGAAGCATGTCACTCGTCCTTATGCGGAAACAGATAAGGAAAATGCCTCTGGAAGAAATTTTCCTTGCGGGCTTTGTCTGGATTATAGAAGGCCACCAGAATATTTTCGAGCCGTTCGACGTCCAGGCGGCGGATGATTCGACCGGCATGCGCAATGGAAATGGCGCCTGTCTCCTCTGAAACAACCACCGCAATCGAATCGGAGACTTCGGAGATACCCATCGCAGCGCGGTGACGAAGTCCCATCTGCCTTTCCGGGGAGCGGGCCAGGATACCGCTGGAAGATAACGGCATGACGCAGGCCGCCGCAATAATCTTGTTGCCGGAAATGATCACCGCGCCATCATGCAGAGGTGTATTGGGGTAGAAGATCTGCAACAACAATTCGGGCGTCACTTCGGACTGGATCATGACACCTGTGCGGATATATTCATCCAGGTGATCGAAACGTTCCATGATGATAAGGGCACCATGCTGGCGGGCTGACAGGCGCGCGGCGGCTGCCACGACGGCCTGGATGGTCTGTTGAATCTCCTGGCCGGCGGTTTTATTGGATGCGCGGAAGAAAGTACCAGCACGGCCAATCCTCTCCAGAGCACGGCGAAGTTCCGGCGCAAAAATGACCGGGATCGCCACCACCATGGCAGGCAAAACGGTTCGGATAAGCCAGGATAATGCCGGCAGATTAACCAGACTGGTAAGCAATGCAACCAGGACCAGGATTAGGATTATGCCGCGCAGAAGGATCATGGCCTGCGTATCCCGGACAAGATAGAGCACCCCAAAGAAAATCAATGTGACCAGCAGGATATCAATGATACCCAGCCAGTTAAGGCGTTGAAAGATAAAAAGGATGTTGTTTAAGAATTCTGTCACGGCAAATATCTAATCAATCGGGCGACCAGGATGCAGGGCGCCACGGCAAGGAAACCAGCCAAACCATTACCCGGTTGCCTGGTTAAATTGGACGCAGAACGCGGTCCTGGCGAAGCTGCTTGAAGAGCAATATGGTTTCGGGCGGTTGGGATTCGATGGCGGCATCCCGCCAAGCCTGAACGCCAAGGGTCTGCGGCGTTTGCCGTGTATACCCTAATCCCTGCCAGATGGACTCCTGCCCTGCCTCTTGCGGAGGCAGGAAGAACAAAGAAGCCTCACATTGCAGATCCTGAGAAGCGCGTTCGACCTCGGGAACCAGGATTTTCAATGCCCGTTCGATGGGGATGCTGGATTCAATATACAGGTCGGTGGTGCGTGCCACAAGGTTTTCCACCTGCCAACCAACCAACCCGACCATTTGCTTATCTGCCATGAGCAACAGGAAGGCTTTTTCACCAAAGGCGGCCATGATATCATTCTGGGATTGCGGGCGTGTTCCTTTGGCAAGACGGGTAATCAAAGCCGCTATGGTGGCCGAATCCCGAGGACGTCCACGCTGGACGGATAACTCGCCATCGGAGGCTTTGTGAATGACAACCGGGTGGGTGTCGGTTACCGGAGAGATGCCTTTCCAGGCTGCCACAACCTGTTTCCAAGTATCATCGAACGAACCGCTGTTTTTTATGACCACATTTGCAGCGGCCGTTTTCTCTTCCTGGGCAGGCTGGGAGTGGATCCGCTGCAAAGCATCCTTTTCGCTCAAATTGCGTCGCCGGATCAACCGGTCTTTTTGGATGGATTCTGGAGCATACGTAACCCAGATCGCATCACAGCCTGGCGCCAAATTTCCTTCGAGTAATTTAATGGCCTCAAGCACGATGACAGGCTGACCGGCGCGCTTGATCATCACATCCACAGCTTTTTCAACCAATGGATGGACTATTAATTCCAGTTCAAGCAGGGCTTCCGGATCATTAAAAACCAGGCGTCCGAGTTTGGCCCGGTCTATCTCGCCATCACTACCCAGAACCCATTTGCCAAAAGTATCCAGTACCTTTTGAAAACCAGGCGCCCCTTTGGCAATGGCACGGTGCGAAAGAGCGTCTGCATCGAGGCTGTAAGCGCCCAGGTGTTCAAGCATCTTACGGACGACGCTTTTTCCCGTGGCGATATTGCCAGTCAGACCAATAACATATTTCCCAGGCCAGTTGCTCACGGTCTCTCCTTACAGAATTTGGAATGGTCGCGATTATTCATTTTACTGCCATTATTGTGAATCTGTAAACCAGCTTGGGAAATTCAACACAAGGGATTTTCAGGACATGAAGATATAGAAAAAAGAAGTCCGGTTGGTTGGACCGGACTTTTGCATTCACGCCTTAGGGAGTAGCGGTTGGGATCGGCGTGTGGGTTACCGCCTTGGTCGGCAATGGAGTAACCAGATCAATCGGTACCAGGATCAGTTCTCCCGGATAGAGAACGGTACTGGCTCCGTTTGCTTTCATGGTAGCCTGGTTGGCAAGTACGATCGCGGCTACCGTGCTGTTGAGTTTATTGGCGATTGCAGCCAGGCTATCACCCGGCATGACACGATAGGTGATGCGCGAACCCGGAAACAGTCCGGTTGGGATGGGCGTGGAAGTGGGAAGCTGCATGCCGGGATTCGGGATGATGATGGTCTGCCCGACCATAATGAGGCCGGTGGAAGGGTCAATTCCTGTGCTTGTACCGGTGCTAGGATCTGTCGACAACGGGTTGAGGATGTAAATCAGGAGCAGGCCGTTCGTTCCCAGGTTGTGGGCAGTGACAATGGAGGTAAGGGTATCCCCTTCCTGAACAACATAGTTTTCCGGAGCGGAGGGCGTACCGGTCGGCGAGACGGTCGGAGAGGGAGTGATCGTAAAGGTATCGGTTGGCATGGGGGTATCGGTCTGGGTTGGCGTTATGGTAGGCGTGGGGGTCCGGGTAGCCAGGAGTTTTGCCAGACCGCCACCGTTCATCGAAGTTACCACGATAATGATGCCGACAACAACCAACAGCACCGCCACGCTGCCAAGGATCAGCGGCGTGAGTTGGTTGCGGCGCTTGCGATAGGACTCGATAGTATTATGAACAGTCATAGGTTTACCCATCCGTTTCCAAAGCACTCGTATTGAAGAACCGCCTCAATGCGGGTCGGTAATCTATTCTACCTGAACTTATCGGATTATGCGAGTGGTCCAACCTGCGTATAGTTTAGGGACAAACGGGTCAATTTGGATCTCCCTTAGTGGATAAATAGAGTAACCGCCAAGGCACAAAGGCACAAAGATTTACTTTAGAACTGCTTTATCCCTTGAGGAGCGCACCTGGCTTCCAAGGAAGAGGATTGCTTCCCTTCGGGATCCCCTTCAGGGACAAGTTGCTAAGCGATCATCGGGAAGAACGCCCTCCTCGCAATCACACATCATTTTTTGGGTGTTTTCCTTGAGGAACGCAACTGGTACCAGGGCAGGAAGATTGATGCCCTGGTTTGTCCGACCAGAACAGGCGGGCTGGTAATAACATCCAGCCCTAGCAATGACAGATCACTTCTGCATGTGCCCCTTGAGGAAGGCACCGGTGTAGGAGCCAGGAGCTTCCGTGAGCTGCTCGGGGGTGCCCTCGGCAATGAGTTGGCCGCCCCGGTCTCCGCCCTCGGGACCGAGGTCGATGATCCAGTCAGCCACTTTGATGATCTCGAGGTTATGTTCGATGATCAGGACGGAATTGCCCGCATCCACCAGGCGCTGCAAGACCTCGATCAGTTTGTGCACATCGGCAGCATGCAGACCGACGGAGGGCTCATCGAGCACGTACAGGGTGCGGCCGGTGGCGCGGCGGGAAAGTTCCTTGGCCAGTTTGACCCGCTGGGCTTCGCCACCCGAAAGCGTATTGCCGGGCTGGCCAATCTTGATATATCCCAGGCCGACTTCCTGGAGAAGTTTGAGCTTGTTCAGCATGTGCGGGAAAGCGGAGAACTTTTCGAGGGCCTGATCGACGGTCATATCGAGCACATCGGCAATGCTATGGCCTTTGAAGTGAACCTGGAGGGTTTCCCGGTTGAAGCGGGTGCCGTGGCAAACATCACAGGGGACATAAATATCGGGCAGGAACTGCATTTCGATGCGCAACTCACCTTGACCCTGGCAGGCCTCACAACGCCCACCGTGAACATTGAACGAAAAACGGCCAGGTTTGTAGCCGCGCACCTTGCTTTCGGGCAGCTCGGCGAAGAGCCGGCGGATCTCCTCGAACAGGCTGGTATAGGTAGCGGGGTTGGAACGGGGCGTGCGCCCGATGGGAGATTGGTCGATGTTGACGATCTTGTCGAGATGCTCCAGACCATCAATGCGGGTATGTTCGCCGGGCAGGGTATGCGCGCCGTTCAACCGGGCCGCAAGGGCATTGTAGACCACGTCGCTCATGAGGGAGGATTTTCCCGACCCGGAGACGCCGGTGATGCAGACAAACATACCGAGCGGAATGGCAACCGTGATATCTTTCAGGTTGTTGGCACGCGCCCCGACGACCGTGAGGATCTTTCCATTGCCCTGGCGGCGCTTTTTCGGAACCGGGATATGCTTGCGGCCTGAAAGGTAGGCTCCGGTGAGGGATTTGGGGTGGGCGATGATCTGTGCGGGGGTGCCCTCGGCGATGATGCGGCCGCCGTGTTCGCCGGCGCCAGGGCCCAGGTCAATGACCCAGTCGGCGGTGCGGATGGTATCGTCGTCATGCTCCACCACCAGAACGGTGTTGCCGATATCGCGCAGACCCTTGAGGGTGGTCAGCAGACGGTCGTTATCGCGCGGGTGCAGCCCGATGGAAGGCTCATCCAGCACATATAACACCCCCACCAGGCGAGAGCCGACCTGGGTGGCCAGACGGATGCGCTGGGCTTCACCGCCCGAAAGGGAGCCGGCCGAACGATGCAGGGTGAGATACTCGAGGCCGACATTTACCAGGAAGCCCAGACGAGAGACAATCTCCTTGAGGATGCGGTCAGAGATGGCCTGCTGGCGGGAGGTAAGGGAGGTTTTTGGCCCGGCCAGCTGCGTGGCCCATTCGAGCGAGCGCAGCACCGGCCATTCGGTGATCTGGAGAATGTTGACGCCAGCGACCGTGACCGCCAGCGCTTCGGGGCGCAGGCGTTTGCCTCCGCAGGTGGGACAGGGCCGGTCACTCATGTATTCCGAAATCTTTTCACGGATATATTCCGAGTTGGTCTCGCGGTAGCGGCGCTCCAGGTTGCCGATGACACCTTCAAAAGCGGTATCAAAGGTGGCCTGGCGACCGTCGCGGTTGTGGTAATGCAGGCGGACTTTTTCGCCGCGGGTGCCATGCAGGACAAGTTCGCGCTCCTCGACGGGCAGCTCCTTGAAAGGCTTGTTCATGTCAATATGGTAATGCTGCGCCATGGCTTCCAGCATCTGCCAGTAATAGCCGGGGTTGCCATCGTCCTTGACGTTGTTCCATTCCATGGCAATCAGGGCGCCGTCACACAAGGATTTTTCTGGGTCGATGACGCGATCGGGGTCAATTTCGAGCTTATTGCCCAGTCCCTGGCAATCGGGGCAGGCGCCATGCGGGGTATTAAAGGAAAAGGTGCGCGGCTCGATCTCGGGGATGCTGATGCCGTGCTCCGGGCAGGCCAAATGTTCAGAAAAGTGCAAGTCATTAGTCTGATTGCCATTAGGCTGATAATCACCAGGCAGAGGACCATCAGACTGGCGACCATGAGATGCTTGATTCGGGACGATCGAGACGGTCAAATAACCATCGCCAAATTTGAGGGCGGTTTCGACCGAATCGGTCAGGCGGGTTTGATTGGCTTTTTGTTCCTCGGCGGTGCCGGAAGGGGAGATGACCAGGCGATCCACGACCGCCTCGATGGTATGGATCTTGTAGCGATCCAGGCTGATCTCCTCTTCGAGGTTGAAGACGGTGCCATCCACACGGGCACGGGAGAAGCCGGCCTTGCGGATCTCTTCGAAAACGGCCTGGTAGGTGCCCTTGCGGCCGCGTACCACCGGGGCAAGCACCAGAATGCGGGTGGCTTCCGGCAAGGCCTGGACGGAATCGACTATTTCCTGGGCAGACTGCTTGACGACCTCGCGGCCGCAGATGGGGCAATGCGGGATGCCAACGCGGGCGAAAAGGAGGCGTAGGTAATCGTAAATTTCGGTGACGGTGCCAACGGTGGAACGCGGGTTGTGGGAGGTGCCCTTCTGGTCGATGGAAACGGCCGGAGAAAGGCCTTCGATATAGTCGACATCCGGCTTCTGCATCTGGCCGAGGAACTGGCGCGCATAGGCCGAAAGCGACTCGACATAGCGGCGCTGGCCTTCGGCGAAGATAGTGTCGAAGGCCAGGGAGGACTTGCCGGAACCGGAAAGCCCGGTGATGACCACCAGCTTGTCACGCGGGATCTCGACGGTGATGTTCTTGAGGTTGTGTTCACGCGCCCCCACGACGCGGATTACGTTAGATGACATGGTTCCCTCTTGGTGAGATGAGGCGATTATAGCACAAATGTTTTGTATTGCACCGGTTGAGGTGTGACTTAAAATTATACCAGTGCTGTCAAGGGATGAATTGGGAAAGAGAATATTGCCACGGCGCGACGATAGGTTAACTTCAGGAAGACCTCCGAGTTCTTTGCCCCCTTCGCACCCTACGGGTATCCCTTTCAGGGACAAGTTGCTTCGCGAGGGACATTTCCGGAGAACTCGGAGGTCTGCGGGTAAGGCGGGCGCAGTCCATACGACCCTATGAGGAGTCGGTGCGGAGAAGGTAGCCGAGGGCCGGCTTGCCATCCATGGCAATTCCCAAGCAGCAACCTAGTCGTTCGGACGGGATATGGATGAGCTTGATACAGCCCCAGGAGGCTTATGCAAGTATGAGTTCTAAACGAAGCCGCGCGTTTTGGCAGCTTCGAGGATTTCCCGGGTAGCTGTGGCACCGATGCGGGTCACACCCAGGTAGCGCACCCGCAACAGGTCATCCAGAGTGCGTACGCCTCCGGCAGCCTTGATCTGTACCGCGGAAGCGGCATGCGAACGCATCAAGCGCAAAGCGCGGTCAGTGGCGCCGGTATACGCGTAAAAACCGTTGGGCTGCTTCACAAATCCGTAGCCGGTGGAGGTTTTCACAAAAGCCACGGCATGCCCAGAGCAAATTTCGCACAATTTGATAATGTGCAGATCTTCCAGATAATCGTTTTCGAAAATGACCTTCAAAATGGCACCCGCCTGCACAACCGCCGTGTTGACGGCCTTGATCTCGGCCGAGACGTAATCCCAATCTTCTCCGAGCACCTTGCCGATGTTGACAACCATGTCAATCTCGGAAGCTCCGGCGGCAACGGCTGCCTGCGCTTCCTGCAGCTTGATGGCAGTGGTGCTGTTCCCATGCGGAAAGGCAATGACTGCGCACACACCCACGTCCGAACCAGCCAGGATGCTTTTGGCCAGTTTAATGGAATACGGCTTGATGCAGGCGGTGGCCACATCATATTCAAGGGCCAGTTCACAACCGGATACGATGGCCTGGTCGGTCATGGTTGGATGTAGCAGGGAGTGGTCGATCATTTTTGCCAGCGACTTGAGACTGAGCGAGGTTTCCATAAAATGCATCCTTGGTATCGATTTATTAAGAAAAGATCTTCCACAGATAAACGCAGATGAACATTGATTTTTGGATGAAAGCGATGCAAAACACTCCCTTACAAAGTGGTTTCACCGTGGGTCAAAACATAGAAGCTGCGGTATTGATCGTGGACAAAATCAGTGACCAGATAACCGGCGGAAAAGGCGGCCTCAAAAACCTCCCGGGAGTAAAAACGCCAGGTTCGCGCCAAAGGTAAATCAGCGGCCTTCAAAGCCAGGAAATCGGATGGAATTTCGATCAGGAGCAGATGCCTGGTCAGCGCGGGGACAACCAGTGGAGGTCGGGCAGCCAGCGGTCCCTGTTCGAGGCGCGCTTCCAGGAAGGCCGCCTCGGCGAGGCGATAATGACCGATCGTCAGGATCGGGCGGGAGCGGCGGCTGAGGCGCTGCCTGACACGCTGGGTATTGATCCACCAATCCACCTGGAAGCGGTCTGTCGGCAGGCCGGCATTCAGGCCATCCAGCATTTCACCATATTCGGAACGCAGGTAGGTGCTACAGACCGCTCCGAGGCGGGCAATATTGAGATGGGCATTGCGGCTTAACAATGGGTCGTACGTCCAGGTAATACGGTCAAGCCCCTGTTTACGGACCATCTGCCACTGGGCGCGCTTGAGGGCAAAGCCGATCCCTTTCGAGCGCCAGTCCGGATGCACCGCGAGCAGATGCGAGTGGTGCTTCAAGTTCGATCCATCCGGAGTGGAATAAATGCCGGGAAAACCGAAGGACACCCCAACAAGGTCAGCCCCAACATATGCCCCAATCAACAATCCGCCATTATGAACAACCGCCAGCAGCATATCTTTCGAGACAATCTCAATATCTGGGGCGGCCCAAACCAGCCGTTGCAACTCTTCAACGGCTGGCATTTCTTCAGGTTTATCGATAATGCGAACAGTCCATTCAGGCATAATGGGGCAGCAAGTCATGCAACAGCTGACGGGTCCAATGGCCGCCACGCAGGTAATCCAGGCGGGAGGCAAAGCGAGCAGGCATCAAACCAAACACGCGCGGAATGGTATCGACCGGGCAGGTGCGATTGACAGCCAGGTAATCCATCCAGAAAATCGAGGCAGGGAAACGTGGAAAAACAAATTCCATCAGGATGGTAAGAGCACGCATAGATTGGGTCGGCCAATTTATGAGGATGCGCGGCTGGTGGGTGATTTCCATGACCAGGCCGACCACCTGGCGCAAAGTGAGCGATTCACTCCCACCAACATCAAAGGTACGGTTTAGCGTTTCCGGATTGTCCAGGGCCCAGACGAGGCAGGTGACTGCATCCTCCACCCAGAGCGGCTGGACGAGAGTCTGGCCTTTCGAAGGCAGAGGCACAAAGCCGGGCGCGATCGCCAATAATTTCGCCAGACCGGTGGTAAATTCATCGCCCGGACCAAACAGGATTGAACCACGCAGGATGGTGTAAGGAACCCCGGATTTACGGATAAACTCTTCGGCAATGCCCTTGGCTTTGAGAACCGGGAAGCCAGCCGCCCGGTCAGCGCCCAGATGACTCAAATAGAAAATCCGTCCCACACGCGCATCGGCAGCGGCTGCACACATGTTACGGGTACCATCGATATCCACAGCCTGTAAATTGGCACGCCCCCCCTCGCCTTCCCCTCCGATCAGATGGTAGACCACTTCAATATCCTTCATGGCAGCCCGCAAACCGCGCACATCGTTCAGGCTGGAGACAGCCACTTCAACGGGTATGCCAATGGGCAGGTGGGGTGTGCGCGGCGACGGTCGCAGCAGAATACGCACCTGGTGGCCGGATTCGACCAGTTGACGGGTGAGAGAACGGCCGATGAAGCCGGTCCCGCCGGTAAGGAGAATCATGCTGAGAATTATAACTGCATCCGGGCGGCCTGTTGCCGGCGGGTGCGCCTCTGGCATTATTTATGCTCCAAAACCCTGTTAGCAAAACTTGAAAAGTGAACTCAGTCAAACATCAAAGGTGAACCGTAGAATTGGCGAGTGGTAGGGTCAAGGAATGGACCATTCTCTGTTCATACCAAATGCGAACCTCGAGAGTCT
>JBEKCT010000026.1:0-30847 GCA_050014715.1 Anaerolineales bacterium | reverse complement strand
TCCAGTCCGACTAAGAACCATGATCGATGAGAAAGTAGCCAAACTTTGGAAAATCTCACGGTAACATTTCGCTTTGATGCAACGATACCTAGAAAGTAACATTTGGCTTTGATGCATCACGCTTCTCCCGTTGATTCTTTCGATTGCGAATGGATAAATATACCCGCCCGGTTCGGGAGCTTGTCTCGCGCTGCTCTCCCGCGGGAACTTGTCCCGCGGCGTTCTCTCGGAAGAACTTTTCTGCTTCTGTCAACGTTATATGATGGTGACTAACGCGTCGATGAATACTTTATTTTATGTAAAGGAAATTCTCATGAAACGCTTCGTCCTTCTTCCCTTTTTTATTCTCTTGATGCTATCAAACCTTACTTCCTGCACTCTGGCTTACCCTTCAGAACCAGCCACTCAACCGTATCCGTATGATGGTTTCTTTCAAACCATCGTCGCCCAGACTCTGACTGCTTTTCCATATCCCACCATCCAACCCACTGCTACGCCAACCTTTACACAGACGGCTGTTTTGTTCCCGTAGGCACCTGAAGAATTTGTTTCCTTTTACTTCGACGCTATCAATTCCAGGAATTATTCCCTCACCTGGTCGCTCCTGACCGATGCGTTCAAGCACAACGTGAATGGGTCTTCCCTTGACAACTATCAGGAATAAATCAATTTTTGGGATTCTGTCAACCAGGCCAGTCTAAAGGATGTCCACACATTTTGCCGGGGAGACCTTTGTGCAGTCGATGCCACCTAGCAGTTGTACTATAACAACGGACAATTTAACACTTCCACCTACCCTTACACATTGACGTATGACCATTCTCGCAATACCTGGACGTTCGATTTTATCCCGGTCGATCACCCCGCTCCTTCCAGGACGGCTACACCAACTCGTACTCGCACACCCACACCCACTTTGATTTGTACTCATACCGCCACTCGGACGGTTACACCCACTCTCTCCCGTACCCCCACCAGGACCGACTCGCACTCCCACCTCCACCTTGACGCCAAACTACACATACACACCAACTGGTACAGCCACTGTCACTAATACTGAGATTGTCTCAGCCAATCCCACTTGGACGCCGACGCCTACCAGTTCGCCATCCGAAACCGCCACTGCCACCGCGAGCTTGAATCCGTCGGAGACGCCGACCTCCACCTCCGCACCTTAGCACTGGGTTTCTAATGCAATCTACTTTTTGATTGTCTTCGATTCTCTTTTCAGAAACCTGTCGCCCTGCTTGGGAAATGAAAGGCAACCAGACCATCTGCAGCTGATAGCGCGGGATCATGGGTTCTGTTCCTAGCGATAACCATATGTATGCTAATCCGTTGACTTCAATTTGCCCGTATGGTACTATAAATATATGGTTCGTCTTTTCTATAAGGTAACCAGGTGAAATATGGGTAAAAGGATCATTTTTTTCAAAGTTATTGGAATTGGTCTGGCTGCGTCTTTCATTTTGACCTCTTGCAATTTTGCCGGAGCTCCGGTTGCAACTGTCACTGCGACCTCCGCCTCAGTGGCTTTGCCAACCCCGCTTGTGCCTACTGCAATGGTTGTGGTTGTACCATCTGTCACACCTACACCCACCCCAGCTTCCACCGCCACCCAGGCGCCCACTGTAATGCCTACTCCTACATTGCAGCTTACCCCCCTGGCGAATCCGGGCATGGATGCTTATTGCCGTAAAGGTCCTGGGACGGATTATTTTTCAATTACATACTTGCAGGCCGGCGATAATTACAATGTGATTGGACAGAATGGCTTGCAGACCTGGTGGTTGGTCCAGGTTCCTGGCAATGTCACTTGCTGGATGGGCGACCCAACTACTGTCACACTGGGTCCCATCGACACGGTCCCGATCCTCCCGGCTCCACCTCTCCCTTCATCTGTCTCTTCTTTTGCAGACAATTCGCATTGCGATCCTGTTCTGAATACGCTGACCGTTTGGCTCACCTGGGGTGCAGCCCAGGGCGCTACAGGATACAACATATACCGAAACGGAACCTTGATCGCCCACCTGGATCAAAAACATATTTCCTTTACGGATAATGCACCGCGCGGGGTGAATCTGAAATACCAAATAGAAGCTTTCAACGACTATGGTGTATCATCTCGCCAAACCACCAGGGTCATCGCTTGTACTTAGCCAAATAGCCAAATAAATATTGAGCCCCTCCGATCTGGAAGGGCTTTTTTATTTTTTAAAATGTTACGGCATCTGGTGTTTAAAGCGCCAGCTTTGACCGGTCTGTGTAACGGTGGAACTTAATCCGATCACTTCGAAACAGGTCGTGCCTGGCTTGAAGGCGAAGGGGCTTCCGTCCGGGTTGGTCAGTGAAACCACGTCCGCCGTGTTGCGGTGCCATTGAACTTTATACGCCTGTCCGTCCCGGAAGGCGTAGGCATCCCCCGAACCGCTCAAAAGGATGTCATAAATTCCAGGACTGTAGAGTTCGTGATTGACGTACAGGACCACTACGTTATCGAACCCGACCGGTTGGTTGGTCAGACGGTCGGTCAATTGCGTATACTGCTCGGTCTGGCCCACCTCGGTTACATCCGCATTGTCGGAGAATCGCATGTATTTTCCACTGACCGGATCGTAGTCCCAGCGGTTGTAGGTCGCCGCGGAGTAATGCACATAAACCTGTGTCCCCGGCAGGCCTCCTACAGGGACCTTGAGATTAAAGAACATATTATTGAGATTCTGTTCTTGATTTAAACCCCTTTTGGTGGCATAGGCGCCCAAATCGGCCGTGTTAACCACCAGGTAGTCAAGACCGTTTGGGTCGTAACGCTTCAGCGGCGTGTATGGTTCCTCCACTACCATACGGTTGGCGAAATCTGATGCGTTGAAGCGCTGCATTTCGGCCACATAAGCAGAGCCGAAAGCAAAGACCGCCTTGTATCCATCCACCAGGTCGGCATCGATGAAGCGTCCCGAGCGTATTGGGCCCACCATGCTGGCATCGTTGCTGTAAAAAATGGCAGCAAAACGGGTCGAGCCTTCCTCCGTGTAATAATCAAAAACGATATCTGCCAAGGAAAGTCCCCATTGCGGGCGCACGCTGCGCGGCATGTTCGAGACCTTGATCAGCATCGGGCGGCGTTGCAGCAAAGCCGGGTTGGCAACCTTTAGACCGGTTAAGGGATCCACATCCGCAGGAAAGTTGGCCGGGCCGTAACCTTCTGGCGGATATGATAACGTCAGCGTAATGGTGGGTGAATCGGTCGGAAGCAGCGTTGGCGTTACGGTAAAGGTGGCTGTTTCGGTCCTTGCAGCGGTTGGGGTTGGGCTGGCTGTTGGGGATGATCCACAGGCGGACAAAACCATTGATAGGAATAAGAGAACGAATATTAACCTATTCATAACCTGTACCTTTTCACGGATATAAATTTCTATCATACCGCAATTATTCCGTTTGAGTGAGTGTGTCAATAATTGTAATAAAACCACTGGTTGACCTGGTTTTGCACAAAACCTTCTTGATATATGGATAATTTTCAAGTTTGGATGGATCCTGCCAGGCGGCCTTCTTTATCTTCTTCTAATTCCAGTGATTACCGGAGAGACACCATCATCCCTGGTAGAGATATCTTGCCTGGCAACCCTGGCATCCGGATTTTACAGGATTTTTACATGGATCGCTATTGGCGTTTACACCTCTCATGTCAACTGGACATAACAAACAACCAATTTTAAAAAAGGAGATAATATGAAAACACACGCTTTCTTTAACCCAGCCTTTTTTTCGCCTGCTTTCAGCGGGAAGGCCAGCTTTTCTGTTTGCACTTGGCACGTTGTTGGTATTTGGCTTGGTCTTCACTGTTCCCACCAGTGTGGCCTTTGCTGCCACTGCCTCACCGGCGCTTTCAAATGCCTCCTTGACCAAGGCCTTTCAGCATGACCTATCCTGGCTAAATGTTCAGCAGACCAATCTGGGCAAGGCCAAGGATGTGGTCGCAGTGGTCCAAAAATTATTACCCAGGCCAATAACCAGTCGATCGACACCACTGCTCTTGCCGGCGAGCTGGCAAACTATCAGGCCCAATTATCAGTCGCACAGGCATTCCACGATTCAGCCTCCACTGTTCTAGCCACTCAGAATGGCTTCGATACTGGCGGAAACGTTATCGACCTCGTTGCCGCCGCCACCACCGTCCAGGCAGCACCTTCAGATTTACAGAATGCGCACAAGGATCTGGTGGCAGCCATGCAATCCTTGATCAAGGCAGTCAAGAATTTTGCAAAAGCTAACCCCGCTTTCTTGACAAAAATTGACGACCTGACGGTTTCTTATCTGGATGAACAGGCCTGGTTGACCGGCTAGCAAGCCAATCTGAATAAAGCCGACACGGTCGTGACGAATGTCCAGAATTTGATCACCGTCGCCCAGGCCAACAACCTGACGACCACTCTCCTATCCGATGCCTTGTCCACCTCTCAAACCAGGCTGACCGCTGCTCAGGCTTCCGACACCGCGGCTGCCGGTATCCTCTCCACCCATGCAGGCTTTGACGCCAGTGGAAACGTCACCAACCCCTCCGCTATGGCTACAACCGTGAACACCGCCCGCACCGGCCTCCAGGCTGCCCACAATTCCCTGGTCCATTCCGGCGACCTGCTGATTGCCTTGACCTTGTGGCATGATACCCGACACATCTCTTCATCATCGCCGGTTGTTCCGGCCTATAAATTGGCCCACCAATCCACGCAAGCCCTGTATGATTCCGTCAAAGTGGAATTGAATTCACATGTACAGGGTCTCCTGGATCGTCTGAATAACCTCTTAAATATCTTTTCGAACGAACTCAAATTAATACCTTTACCTGGTGAAAGAAGCCCGGCCGGCATGGCCGGGTTTTCCTTTTTCAATTCTTTTCATTATTTTTCCACTTTTCGATCCATCCCTTCAAAATGGTGCCCGCTGCGATTATTAAAGGATCATGGAGTTTGCTCAACCCTGCTTGTCGATGATATACTACAATTCTCCAAAGTAATATTGAATGTAAGATTCCGGCCACCCCAACCGTTCCTTTCCCGCAAGCTCCATCCCAAACGCTGCCCTGATTTTTTTTGTTGCATGGTTCTGGTCTAATTATTTTTTGCACTCCTTAATGAACCTTTGTGCGCCCTGGAGTCCTTTGTGTTAATCTCTTATTCTTAACACTATTACAGGTTCTCATGCATGGATCAATACGCCGTCCTATCCGACATACACGCAAATATCTGGGCACTTGAAGCCGTTTTGGCCGATATCGCCAGGCGCGGCTTGGATCAGATCATTAATCTGGGCGACACCTTTTATGGCCCTCTCGAGCCGCAGGCTGTCGCCGAATGCTTGATGAAAGTTCCCGTTGTCAGCATCCGGGGCAACCAGGACCGCCAGCTCCTAGAGCAGCCCATCTCTCTCGTTTCACCTATCCAGGCAGATGTACTGAAAGACCTGTCATCCCGCAGTCTGGATTGGCTTGCTGCTCAACCCGCCACCTGCGCCGTTGCAGATAGTTTTTTTCTCTGTCATGGCACCCCCCACTCCGACCAGACCTATCTGCTTGAGACCATGACTCCGGCCGGTGGTTTCTTACAGGAACCGGCTGCCATCCAGGCCCAGCTCACGGAAGTCCGCCAGGCAGTGCTCCTGTGCGGCCACAGTCATATTCCCCGCATCCTTCAATTGCCCGCCGGCCCCCTTATAGTCAATCCCGGCAGCGTCGGGCTGCCGGCCTATTTGGATGACCTGCCGGTTGTCCATAAGATGGAAACTGGCAGCCCGCACGCCCGTTACGCATTTATTACAAGAAACGTCGCAGGCTGGTCAGTCGAACAGGTCGCTGTTCCATATGAATGGGACAAGGCCGCCGGGAAAGCCCGCCGGTTGGGGCAGGACGCATGGGCTAGTTGGCTGGAAACAGGCCGGGCATAAATATAAAAAGGAGCTCAAATGACAAGTAAACCGGAAATCCTTACAATGCTCCGATCTGAATTCGATCACTGGGAAGAGCTATTGAATGGTCTGAGTGAAGAGCAGATCGCTGCACCCAACTTCATCTCCGGCTGGTCAATAAAAGATACCTTCACCCATTTAATGGCCTGGCAAACCCGTTCGATTGCACGCCTGGAAGCTGCGCAATCCAGTAAAGAACCTGATTTTCCCCGCTGGCCCGTTCAGCCGCTATCGGATCCGGGCGACAACACGGAAAAAAATAATGCCTGGATTTACCAGACCTATTGCGAAGAACCTTGGTCGGTTGTATATTCATCCTGGCGCAATGGTTTCCTGCACTTCCTGGAATTGGCGCAGGCAATTCCTGAAAAAGTGCTGCAGGACCTAAAAAGATACCCATGGATGGAAGGTCAATCGCTTCTGGTGGTCCTACAGAGTTCTTACGAGCACCATCATATCGATCGCCTTGAACCATTGCTGACCCTGCTCCATCAGCAAAGCAAATAGTGGTATCGTTGTATCGCGGTGAGGTGGTTCATAATTCTGCTTAAAAAATGAAAAGAGCAAATAAATGTTAAAATTTTTTATGGCAATCCAGGTGTGGCTATACCGATTATCAAAAGGCAGACTCGGCGGCAGAATGCGCGGCTTCAATGTGCTTTTACTTACCACCGTCGGGCGCAGAAGCGGCAAGACTCGTACGCTGCCGCTTGGTCTATTCGACTGGCCTGACGGTTACCTGGTGGTGGCCTCCAACAGTGGGCAACCCAAGCATCCATCCTGGTATCTTAACCTCATGAGTCACCCCCAGGCCACGGTCCAGGTGCTCGATAAGGTCGTACCCGTCACCGCTGAAGTACTGACCGGCGAAACTCGGGCGAAGGCTTGGCAGCAGGTGATTACAACTGCGCCCACTTATGCCGATTACGAGCAGAAAACCACTCGCCTAATTCCCTTGGTGCTTTTGCGCCCGTCCAATTAATCTGGATTTTCTTTTCATCCGTGGAATTCACATTGGCCCAATCGGCCAGGAGAATAATGAATAACTTGATCGCTAAATCTTTTTTAGGCCTGGTCTTTCTCGACCTGTGCCTTGGTTTGGCTCTCTTCCTGTCGGCCGGATCCCTAGCCTTTTGGCAGGCTTGGATATTCCTGCTCGTTTGGACAGTCTGTGTGGTTCTCATCACCGCCTATCTGATTAGATATGACCAAAAATTACTGACCAGTCGTGTCCAGGCCGGGCCGGTTGCCGAAACCCAGAAGATCCAGCAGGTTATCCAGGCATTCGCCAGCTTGTTTTTTATCGGCATCTTCGTCGTTTCCGGCTTGAGCTTTCGGTTTCAATGGCCGGTTGTGCCATCCATTTTGAGTTGGATTTCCATTGGATTCGTGGTGTTGGGCTTTTTCATCGTTTTTCTGACCTTCAAGGAAAACAGTTTCACCAGTGCTGTCATTGAAGTTGCCGATCAACAACGCGTGATTACCACCGGGCCGTACCGTCTGGTTCGTCATCCCATGTATGCCGGCGCGATCCTGTTGCTGATATTTACGCCGCTGGTATTGGGGTCTTGGCTGGCCTTACCCTTCCCCCTCCCATTGATCTTGGTCGTCGCCCTCCGCTCGGTGGAGGAGGAAAAATTCCTGCGATCCAACCTGGGCGGGTATGCGGCCTATTGCCAGCAAGTGCGTTACCGGCTGGTTCCTCATTTTTGGTAGAAGCCATGATCACAGGTGCCCATGTCATTATCTATAGCACTGACCCTGCGGCAGATCGCGTTTTTCTGCGGGATGTACTCAAGTTTCCCAATGTCGACGCCGGTAAAGGCTGGCTCATTTTCGGATTGCCGCCTGCAGAATTGGCCGTGCACCCTTCCGATCAAAACTATCGTCAGGAGCTCTTTCTAATTTGTAACGACATCCATAATTTCGTTCGGGAGATGGTTGACCACAACATTCCAGTTGGTCAGATTCAGGAACAGAATTGGGGTCATATTGTTTATATCACCCTCCCCGGTGGTGGCCGGCTTGGTGTATATCAACCGTCCCATGCCCGACCGGGTGTGCAGAAAACCTCCGGAGGCAGGGACAGATTATCAGATTAAAGTCTGTGTACGATGAAATGACCATCTGGAATGCTGATACTAATACCCCCTCTGCCCATTGGTGTGGACTGCCAATGCCAGAAGGCGGAATCGAAATATATCGGAGGTTTTTATGAACCATCGTGAATATTTGCTCAACCTGATCCATAACCAGGCCGCCTCGGATTACGTACCAGCCGCATTTTTCATGCATTTCGATGCTGCTCACCACCAGGGTCAGGCCGCCGTAGACAAACATCTGGAATTCTTCCACCAGACTGGGATGGATTTCCTCAAGATCCAGTATGAACAGATACAGCCGTCCTATCCCTCCATTACCAGGCCGGAGGATTGGATGCATGTTCCATTGGTGCGGGAAGATTTCTTTGAGCCAACCCTCCGCCTGGTCGCAGGCCTGGTTAAAGCCGCCGGGCAGGATGCCCTTGTGCTCATGACGGTCTATTCGCCTTTTATGTGGGCCGCTCATCTTGACCCGGCCGGATTAATTGGTGCGCATCTACAGGAGAACCCCCAGGCCGTTTCGCAGGCCCTGGCGATTATGACCGAAAATGTGCTCCGGCTGGTACGTGGATGTATGCAGGCCGGCGTGGATGGCTTTTATGTTTCCACGCAGGGTGGTGAAGCCTTCCGCTTCCAGGACTCCGGTCTATTCCGGAAATATATCAAGCCGACTGACCTGGCTGTCTGGGCAGAGATTCAGGCTTGCCGCTTTAATATCCTGCACATCTGCGACTTTGTCGGCGGCTATGCCGACCTTTCCCCCTTCCTGGATTACCCCGGTCATGTAGTCAACTGCAGCTTGAAGCTGGGAGAGCGCACCCTCACCCCCCACGAGATCTCCGATTTATTCATGCGGCCCTTCATGGGCAGCCTGGAAAGAAAAGGCCTGATTGCTACTGGCACCCAGGAAGCCATCCGCCTGATTGTCGAAAAACGGCTGGCGCATGCCCCCAACCGGTTCATACTGGCAGCCGATTGCACCGTCCCATCTGAAACACCCTGGGACAACTTGAAAACCGCCATTACCGCAGCCCATCAATTCCGGAAATAATTGGCTTCCGAAGTTTTGCAACCCCCCTTCCAACTCAATCTGGCACTTTAAACAGCCCGTCCGGGTTGGCCCCTAGCAGCCCGGCATTGACACTGCGCGCATCTGCCAGGCTGAGACCTGCTTCCATTTCGGCTGTAAGAAGCGGCTGGATATGGTATCGGTTCATGCCATCCGAAAGGCTTTCCAGACCGTCGTCGCTGCTCATCCATTCCAGGTTATCGAATGTCTCCAGGTGCACCGGCCCACGGTAACCGCGCAAGGTCTTTTCACCTGCGGCATTGAAATGGTCTTCGAAATACGACATCACCAGTTCACGTAGGCTGCGGTAAACTGGCTCCCGGAAACGCAGGCCGCTATAGTTGGATTGGGCGATTGCCCCCCAGCTTCCGTGCTGTTTGAACAGTGCGATAATGTGGTCGTCGTCGCGTTCATTCGGGACGAGTTCCAGGATTCTTGCTGGGTGACCTATATGCCGCAAAGCCATCGCGGCAAACAGGGCCCCATCGAAACAGTGGCCTTTCCGGTCGCGCAGCACGCGCAGTGGGCATCGATAAAATTTATCTTCGCTGTAGGGTACGGTGTTCAGGAATGACTGAATTGCAGATGGACTGTCCAGGCTGGATATGACTTGCCGCTCGGACGGGCTGAGTTGCCCATCGAATTTGTGCATCCATCGATCGGAGTTTGGGCCCATGTCAGGCTCCTTCTATTTTTGCGTCAAGATGAAACAGTACAACAACTTATCACAATGGACGGACAGCAAAATGCAGGCACTACTATGCTCAGCTATATTGCGCCCTATCCTGATACTTTGTGTCCACACTGGGTATGAATTGTCTATATTCGTAGAAAAGGCTCTCGATCGAACTATGGATTAAGCCCTCCGCGCTCGACCAGTATTCCATGCAAATCTTTCTCAAGCCTGCGGGCGCGCACTTCGAGCCTGCGCAGTTGGCTGAGCAGAACTTCGCCACTAGTCCGGTTGCTTAACCCATTGATATTGATGCGGACGTTGTAACCCGCGCTCGTCAGGCACGCGTGCGCCAGGCTGCCAGCCGACGCGGCATCGCTGATGGCATTCAGGTTGCCCAGGGCTGCGCAGCGTTCAGCCAACGCCATCACCAGCACCGCCTTCTGCGCCACTGATAACGGGGATTGCGCAGCTTCCAAGGTTGCCTGCTCGATCGCAGCCAGGCGCTGTTTCTCCTGCTCTGCGGTTCCTTTCGGCAGCTTGAAGGCAGCCAGTACCCCTTCGAAAGCGGCGGCATCTGCCTCAACCGCCTCGCTCAATTCCCGCCGCAGTCGTTCCGCCTGGTTGAGGATTTCATTCATCTGATCCTCGACCTGGGCATACTTTTTCTTGCCGATCGTCAGCCGGGCCACCATGGCGACCAGGGCCGCGCCCATTGCGCCGGCCTGCGCAGCCGCCGAGCCGCCTCCCGGGGTGGGGGTGGCAGCCGCCAGGGCCTCCAGGAAGCTGCCTCCAGGTACACGCGCTGACGGACTGATGGTTTCGGCCAGCTGCCGTTCCAGGATCTGTTCAGGCCGGAATCCGTCCAATTGCAGATACTCGACTGCCGAGTCGATCAAAGCTTCCTCCGGGATCAGCCCGATTAATTCACTATGATGAATTTCTGTGCCGAGTTGGCTTGCTTCGTTACGGATGGCCTCCACCACGGTTTTAACGGAAGTCAGGCGGAAATTTGTCAGGTTCATCGAGACCTGCGCCCTGCCTTCCACCAGCATCCCCAGCGCCTTGACAGAAGGCAAACCGCCTGACGACTGCCTGATCTTTTTGGCGATGGCTTTGGCGATGCTGACATCCCCCGTGTCGAGGTATAAATTGTAGGCGATCAGTGGATGCCGTGCCCCGATCACGGTGGCTCCGGCGGGGCCCAACCGGGCTGGTCCGAAATCTGGTTGGCGTTCCTTGTTCGTTGCGATCTCCGCTTTGAGCCCTTCATACTGCCCGCGCCGGATATTTTCCAGGTTCATGCGTTCCGGGCGGGTGGCCGCCGCTTCGTACAAATACACCGGTATTTCCAATTCCCGGCCTACCCGTTCCCCCAGGTGAAGTGCCATCTGGATGCACTCTTCCATACTGGTGCCGGAAATCGGTACGAACGGCACCACATCGGTGGCTCCCAGGCGTGGGTGGGAACCGCGGTGGTGCTCAAGGTTGATCAATCCGGCCGCTGTCCGGATGCCGCGAAAAGCCGCTTCTTCCACTGCCGCGGGCGGCCCGGCAAAGGTGATCACACTGCGGTTGTGGTCTCTGTCAGAACTATGGTCAAGCAGGGAAATTTCAGCCACGCCGGTTATGGCAGCCAGGATGGCTTCGACCACTTCCGGACGGCGCGCTTCGGAAAAGTTTGGAATACATTCGACGATTGGGCTGGGCATATCTGTCTCCTAAAGGAACGCCAGGATTATAACCCTTTGGGACAAAATGAGCCCGCCTCGTACAAATACCATTCCGAATATCTATTTTCAGCGAGGCAGTTCATCTTATTTTCTGTTTTATCCACACAACCTCGTTCCATTGGATGAAGGCGTGTCGGGTCGGTGGCATCAGCAGCAGTCCGCTTATGCTAAGCCCGGCCCAATATTCCAAAAGCTCACCCGCCTGCGCGCGTAAAACCCCTTGTGCGTTCATTTGTCCCAGGCGGGCAGATTCAACTTTCTGTCGCAGGTCCTCTGGTTGAAGATTCTCTACAATTGCACCTGTCCGGCGGCCAACCGATTGGCGGTACTCCAACAATACCGGCACATTTATAGCTGCGCTCAGGGCTGCCACGCCTGTGGCATCCATTCCGTTGCCGGTATCACATATGGGTAATTCCATCCGTTCAAGCCAGTCCTCCTCCATCAGCCCTTGTGAGCTTCCAGCCACCAGCAGGTTCATAGTCGCGTCCTCAATGCGCGTAATGAGCCAGACCACCCAGGCAATCGAATGATTAAGATTGCCGGGTATGATGCGCAGCTGCTCCACGTCCAGCCCATCCAGGATTTCGTCTTCAAAAGACCACAATCCCATCTGGGACATGCTGGCAGCGTGCAGCATGGCATGCTGGTTCAGGAAGATTTCGATTGCCCTGGGGAAATCCTCTTGTGTGATAAATCTCTGTCGCAATGTTTGCTGTTGCTGGTTCCAGAATTTACGTCTCGCTTCCATCAATCGTCTTCCAGGTCTTCGATGGTCTTCCCGGGATAATGCCTGGCCAGGGCGGTATCTATTTCCAACTGGCTGTGTTTGTCGCATGCCACCAGCGGCCAGTGGGCATCCCGCAACCGCCGACCACCCGGGCTGGTTACCGTGCAATCGACCAGCCTTCCATCCGGAGTGTACTCCACCTGCAGTTGGTAAACCTTACCGCACACAATGCAGCCATGCTGTTCCATAACATTTGAATTTTCTGCCATAGGGATTTCCTTTTATGAACTGCTAATGGCCATCGCCATCGCTCCCAATATACCGGAACGCTTGCCCAGGCCGGGTGCAACGATGTATCCGTCCATGCCGGCTGTTATCACCGGGGAGGCGATATAACCATTCAGGTTCTCGCGCACTTTTTGCCGGATAAGCGGGAAAAGTTGCGATTGGTCCATTACGCCGCCGCCCAGTACGATGCGTTGCGGGGAAACCAGGTAGATGGTTGCGCTGAGGGCATCCGCGATGTAGGTCGCCTCCAGCTCCCAGGCGGGATGGTTCGCAGGCAGGGACTGTGCCGGTTGGCCCCAACGTTTGGCGATGGCTGGTCCGTTTGCCAATCCCTCAAAGCAGTCACCGTGGAAAGGGCAGACTCCCGCGAAAGGGTCTTTTTGCCTGTCGTGCCGGAGCTGTACGTGCCCGGCTTCGGGATGGGTCAGCCCATGTACCACTTTCCCGTCGATGAGAATTCCGGCACCGATGCCAGTGCCAATGGTAAAGTACACCAACGACTTCAGCCCCAGGTTTTCGGGCACCCACGTAAATTCGCCAAATGCCGCCGCGTTGACGTCCAGGTCAAAAGCCATCGGCAGGTCGAATTGTTTGCGGAAAGTTCCAAGGATGTTTGCATTGCTCCAACCGGGTTTGGGCGTGGCAGTGATCGAGCCGTAGCCCGTGGAGGCCGGGTTCAGGTCCAGCGGTCCGAAGGGAGCCAGGCCAATACCAGCCAGACTGTACTTCTTGAAGAAGGCGATCGCCTGCTCCAGTGTCTCGTCCGGAGTGGTGGTTGGGAACCGGGTTTCGGCTATGATCTCATCCGGCCCCGTCCCCACGGCACACACGAACTTCGTTCCTCCGCCTTCCATGCCGCCGTATAGTTTTTTCATGCGTTTTCTCCTGCCTCTGATTTTCAAGAGTAGCAACGACTTTAATCCTTCGGTTCCTCGCATCAGTCTGTCCGTCATCGAACCACTGCAAAATCCAGCGGTCTATTGTAGGAATGTTTTCGTTGCAATTTCTTTTCCTGAATCCCGATTTTAACAGAAACTGGTAAAATCTTGTCATGCTTTCGCGTCGATTCTGGATTAACAGCCTGCGTCTGTTTACTCTTGTGGCTCTTGGCTTGGGCTTGAGTTCTTGTGAACGCCCGCAACCATCCACGATAACACCCGCCTCTGCCTGGGCGCAGGGTCAGCTGCCCACTGGTGTGGTGCCGCCCCTTGCCACTCCTACACGGTCATATAACCTCCCTCCGGTGCGTCCGCCTGGTTCGCCCGAATTGACCCCCACCCCCGACGCGCCCCATTACCAGCCTGGTGCGGTTCGCACACCACAAGCCTACGTCGTCCAATCCGGTGACGCTCTTAGCGCGATCGCTCAGAAGTACAATGTCAGTATCCAAGCGCTCGCCCAGCTCAACAAACTCGCTGACCCGGATGCGCTGCAGGTGGGCCAGACTCTCACCATCCCGCTCTCAACACCCATGCCGGCCGTCCCCGCGGCCAAAATAATCCCCGATTCGGAACTGGTCTATGGTCCGCTGGCAGAAAAAACGGATGTGCAGGCTCTGATACAGAGCAAAGCCGGTTACTTGGCAAACTACAGCCAGGTCGTAAATGGAGATACCCTTAATGCCGCCCAGGCGATAATGCTGGCAGCCCGGGAATCCTCCATCAATCCGCGCCTACTTTTGGCATTGTTGGAATATCGTTCCAGCTGGCTGACCAACCCCCAGCCCGACCCTTCATTGGATGAGCAGCCCTTTGGATTCTCGGATGCCTGGTATCACGGCCTGTATCGTCAGTTGGAATGGGCGGCTATTCAATTAAATACCGGCTACCATGGCTGGCGTTCCAAAACGGTCACCGAATGGATCTTGTCCGATGGTTCCGTGGTTCCGGTCGACCCGACCATCAATGCCGGCACGGCTGGCGTTCAGAGTTTTTTTGCCCGGCTGGACGATTATTCCACCTGGCTGAAGGATGTCAGTCCTGCAGGTTTCTACGCTACCTATCATAAGCTTTTCGGCGATCCCTTTGACTTGGCGATTGAACCGCTTGTCCCGGCGGACCTGGTTCAGCCGCTGATGGCATTGCCGTTTGGACCTGGGGAAACCTGGTATTTCACCGGCGGCCCGCATCTGGCTTGGCTGGACGGAACACCCTACGGCGCGCTTGATTTTGCACCACCCGGCGATACCCAATGTGGGGACGAATCAGATGCTTGGGTGACCGCAGTGGCCGATGGCCTGGTGACTCGCACCGGAAACGGCGAAGTGATGCTGGACCTGGATGGGGATGGCAATGAGGGCACAGGCTGGGATGTTCTTTATATGCATATCGAAACGCGTGACCGCGTCCAGCCTGGCACGAAATTGCACGTGGGCGATCATATCGGGCACCCCTCCTGCGAGGGTGGCGATGCCACCGGCATGCATGTTCATATAGCTCGTAAATTCAATGGGGAATGGCTATCCGCAATCGGTCCGCTCCCGTTCAACTTGAGCGGCTGGGTTTCTGCCGGGACTGGCGAGCAATATGTTGGCACGCTGACGCGCAACGGCATAGTGCTCCATAATTTTGACGGCTCCAGCCCGGACAACCAGGTCCAACGCTGAACCCCACCTACCGGTTTTTCCTCACAACTCTCTAACCTTGCCTCTGCACCTGCTGGGGTATAATTTGGCGCTGATGAAACCATCTTCGACGCTACCAGGCAGACTGACAGCTCTGCTCTTTTGTACCACTATGCTTCTTTCTGCCTGTGGAAACGATCTGTGGGGAAGTTACGATCCAACCGCAACACCCGAGCCTGTAAGTGCCGCTACCAATCCTGCTCCCACCCTGCCGACTCTCACCCAACCTATTTCCACACTCACGCCCTTCCCCACTTTTACTGCCTCCCTCCTCCCTACCATCACCACGAATCCCACTCCGGCTGGCACTCCCCCCACCGCCACCCCCACCGCCAGTATTGGCACCTCGGTTCCGGGTGTCACCATCTCCTACACTTCCCAATCTGGTGACAGCCTGGATGTGGTTGCCACCCATTTCGGCGTCAGTCCCTCAGAGATTACCTCTGCCGGTCCACTGCCTGTCACCGGCTTTATCAACCCCGGTACGCTCCTGTTCATGCCCAACCGCCTTCTCCAGACTCCCACAACTCCTCCCCAGCCCCTCATCCCGGATAGCGAATTGGTTGATTCCCCCAGCGCGGTTGGTTTCGATATCGCCAGCTACGTGGATTCCGCCGGGGGTTATCTTAGTACTTTTTCCGATTACCATAACCCGGTCGGCACCATTTCCGGGGCCGAAGCCGTTCAGACAATTTCCGTGGGAAGTTCCATCAGCCCGCGCTTGATCCTGGCACTGATCCAGTATTACACCGGCTGGGTGCAGGGGCAGCCCAAGCCGGGCCTGGATGAAAAGAAACTGTTCGGCTATGAATATTCTTCTTACGATCCGGCCACCCCAACCATATACCAGCCTATGCGTCCGGCTATTCAAGACCTTCTCACCGGGTATTATGGCTGGCGGTCCGGAAAACTAAGTCAGGTAACCTTCCCGGATGGGACCAGCCTGCGTATTGCACCGGGTTTGAATGCAGGTAGCGTGGCGCTCCAGTATTTTTTCTCCAGGCATCTTAACTACGCCGATTGGCTGAAGGCCATTAATCCTGATACCGGTTTCTTGTCCCTTTATAAGAGTATGTTCGGCGATCCATGGGTTTGGTCCGATCAACATGGCCCTCTTTTCCCATCTAATCTGATCCAGCCTGATTTCACTCTTCCTTTCGAAGTGGGCACCTTGTGGGCGCTTACCGGCGGGCCGCACCCTGCCTGGGAGGCGGAAAGCGCCTGGGGTGCCCTGGACTTCGCACCCGCCTCGGCTGTCTCGGGCTGTGCCGTTTCTACCGCCTGGGCAGTGGCAGTCGCTCCTGGGCAGATCGTGCGCTCTGAAAGTAGTTACGTGGTGCTTGACCTGGACGGGGACGGCTTTGAGCAGACTGGCTGGGTGGTGATTTACCAGCATATTGCCACCAAGGACCGCATCCCGGCCGGCACCTGGGTGAATGCGGGTGCCCGCATTGGTCACCCATCCTGCGAGGGCGGTGAAGCCACCGGTACGAACCTCCACATTGCACGCAAATACAACGGCGAATGGGTCGCTGCGGGCGGTCCTCTGCCTTTCGATTTGAGCGGTTGGATCGCGCACGAAGGCAGCCTTCCTTACCAGGGCACTCTCACCAAAGGCGATCAGACCATTATTGCCAACCAGACCGGCACCCATGAGTCTCAGATTATCCGCCAGCCGGGTGAATAATCCTTTCCGTGTCACTCTACAGGAAGTTTTTTCCGTTCGTGCTTGTTATTCTGCTTGTGGCTTGTTTGCCGCAGGGCCCTGGCACTTTGATTCCCTTCCCGACTACACCAACTCCCTTCGCGGCCCCAACCGGTGTGCCAACGTCGTCGCGTCCGCATTACACTCCCGGCCAATTGGTGGATTACATCGCACAGAGCGGTGACAGCCTGCCGGGCTTGGCTGCCCACTTTAATACTACTATCGATCAAATCCGCACTGCCAACCCGCAGATCCCCGCCGAGACCACCACCATGCCTCCCGGCATGCCGATGAAAATCCCCATCTATTATTTGCCGTTCTGGGGGACAACTGTCCAGATCCTGCCCGACAGTCAGTATGTGGATGGGCTTTCCGCCGTAGGTTTCGACACTGCTGCATTCGTTTCCAGCCATCCCGGCTGGTTGAAGGATTATAGCGCCTACGCCGCCGGCGACAATCATACCGGTGCCGAGATAGTGAACATGGTTGCGCTCGATTACAGCATCAGCCCGCGCGTCCTGCTCGCGCTGCTGGAATACCAGACCGGCGCGCTTTCCCAACCGATTGCGCCCACCGGCGATTACCCGCTTGGCTATGTGGACTATAACAATGCTGGCCTTTACCTGCAGCTTATCTGGGCCGCCAACATCCTGAATGTCGGTTTCTACGGATGGGAATTTGGCAACCTGAGCAGCTTGACCCATCCGGATGGCACCCTCGAACGTCCGGATCCCTGGCAGACCGCTGGCACGGTTGCGTTCCAATACTATTTTTCACTCAATTCGCCTCTTTACGAGTACACTCGCGCCACCGGGCAGGATGGTATGGCGCGTGTGTACAGGAGTCTGTTCGGTGACCCCTTTGCCGCGAATGTGAATCTGCCGAACATCCCGGTTAGCCTGCAGCAACCGGACCTGGGTTTTCCTTTCGCCGATGGGGAAACATGGAGTCTCACCGGCGGCCCGCATGCCGGTTGGGGCACTGCCGCATTGCAGCCCTGGTCGGCGCTCGATTTCGGACCGCCCGTTAGTGGTTGCAATCCCTTCAATCATCCCGTGGTTGCCATGGCCGATGGAGTCGTCGTCCGCTCAGAAACGGGCCTGGTAATGGAGGATTTGGATGGAGATGGGGATGAGCGTACCGGCTGGGATCTGCTCTATTTACATATTGCCACTGTTGGGCGCGACCAGATCGGTCAGAAGCTGAAGCGCGGCGACCCCATCGGCTTTCCCTCTTGCGAGGGCGGCGAAGCCACAGGGACTCATGTTCACATAGCTCGCAAATTTAATGGGGAATGGATGCCAGCCGATAGTGTCATCCCGTTCGACCTTGAAGGCTGGATCGCCCATAATGGCGCTGCAGCCTATTCCGGCTACCTGACGCGTGGTACCGCCATCGTGACTGCCTGCACCTGTTCGGATTCACCCAGTCATATAACGGCCGGAAAGTAAATATTAACCACGCAGGGCACAAGGCCCACGAAGAGGAATTAACAGCGGTTTTTCCTTCATGTCCGCCTGCCCCGCGCTGCTTTCACGCGGGATCGGTGTTGGGGATTTCACGACAAGAACATCGGTGTTAAGTTTGTATTACTGCCGGAGTATAGGTGCCTTTTTTTACCATTGCATGTTTTTCGGCACTTTCCCCTTCGTAAATCTCATACCGCAACTCCATTGGCACCACCTTGCCGAGCATCGCCTGGGCTGGGCAGTATTTCGTCGCCGAGAGTTCGATGGAACGCCGTAACGCTTGCTCATTCACGTTGTGGCCGGTAACTACGTAAGTGATTAGTGTATGAGTAAATACCTTCGGGAATTCCTCGGCTTGGTCAGCCTGGACCCTGACTTCGAAGCTGGTTACAACCTGTTGTTTTTTCTTGAGAATGGAAATTACGTCCATGGCGGTGCAGCCGACCAGGCTGACAGCCATCAATTCCAACGGTTGGAAACCGTCTTCTGCTCCGCCCGCCTCCACCTCCGATCCCAGCGGAACTTCGAAGCCGCTCCCAGCTGTGCCGCTAAAATGTAATCCTTGTTGCCAGGTTACTTTTGCGTCCATATCATTTCTCCTATTATTGTTCTAAGTAATCCTGCAGGTTCAAGGATTTGAAGAGTTTGGAGCGTACCTCCCCGGGGATTTCGCCCTGTTCATCCGCGCACTCATGGTAGAGCGAGATGGTTTTGCGCAGCGTATCCACCACGATACGGCAGTGCTCGCATTCAGCGGCATGGCTGTTAATTTCCTGGCAGAGTTCGTCACTGAGCGTGCCGTCTATATAATCGGATAGGAAAACCAGCAACGATTGGCATTGGGTTAGGGATTGTTCCTTCGCACTCATTCTTTGCTCCTTTTATTGAGCCGGTCACCATAATAACTGCTCAGTTCTTCCCGCAATCGTAAGCGGGCGCGCAGTAGACGGGTCTTGACTGCAGTCTCACTCAAACCGAGTACCTGGCTGGTTTCCTGGATGGAAAGATCCTCGATATCGCGCAAAACAAAAACAATTCGCAGGGTTTCTGGCAGGTTTTCGACGGCGCCTTCCAGAGCTTTGCGGCCTTCGGCGCTTAGATATTCTTCCTCCGGAAGGCAGCACCAGTCGATAAATTGGACCGGATCGTTGTTTCGTTCATCCTCTTCCTCAGCCGTCGTGTCGGCGATGTTGATTTCCGGGCGTCGTTTGCGTAACAACATCAACGCTTCGTTCGAAGCAATCCGGTATAACCAGGTGGACAGGCTGGAGCGGCCCTCGAAGGTGTCCAGATGCTGGAACGCCTTTATAAAAGTATTCTGGAGTGCATCTTCAGCATCTGGCGCGTTCCCGAGCAATTTAAGCGCCAACCGGTAAAGTGGGCCTGAATAAGCATCCACCAACCGGGCGAACTCGCCTCGGTCTCCAAGCCGTAATGCTTCAATGGAGATGTCAGATTTGCTTTCACTCATTAGATGATTTCCCTGATTAAAAGTTGCTTTGGAGTGACCCACTCAAAGCGCATGCATTGGAAACCCCTGCTTCCAATAAATTAATTAATTTCTACCGTTGCAGAGTATACACGAATCTTGTCCTTTCATGACAAAAAACACGGACAAATGTCCAACCTTTTAGGATGTTTGCCACTATGAAGGTTTTCCGGGTTTCGCTAATATCGGATATAATTATGAATCTCGAAAAATATAGTCATTTCGCTTTTTTTGCCGGCCTGCAGCTGACTGATATACAGTTGCTGGAACCCTTTTTCGCGCCGCAGACCTGGGTCGCCGGTACTGTAATTTTTGAGCAGGATGATTATGCCGAGTATCTCTATCTCGTGGTGAATGGAGAAGTTACCATTCGCTACAAACCGCACGATGGGCCGGTGATGACCGTCACGCGTGTCCAGCCGGGCGGTATCTTTGGCTGGTCGGCGGCGATGAACAATCCGGCTTATACTTCCGGTGCAATATGTTCGTTGGACAGTGAAGTCCTGCGTATCCGTGGGAAAGACTTGCGCATGTTATGTGATAAGAACCCAGAATTGGGTAAGATCATCCTCAACCGGCTGGCAGGAGTCATTGCAGAGCGCAAGCACAGCCAATTGGGACAGGCCTCATCCATCCTGTCGAGCGGGATGAACCTTTCTGCCAAGAATTGAGGCGCAATCGTGGTTGAGATGAAGGCAGACCCAAAAACCGAGTTGCAAATGAAGGCGTTGGTCGAACAACTCAGCGCCTATATTGAGACCTTTCACGGTGGCTCAGCCGAATATGTCTCATTTAATGGCAGGGTTTTGAAAGTGCGCCTGGGAGGCGCCTGTTTGGGCTGCCCGCTTTCTCCTGCCACGTTGCACGGCTGGGTGGAAGGGACAGTGCGCCAATTTTTCCCGGAAATTGAAAAGGTCGAGGAAGTCAAATAGTTGCGTTAGTACGCAGATGCCCCGCTGTTGACCACGGCGGGGCTTTTATTTTTGTTAATTCAAAACACTCTCGTTTGAAAAAAGCATGGCAGTACGCAAATGGGGACTTTATGCAGACAGGAATTTCCATAGCAATAAACATCATGATCAATTTAAATACATATGGTAAACCTGGGGATTTGTGATATTCTTATAAAGTCTACCGTTTTCGTGAAAGCTTTTATACCTGAAATTACCTGAAGACGGCCTGGAGACAGAATGAAACGCCCAACTATCTTTTCCACTTCCACCTTCCGTTATTCTTTATTTGGTTTTCTGATGGGCTGTCTTTTCCCCATCCTGGGAATGCTTTTTACGGTCTGGGTAAATCATTTACTGTCTGGTTTGGCAGATTTCGTTAAGTTGCAAAAGGACCAGCCATTATTATGGATTATTGATACTGCCCCGCTGTTCTTGGGATTCGCATTTGGTGTGGCGGGAAGGCGCGAAGACAGTTTGACCCAGATTAAGCTCCACCTGGAACAAACGGTATCAGAACGGACCGCACAATTGCTGGGCGAAGTTGATGATCGGAAACGAGTGGATGAGGCGTTGGCAGAAGAAAAAAACCTTCTGCTTACATTGATTGACAATCTTCCCGATCGAATCTATGTCAAAGATACCCAGGGTCGGAAAACCATATCTAATGCTGCTGATTTTCATGCCTCTGGTGGGAAAACGATGGGAGATGTGATTGGCAAGTCCGATTTTGACACCTATCCACCCGATTTGGCCGCCAAATATTGGGCGGATGATAAAACCGTCTTGGATCAAGGCACGCCGGTAATTAATCGGGAGGAACCGGGCCTGGATGACAAAGGTCAGGCGGTTTGGGTAATGTCGACTAAGGTACCTCTCAAGGATGACTCTGGGAAAATCACCGGTCTTGTTGGGGTGGGCAGGGACATTACCAATCAAAAGCAGGTTGAAGAGGCCCTGGCAGCCTCAGAATCAGAACTTCGTGCCCTGTTCTCCTCCATGCACGACGTGGTTATGGTCATTGATCGCGAAGGCTTTTATCGAAGGATTGCTCCAACGAACCCTGGCTTGCTGGTCAAGCCGGCTGTGGAACTTATTGGTAAAAACTTGCGCGATTTCTTCCCGGCGGAACAGGCCGAAAGCCTTATCCAGACCGTCGACCAGGTTTTGAAAACAAAACAAAGCGCTCAAACCGAATATCAACTGGGTATTGACAATAACCTCACCTGGTTTCAGGCCACTATAACGGAAATGGATGCAGAAAACACCCTCTGGGTGGCACGTGACATAACCGGTCAGAAGCGGGTTGAGGATGCACTGGTTCGGGAAAAGGAATTCCTCTCGGCATTAAATTTGAACAGCCCGGTGGCGATTGTTGTGTTGGATGAAAAGGAAAAAATAGCTTCCTGTAATCCCGCTTTTGAAAAATTATATGGCTTCACCTCGGCGGAAATAATCGGGAAATATCTTGACCCGTTGATAAACACGGAAGATACGCTCAAGGAAGCTAACACGTACACGCACCAGGCTATGATCGGACCGGTTCATGGAGTGGGAAAACGTCGCTGTAAGGACGGCGCCAAGGTCACCGTGGAGATATTTGGTGCACCAGTAATCATACACGGGGAAAAGGTCGGCACCTTGGCCATTTATCACGATATTACGGATCTGGACAAGGCTCGTCAGGAAGCCGAGCTGGCCAACACGGCCAAGAGCGAGTTCCTGGCTAATATGAGCCACGAGATCCGCACGCCTATGAATGGGGTCATCGGCATGCTGGAGTTGGCCCTGGATACCCCGTTAAATGATGAACAGCGCGACTTCCTCAACGTTTCATTGCAAAGCGCCGAAGCCCTGCTAACCCTGTTGAATGACATCCTGGATTTTTCCAAGATCGAGGCAGGCAAGCTCGAACTCGAAACGATCGACTTCAACCTCCGCAACACGGTGGAAGATGTGGCTTATACCCTCGCCCAGCGTGCCCAGGAAAAAGGCTTGGAGATGGCGTGCCTGATCCATCCGGAGATTAAATTCGATTTGATTGGCGACCCGGGCCGGTTGCGCCAGATGCTCGTGAACCTGGCGGGCAATGCCATCAAGTTTACCGAGAAAGGCGAGATCCTGATTCGCGCCGAGCCGGAATCGGAAACGGACACACATGCCACCATCCGGTTCTCGGTAAAGGATACCGGTATCGGCATACCGCCGGAACGGCAGGCGGCTGTTTTCGAGCGTTTCACGCAGGTGGATGGTTCAACCACCCGCCGGTTTGGTGGCTCAGGCCTGGGGCTGACCATTTCCAAACAATTGGTTGAGGCGATGGGGGGACAGATTGGCTTGGAAAGTGAATCGGGTGCGGGCAGCACGTTCTGGTTCGTCGTTACGTTCAAGAAGCAGCCCGCCAAACAAAAAGTCAGGGAAACAGCCACATTGGTTGCCTCCCCTGTTAATATCCGCGACTTGCACATCCTGGGAGTGGATGACAATGCCACCAATCGCATGATTCTGACTCGGATGGTGGAAAGCTTTGGCTGCCGCATCGAAACGGCTGCCAGTGGGATGAACGCCTTGGAAATGCTCCACGTCGGTTATAACAACGAGGACCCTTATCAGGTGGTCTTGCTGGATATGCAAATGCCGGATATGGATGGTGAGCAGTTAACACGGGCCATTAAAGTCGATCCAGTTGGCAAGGATGTCAAAATTATCGTCCTCACATCAATGGGGCAGCGCGGCGATGCGGTCCGGATGGAGGCACTGGGTTGTTCAGGCTACTTACTCAAACCGGTCAAACAAAGCCTGCTCCGGGAAGCGTTGGTGACCGTGTTAGGGCAGAAGCAGTCCGGAGAGGCCGCGCCTCGCTTGGTCACCCGCCACCTCTTATCCGAGCAAAAACGCCAAGGTATGCGCATCCTGCTGGCGGAAGATAACCCTGTCAACCAGAAACTGGCGCTGGCGCTGCTTCAAAAATCCGGATTCTCAGTGGACGTGGTTGGCACCGGCTTGCAGGCGGTCGGAAAAGTTAAGGAAGAGATTTATAGTGCAGTATTGATGGATGTACAGATGCCCGAGATGGATGGATTGGAGGCAACTGCTCGTATCCGCCAGGAGGAGCAGGCGGGGCTGCATATTCCCATCATCGCGATGACTGCGGATGCCCTCAAAGGAGACCGGGAGCGTTGCCTGGAAGCCGGGATGGATGATTATATTTCCAAACCGATTGACCCACGCCTGCTTATGAAAAAATTGGATTATTGGATGACTGGCAGATCGGAAGAACCTGCCCAAGTTGAGGTGGAAAAGGATGCAGAGAGCCAGGATTATACCGCCCAACCGGAAGCTTTTCCTTTTGAAGCAAGCAGCCTGTCGCTGGAAGGGGGGTTGTTTGGGGAAACGGCTGAGCCGCCTGCGCCTGAATCTCCCGCTGAACCGGTCAGGCCATTCGTGGTTGGAGCGCCGGAGCTTCCAATGGATGAGAAGGCCGCCTTGCCGCGTTTCAATAATGACCGGGTCTTCTTCCTTGAGATGTGCCAGGATTTTATGAATAATTTGCCGTCTCGGATGGAGGAATTGAAGAATTCGCTCGACAAGAAGGATGCTGCGGCTTTTACGCGGGCTGCCCACAATCTCAAAGGAGTCTCGGCGAACTTCAATGCGGCGGCAGTCAACCACATCGCAGCAGAACTGGAGCGGCTGGGTCGAAAGGCGGAATTGGAGCAGGCCGGCCCCTTGCTGGAGCAGTTAAATGTCGAGTTGGCGCGCTTGAGTGAGTACATGGCTGGCTTGGGCGTGAAATTGTCCGATTGAATATTCTTGGCAAAGGAGATCATATGACCCGTATTCTGGTGATTGACGATGAACCGGTGTACCATGAAATGATTGCGCATGCCATGGATGCGAATAAATACCAGTTCGATTTTGCCTCGAGTGGTACGGAAGGGCTGCAGAAAGCCAAAAGTCATAAACCCGACCTGATCATCACGGATGTGATGATGCCTGATATTGACGGCTACGAGGTGACCCGGCTGTTGCGGCGCGAACCTCAATTCGCCCATATCCCCATCCTGGTATTGACCGCACAGGCTGGCTTGCAAAACAAGCTTAAATCCTTCGAAGCCGGGGCGGATGACCACCTGACCAAGCCGTTTGAACCGGAGGAACTGGCTGCCCGCCTGGCCGCCCTGCTCCGGCGCGCCGAAACTTCTTCGACCTCTTCTATTACTGGAGTCGTTCATGAAGACGCCCGGCTGATCGCCGTGCACAGCTTGCGCGGCGGAACCGGCTGTTCCAGCCTGGCAGTCAACCTGGGTGTTGGCCTGGCTTTGTTATGGAATACTCCTACCATCCTGCTCGACTTGTCCATGGTGGCTGGTCAGGTAGCCTTGATGCTGAACGCCTCGCTCAGGCGTACTTGGGCGGATATTGCCAACTACAGTCTGGCTGTAATGGATATGGAAATGTTGGCGTCCATCGTCGGTAAACATGAAAGCGGTGTGGAATTTATTGCCTCGCCTACCTTCCCCACCGAGGCCGAAACGATCACCGGTGATATATTGGATGCTTCCTTGGAAATCTTGCGAAAGCATTATGATTATATGGTGGCGGATTTGCCGCACAATTTCAACGATATCGTCGTCCATACTCTTGATACGGCCGATCTGATTCTCCTGACGACTGCGCCCGATTTGGCTTCGATCCGTGCCGCCGCCGCCGCGTTGGATACCTACAGCAAGTTGAATTATCCGCCTGAAAAGATCAAGCTGGTATTGAACGCCACTTTCCCCAAACATGGTCTGCCAAAGAATAGAATCGAGTCTGCCTTGGGCGTCCCCATTATGGTGACCATCCCTTATACCCCTGACCGTTTTGTGGAAGCCATCAACTTTGGGCAGCCTCTCGTATCCGCCAAACCGGATGAACCGATCGGCGGTCTGTTGGAGGACCTGGCGTTCTTTTTAAGCCGGGATGCCCATAAGAAAACCCGTCCCGAGAACCCCAGTGAAACTTGGAAGCGCGTCTATAAACGCTATTCAGAGAGGAAGAAATAATAACTGATCCTGAAATCTAAACAGCGGTCGCTGTTTGATTGCAGGCGTGCAGAATTCTGGTTTTCTATGATTTTCCGGGATGAGAGTCTGACAATCTGAAAGCCGGATATTTCATGAAAAAGACCAGCCCTCGCTGTTGGAACGAGGGCTGGTTTGCATTTTTATTCCCAAAGTTTTTTCAGGAAACTGCTTTTTTTGGTTGGCTGTTACCGGCGGACTGCCGAAATCACCAGGATGACCCCGGCTGCCAGCATAACTCCTATCCAGAAATATTCCATCACACCCACGAAGGGCATCCCGATCAGAATGCCCAACAAGAGCAGCACCGCCGCGGGGATGTATGCCCATTTCATCTTTGCCAGTAGGGCAACTAGCACAAAGGTGAGCCCCAATCCAGCAAGGAATACTCCCCCTGAGTTTACCGCACTGTATGCTTCGCTCATCACCGCCGTAACCCCCAGGGAGACCAGCACACCGCCCGGGATCATGGCCCACCAGCGTGTGCGTCCGCTGAAATATACCGCCCAAAAGCCCAGCCCGATTCCACCCAGAAAAGCCACTCCGTCCCAGCCGGTTCTATTTGGCAATAAAGTGGAAGCAGCCAGGCCGGCCAGGCTGAAACCGGGGATGGCTGCCCACCATTCGGTGCGGTCGCTGAAGAACCAGAACAGGCAGATCGCCGCCCCGATCGTCAGGATACCCGCCCATACCAGCGCCGCCGCTCCTTTCAGGATGCCGGTCTGGTCGAGCAGTATCAGCATTCCTGCCAGAATCAGTACTGCGCCGACCAGGATTCGGGTGTCTAAACGCTTCATTGGCATTCTCCTCACTTTACCTCCACCGATCCGACGCCTGTGTCGATGGTGATATCGGCGCGGTTGGCGGCTGTGGCGTAATCTACCGATTGGTAAATGCCGCCATCCTGGCGCGGGAATCGGTTCAAATCAACATTAACCGAGGCAATGCCGCTCTTCACGCGGATGCGGGCAGCCACTCCCGCTGGAACGTGCAGGTTCATAGAAGCCGCACCTGAGTCAATATCCACTCGCGTATTACCGGCATTTGCAGGCAGGCTCACTTCCGTGCTGCTTGCGCCTGTGTCTATATCCAGGTCAACCACTTTCAAGCTCGTCAGGTCGAGCGTCGAAGAACTGGCTCCGCTGTCTATCTTCAAGCTCAATGGAATCTCGCCGTTAAGCCGGATATTCCACTCAAGGCTTTCGCCCGGATACCAGGCCCAGAAATGGGCGGAGTTGCGCAGTTTGACCTTTAACTCATCCCCATCCAATCGGGTACTGTTATCCACTTCAGCCTCGAAAGCTCCGTTCAGTAGTTCGTTGGAAGATGCTCCGGCCTGGATGTTCAACCTCCCGGCTCCGTGGTCCAGTTTGATTCGGGCACTGCGGGCGCTTTCCAATGGAATGGAGAGCGATTGCACCCTTGGCGAGGAACGCCGTCTGCCAAGCGCGCCGGTCAGCAGCCATACCCCAACCAGGATCACCACCACCGGCCAGAAATAACCAAATATATCGTCTTTGATCCAGCCCTGCTGGTTGGCAAGCAGCAAGACCGCCAATAGGATGAGCACTATTCCCCAGAAAAGATTGCCGCGTATTCGCATGGTATTCTCCTTTAGTTATGGCGCAGTACACCGCGTCCGATCAGCCAGATACCCCCCAGGAAGAGCAATGCGATCGGTACATACACGCTGTTGACTCCGAAGATGGTCCAGGCATTGAAAAAGGTGCCGAAGACGGCAAATAGGATTGCGCTGACGATCAGTGTGTTCAACCCGTGCCACACCGAACTCTTGAAATCCTCGCCGAGCACCCCTGCCAGGATGCTGCCCACCCCGGTGAAGCCGGGGATCAGCGTCCACAGGTACGCCCATGATGTCCAGTTGCCGCTGGCATTCTGATAATAAAGGATGCCCCCAATGCCTGCCACGATGCATGCCGGGATCGCCATTCCGGGTGCTCCTACCAGCAGGCCGATCACCAGTAGAGTCGCCCCGCTGAGGATCACCCATATGGGCCAATCAAATGGCGGCAGCTGGATGAATCTGGCTAAAGCCGGATTTGCCCGGCTGGCGATCATCCATCCGGCCACCAGTATCAGCAAGATCCCCAGGACCAATTGCGTGCGATTTCTTTTATCCATTCCACATTCTCCTCGAAAATTTTTCCTCATAATCTATCTACGCCAAACTGCAGAATAAGTTACTGCACGCGCAGATTGTTTCCAAAAATAATATGACATGATTTGTAGTAGCGACTTTGGTCGCCGATCTATCCGAACGACGATCCCTTCTATTATAGGGTCAACGATGCAAATGGCAGCTATCCGTTGGCTGAAAGGTTGCCATCAAAAAGCCATCCGGCAAAAGGTAAAAAAAACCGGCTCCGCTCGGAGCCGGGTCCATCACATACGAATTCTTTTTGATAATTAAGCAGTTTTTCCGGTCAATTCCAGGCTGACCTGCCACAGTTTTTCAGCTAGTTCCTTGTCATAACTGAGTGGACTGGAATCAACAGCTTTGCTGTCGATAAAATATTTCCCACTGATCCCCTCCACTTCCGCTGAGCTGGCCAGGAAGATGATGGTTTGCGCTCCCTGGTCGGCTTGACGAATGAATGGCCCGATCAGTTTCATGCCGAAGTTGAAGAGCGCCCCATTATTGTGTGCAAAACCGGTGAAAACGAAACCCGGGTGCAGAGCGTTGGCGGTCACCCCGCTGCCCTCCAGGCGGCGGGCCAGTTCATAGGTGAACAGGACGTTGGCAAGCTTGGACTGTCCGTAGGCTTGCATGGCGGCAAAATGCCTTTCGCTCTGCAGGTTGTCAAATTCGATTGTGCCCCGCATATGGGCTCCCGAAGAAACGTTGACGATCCGGGCCGGCGCGCTGGCTTTCAATACGTCCAGTAACAGGTTGGTCAGCAAGAAGTAATTCAGGTGGTTCAACGCAAAGGTCATTTCAAAGCCATCCGGTGTGACCTTGCGGCGGAAGAACATGGCCCCGGCATTGTTGACCAGCACCTGCAGGTGCGTGTGGCGTTGCTTGAAGCTGGCCGCACCCTGCATGATGCCCGCCAGCGACGAGAGGTCCGCCGCAATGAACTCCACCGGGTTGCCCGTGTCAACCTTGATAGCCTCGGCTATTGCTGCGCATTTTTCCAGGTTCCGGCTGAGGATCGTCACCTGCGCCCCCATCCTTGCCAGCTCTCGCGCTGTCACCAACCCAAGACCATTGGTTCCACCTGACACCAGGACTGTTTTTCCCTTTATGGAATTTTCCACAAGATCCTCCAGTAATAAGATTTCCTTTTCGGGTGAAGTGTATAGCATAAATGCTTATTCGTCAAAGGGACCCTGGTATCGGCAGGAAACCTAGACGAATGGCCTTCCGGCGTGGTAAAATCCAGCCCGCTGGAAAAATGCTGCTTCGTGCAGCCGGATTGGTGGGGGCTCGTCCAATGGCAGGACAACTGACTCTGGATCAGTCGATAGGGGTTCGAATCCTCTGCCCCCAGCTGATAAAGGATCCAGATATAGCGGTAACCCGCTCCATAGCCCCCATATCTGGGGGCTTTCGGTTTGCAAGAAGAACACAAAGAACATGTGTTCTAATGGGGGTTGCAGTCAAATTGCAGTCAAATTGCAGTCAAAACAATCAACTGAAACCGGGATGTAGGTCTGCGTTTGCACTTGAGGTCGCTCGTGAGTGGTTCGATGCCACCCACCGGCGACCATTTGTATTTTTATCAGGAAAGCAGCTATGACTATACTCACGATTGCCAATCAAAAAGGCGGCGTAGGTAAAACTACCACCGCTGTCAGCCTGGCGCATGGCCTGGCCATGGCCGGACAGAAAACCTTGCTGGTCGATCTCGACCCGCAGGGTCATGTGGCATTCGCACTGGGTGTCGATAAAGCGCCCGGGCTGTATCGACTGGTCGCAGAAGAAGAACCGCTCTCGAATGTCATCGTAACCACCCGGGAAAATCTCGATATCGTCCCGGGTGACAAGAAGACAGAAAAGGCCAAACGGGCCGTGGTGACCTCCAATTTTCCCGCAGAGATCATCGGCCGCCTTTTCAGGAATGTTGGCTACGACGCGGTCATCTTCGATATGGCTCCTTCGTTGGATGTGTTGCACGTCTCGGCGCTTATGGCCAGCGATTGGGTGCTCATTCCGACCAAGCTGGATGCCATGGCGATAGATGGTGTCAACGAAGTCCTGCGTTCGATGGGGGAAGTGGCGGAACGCGGCCACCGCCTGGGATACAGCATCCTCCCGACCTTTTTCGACCGCACCACACGGGAAACGATCGTGCAGCTCAAGGCCCTGGTGCAAACTTTCAACGGCCATGTCTGGCCGCCCATCCCGCAAGATACAAAAGCCCGTGAAGCCCCGGCATATGGCAAGAGCTTATGGGAATACTGCCCCCGCTCGCCTGCCGTTATCGGCTGCGATGGCAGCTACGAAAACCGTTATTTCAGCACCATGCGACGAGTTACGGAGGTCCTCTGTGGACAAATCGCTTGATCGTCGAACAGTGGTCGATCCCGCCGTGGCCGATATGCTCTCGGACATGGAAAAGAAGAGGCGGATCTCAAGCCTCCCGAAGGCGAAAAGGGAGAAGGCCCGTAAAAATGCCTCCCGGCACAAGGTCGGACTGGACCAGCCACCCGAACTGCATGAGTCCCTGCGAGCCATTTCAGAACGGGAACATATCTCCATCTCCGGTCTGGTGACATTCTACCTCTACCGCGGAGTGGCTGATCATGACGCTGGCAGGATCGAACTCTCACAATTAAAAAGGCCATCCCGCTGCGCCCGCTTCGAATACGTTCTTGATCTCACCAAACTGGAGATATCGTGAAGATACGCTACCCTTCTACGGTAGCGTATACGGTAGCGTAGTTATGAGCTTACGCTACCCTATAACGCTACCCTATACGGTAGCCTATCCCTCGCCAGGACGCCCTATAAGGCATCCGTTGACA
>JBEKCT010000025.1:0-30890 GCA_050014715.1 Anaerolineales bacterium | reverse complement strand
CGATCACCGAAGCCGGGGGCTTTAACAGCCAACACGTTCAACATGCCGCGCAGTTTGTTCAAGACGAGTGTAGCGAGAGCTTCACCGTCAATATCCTCGGCAATGATGACCAGATCGCGCTTGCCAATCTGGACAAGTTTTTCCAGCAGAGGGACAATATCCTGGGCGGCGGAAATCTTCTTATCGTAAATGAGGATATATGGTTCGGAAATAACCGATTCCATATGTTCCGAATCCGTGATGAAATAAGCCGAGATGTAGCCACGGTCGAACTGCATGCCTTCAACATACTCCGTCTCGAACTGCAGGGACTTGGACTCTTCGACGGTGATGACGCCGTCCTTGCCGACCTTGTCCATCACTTCTGCGATCAGTTTGCCGATCGCGGGGTCAGCGGCAGAGTTGGTGGCAACGGAGGCAATTTCTTCATTCGTCTCGATCTTCTGAGACATTTTGCGCAGGGCGGCGACAACGGTTTCGACACCACGGCTGATGCCGAGTTTCAGGCGCATCGGGTTGGCACCTGCGGCCAGGTTCTTCAAACCTTCGGTAACAATGGCGTGGGCCAGAACGGTCGAGGTGGTAGTTCCATCGCCGGCGAGGTCATTGGTCTTGGTAGCGGCTTCCTTGAGAAGCTGCGCGCCCATGTTGGCAAAGGGGTCTTCCAGTTCAATTTCCTTAGCGACCGTTACCCCATCATGGGTGATGGTGGGGGAGCCGAACTTCCGGTCGATCGCCACGTTGCGGCCCTTGGGGCCGAGAGTAGTGCCGACAGCATCGGCAACCGCGTCAATGCCTTGCTGGAGCCGGCGACGGGCGTCTTCGGAAAATACGAGTTGTTTAGCAGCCATAATTTATTCCTCCAATACAATTATTATTTTACAATGGCGAGGATGTCGCTCTCGCGCATGATCAGCAATTTCTTGCCATCCATTTTGAACTCGGTGCCGGAATACTTGGCGTACAAGACTTTGTCGCCGACGGCCACGTCCATGGCAATGCGCTTGCCTGCTTCATCGCGGTCGCCAGGGCCAACCGCCAGGATGTTGCCCTGCTGGGGTTTCTCTTTCGCCGTTTCGGGGAGCACGATGCCACCCGCGGTGATATCCTCTTGCTCGATGGGATCGATCACCACACGACTGCCGAGGGGTTTAAGATTAAGTTTCATATTCGCCTCCAAAAGAATTTTCACGGTATTTTAGCACTCTACTACTTAGAGTGCTAATGGTATGATACATGGCTTCTGGATGAACGTCAAGGGGGGAAAAGCGTAATTAACAAAATTCTGATAATGGAATACGCGCGGGTTGCCGGGTATTTGCGTGTGTCTACGGCAATGGCGTGTATACCGGTCCGGGGGTGGGTGTAGGCATGAACGGAGCCGTGGGAGTGGCAGTCAAAATCAGCGTGGCGCCCGGTGAAACAGTGACGCCCGGTGTCTGTGTTAGGCCTGCGGTGACCTCAGCGCAGATTTGTAAACCAACAGCGGAATTTCGGGTAATGATGGTGTTGTCGGGGTAGGCATTTACAATCTGAGAAAGCAACGTCACCACTTCCGGGCAGTATTCAGGCTTGTTGGGGGCAAAGGCTGACAAAACCGAACCAAGGTCCAGGTAATAAACGGCACTGTTGGGGTTCAACACCAAAGGCTTTACTTCGACACCAATACAATCACTCCCGGCAAGCACAGCCTGGCAGGAAGCCAGCGCATCGCAACCCTCCACGGCGCAGCGCAGAGCGATAATGGAGGTTTCGAAGTTGCGGCCCCTTTTGTAGATATCGCCAAGCTGGCCATACAGGTCAGCATTGGTCGGGTCGATACTGATGGCTTCCTGGGCATTCAGAGCCGCGGCAAAGAACTGGCCCTGCTGGGCATAAGTCTTGGCGATGGCAATATATGGCGACGGGTCATTGATTGAAGGATCAAGGGTCTTGAGTTGGTTATCGATGGTGATCGCCTTGGCATAGTTAGCGCGGGCGCTGTTGTAGAGATCGCTCTGTTGGGACGGCAGGGTGCTGTTGAAAGCCAGGGTGCGGTAATTGTTCCCGATGGAAAGGTAAAGGAAGGTCAGGTTGGGGTCAATCGCAAGCGCTTTCTGGTATTCCACGATCGCCTCGCTATAATTGGCGGTCGATTCAAGATAATAGCCATACACGCGATGGACATCCATCACCTGTGGGCCAAGCTGGATGGCAGGAGTAATATATAGAGCCGCCTGGTCCCACTTCTGCTGGTCGATCAGGATTTCGGCATAATAAGCCAGTCCGAGAGGATTTTGGCTGTCCAGGCTGAGGGATTGGACGGCGTCCTTCTGGGCGTCGAAGAGGTAATCTGCGGCTTTTTTGGTGCCTGTGCGCAGCGGGTCCAGGGCAGGGTCAGCATTCCAATCCTCGACAAAGGCTCGGATGGCAAAGGCGTCGCTGTCGTCGGGGCCAACGGCAACGGCCTGATTGGCAGATTGCAGTGCGTCGGTAAGTCGCGCCAACCGGTCGGCGTCATTGGAGAGCAGGCTGGAAGAATAGGATTGTATGCGCGCCAGTTCGGTCCAAACCGCCGGATCGCCATTCCCACCCTGGCTGGTGGCCTGCTGATAAGCAGCAATGGCCAGGTCGAGGTTGCCAGCTTGAAACTGGGCTTCCCCTTCCTGAACCATGGAATTAATGGTGCGGGTGGCGGTGGGAGTGGGTTCAAACGGATTATGGATGATGCCTGTATCCAGCTGCCAGGTAAACCAAACTCCGCCGAAGATAAGAATCAACAGCCCAAATATGCGATACAGATTTGATGACCGGCGCTGATGGAACAGCGTCCGGCGGCGGATCACTTTCATGGGGTTGGGGTGGATGCAAGCGTGGCGGAAGCCTGGGGTGTAATGGATATCTGGGGTGCGGCTGTGCCAAGGTTTTTCGCGCAAATGTTCTGGGCATATTGGGCGTTATATACCGCAATATCATTAGAACGGAAAGCATCCAGGATGGTTTGCGTGAGGGGCAGGGCCTGGCTGCATTGGTCGCTTTGGGCCAGGACCAGCGCGTAGGTGTAATAATAGGTGGAAACCCAGGTATCCGTGTTGGAGGGAGGCAAAGGCTGGATGGTCTGTCCATCGGTGGTCTTTCCACCATTGACTGTCAAGGATAGTTGGGTGATGGCTGACGGCCAATCGTTGCTTTTATAGAGCATATAGCCCCAGTTGCCGCGCACATACGGATCGGTAGGCGCATCCTGGACGGCAGCATTGGCATACTGCTCGGCCTGGGTAAATTGTCCAATGGAGGCCAGGGCACGAGAACTGTAGAGTTCGGGCAGGTAATTATTCGGATCGAGAGTAATGGCAAGAGTATATTGCTGGATGGCCTGGTCGATCACACCCAGGGCCTTATAGGTAACACCCAATTCCAGGTGGATTTCAGAGATGTTCTTATTGATATTGATGGCAGCCAGGTATTCCTGGACGGCCAATTCCTGGTTTCCGGTGAGCTGGTAAATATAGGCGCGGGCCCAGTGGGCTTCCAGGTTGTCGGGCGCCAGGGTGGTGGCCGTCCTGGATTCGTCAATGGCGGTCTGGATGGGATTAACATAAGGGCCGGCACTGTTCTCAAACATCTCGCCATAAAGAAAAGCGTCATAGGCATGCGCCTGACCATTATTGGGGTCCAAGCGCAACGCATTTTGGAGAGAGTCATCCGCGGCGGTGTAATTACCCTGCTCGGTCAACGCCCAGCCGCGCAAGGCCTGTGCCATCGAGCTGTTGGGATTTAGCAGCAAGGAATTTTCCGCGTTCACCAAAGCGTCGGCATATTTTCCGGCAAAAATCTGGACATGCGCCAGGCCGAGATAGAGGGTCGGGTCCTTGGGATTGATGCGGATGGCTTCAAGATAGGTACTGATCGCATCATCCAATTTCCCATTGGCAAAATCTGCCTGGGCTTCGGTGACATAGGATTCGGGATCGCGCGTGGCAGTGGAAGTGGACAAGAAAGGGGCCTGGGCGGTCGGTAAAATCCAGCGGTCAACATACGTGACCAATGCAATCAAGAACACCACCAGGACGACCAGGAACCAGTTGATTTTCGGCTGCCGGCGGCGCATATTCCATTTTGAACCTCGTAAATACATTCAATCATCTTACCATCTGATATAAAAGGGCGTCAATCCCCGCCTGGCGCCCCCGAAAATAGGGATTCGCCGAAAAAAAGGCTGACTCCAGGGCGCAGATCTCGCCGGTAGAACCATATAACCGTCTACCGGCGGTATCCAGCCGGCTTAACCACCCGGTCAATTTCGTCAAGCCCTCTTGTCAGGCATAGCGCTTCCAGCTAGAATGGATATATGGAGTTCGACGTCTTCACGCTCCTGCCGGAAGTATTCCCCCCTTATCTTGAAAGCAGCATTCTTCAGCGCGCCGGGCAACGCGGACTGATCGATGTGCGTGTGCACAACATCCGCGATTGGGCTACGGAGAAGCACCACGTCACCGACGACGAGCCATACGGCGGCGGCGGGGGAATGGTCATGAAGGTGGAACCGGTTTTTGCAGCAGTCGAAAGTGTGCTCGGACCGCTAGCCTCGCAGGAAGGGGGGAATGGCTGCCCGATTATTTTATTGACCCCCCAGGGCCGGGTATTTAATCAAGGCATAGCCATGGAATTGGTCCAGCAGCCACGCCTGGCTCTCATCTGCGGGAGATATGAGGGCTTCGATGAACGTATCCGCGAACACCTAATCACCGATCAAATCTCGATCGGCGACTATGTACTGACCGGAGGGGAGCTGCCCGCATTGATTCTTATCGATGCAGTTGCCCGACTGCTTCCAGGGGTATTGGGCGATCCCAACGGACCTTTCAACGACTCGCATGCTTCCGTCTTGCTGGAATACCCGCACTATACCCGCCCGCCGGAATTCCGCGGTTGGGGCGTGCCAGAGATCCTGTTATCCGGCAACCATGCCAATATCACAGCCTGGCGACGCGAACAATCCCTGCGGCGGACATTAGCACACCGCCCGGATTTACTGGAAAAAGCAAATTTGAGTAAGTCTGACCGTAAATTGCTGGAAAAAATCATGGCAGAAAAAACGACCACTGATATTTAATAATTGGTCGGTCTTTGCAGCCAGAAAGAATACCTTGATGAAGAAATCGTATATTATCACTGCACTCCTTTTAACGATCACATTATTGGTTCCCGGATGCGCTTCAAAAGCAGCGGATTGCAAACAGCCGGAGGTGTTTTGTGTGGGGCTGGTAACAGACGTCGGCCGACGGGATGACCACGCCTTTAACCAGGCAGCCTGGGAGGGTATATTGCAGGCCAAGAACAGCGGGGTAACCGACTGGGTTGCTTCCATTGAAACGGTGGATGCCAGGGACTATGGAGATAATATCGACGTCTTCGCTCAAGCCGGTTACGATGTCATAGTGACCGTGGGGGAGGACATGGGCGATGCCACGCGTACCGCAGCCGCAACCTATCCGGATACATACTTTATTGGCGTGGACCAGGACCAATCGACCAACCAGGATTTCAGCCCGAACCTGACCGGACTGGTTTTTGCGGAGGACCAGATCGGTTACCTGGCGGGCGCCCTGGCGGCGCTGATGTCGAAGACAGGCCAAATTGGAGCAGTGTGTGCCAGCGACGCGATTCCTCAGATGAAGCTCTATGGGGAAGGATTTCTGGCCGGAGCTGCCTATATCAACCCGGACGTAAAGGCGACTGTCACATATCATAATGATGTCAGTCTTGATAAGACTCTGGTCGATCCGGATTGGGGCGCGGCAACCGCCAATGCAATGGTTGACTCAGGCACGGATATCATTTTCGGTGTGGGCGGTGACACCGGAACAAATGCAATCGTGGCGGCGGTAACGCGCGGCATCTACGGAATCGGCGCGGATACCGACCAATATTACGCAATCCCGGTGGCGGCTCCACACCTTTATGCGAGTGTTCTGGAGATGATCACCCCGGGAGTAGCCGAGTTAATTAAAGCAGCCAAGAGCGCGCAAGGCGGGGGTTTGGCTTTCCCAAGCGGGAATTATCAGGGGCAGGTTAGCCTTTCGTCCTATCACGATCAGGCTTCGTCCGTTCCGGAAGAAGTGAAACAGCGCATGACTGCATTGGATCAGGGTTTGCTTGAGGGCACGCTTCAGACCGGTGTAGCGCTGACGAGCCCGTGATGACTGGAATGACGGGTTTATTTAAGGTTTAACTTGTATTTATTTGTCAGACATTGTATACTAAATACAAGTCAGAAAACCTATTGGATTGCGAGGAATAAGGAGGTACAACCTACAACCTGTGTTAATCAGTCCATAGATCAATAAACTTAAACTCATCCCCATTTTGAAATAAAAAATTCGAAGGAGAAGAATAAATATGAAGAAAATTAGTGCTATTTTCACCATTTTGGTCGCAGCAGCATTTGTGCTGTCGGCGTGCGGCCCGGCTGCCACCACAGCGGCCCCCGCCACCCAAGCCCCGGCCCCCAAGATCAGTGTCGGCATGGTCACCGATACCGGCGGCATCAATGACAAGTCCTTCAACAACTTGAGCTGGCAGGGCGTCCAACAGGCAATTGCACAATTAGGAATTAACGGCAAATATCTTGAATCCCACCAGCAATCCGACTACGCCAAGAATATCCAGCAATTGGTCGGCGAGAAGGATGATCTGATCGTCACCGTCGGCTTCCTGATGGGCACTGATACCGCCACGTCTGCCAAAGCCAATCCCAACCAGAAATACGCCATCATTGACTACACCTACCCGGATTGCTCTGGCACCGAGGTGGAAGGCAAGGATTGCGGTTCCGCCACGGTCATGAACAACGTGCGTGGCCTGGCCTTCCAGACCGACCAGGCGGCTTTCCTGGCTGGTTACCTGGCCGCCGGGATGTCCAAGACCGGTACCGTTGGTACCTGGGGCGGCCTCTCGATCCCGACCGTCACCATCTTTATGAAGGGTTTCCAGGCCGGCGTCATGTATTACAACACCAAGCACAGCGCCAGCGTCAAAGTGCTGGGTTGGGATGATGTCTCACAGAAAGGCACCTTCATCAATGGCTTTACCTCCACTGATGATGGCAAAAACGCAACCGCCTCCATGGCTCAGGAAGGCGCGGACGTCATTCTGCCGGTCGCCGGCGGAGCTGGCCTGGGCGCAGGTGCATACTGCGAATCGGTCACCCCGAAGTGCCTGATCATCGGCGTGGACCAGGACTGGTTCCTTTCTGCTCCCGAGTACAACGATATTGAGTTGAGCAGCGTCCAGAAGAGAGTGGATGTAGCCGTCTTCAAGAGCATCCAGGACGTCATTGCAGGCAAATTTACCGGTGGAACGGTCACCTATACCCTCGCCGACGGCGGTGTGGCCCTGGCACCTTTCCATAATTTTGACAGCCAGATCCCGGCTGCGCTTAAGGCTGAAATCACCCAGGCGAAGGCGGATATCATCAGTGGCGCGGTCACTGTGAACGGCGTTCTGGGAGAAAAGTAAACAATTTGTATCACCTTGAAGAGGGGCCGGGTCAGCCTGGCCCCTCTTTATTAGGTAATTTGGCAACTTCCGAAAGTTCAGGAGAATATTGCATGGCAGCCGTCCTGGAACTGCGCGGCATTACCAAATCTTTTCCCGGTGTACGGGCCAATGACGGAATTGACCTCAAGGTTGAGAAGGGCGAGATCCATGCCCTGCTGGGGGAAAATGGGGCCGGCAAGACCACCCTGATGAATATCCTGTACGGTTTATACAAACCGGATGCGGGCCAGGTTATTATTCAGGGACAGGAAATCAGCATTCACGGCCCGAGCGACGCGATCGCCCACGGCATCGGGATGGTGCACCAGCACTTCATGCTCATCCCGGTGATGACCGCCACTGAAAACGTCATGCTCGGGATCGAGCCAACCCGGAATGGGATCTTTCTGGATAAAGCCAGTGTGGCAAAACGCATCCGCCAGATCTCCGAACAGTACGACCTGGCGGTGGATCCACAGGCTACCATTGGCGACCTGCCGGTGGGCTCGCAGCAACGCGTAGAAATTATTAAAGTTTTATATCGGGAAGCCGACATTCTTATCCTGGATGAACCCACCGCGGTGCTTACCCCGCAAGAGGTGGAAGGTCTGTTTAAAGTATTGCGTTCGCTGATTGCCAATGGCAAATCAGTCATCTTCATTACTCATAAGCTTAAAGAGGTCATGGCCGTTGCGGACCATATCACGGTGCTGCGCGGGGGGCGGGTAGTTGGAACAGTGACCCCGGCGGAGGCCACCCCGGAGAAACTGGCGGCCATGATGGTGGGGCGGGAAGTCAACCTGGTGGTCAAGAAAAAACCGGCTGAGCCAAAAGAAGTGGTGCTGGATGTCAAGGATTTGTGCGTCCAGGACGAGCACAAACACATGACTATCGACGGAGTGTCATTTAATGTGCGCGCCGGGGAAGTGCTGGGGGTGGCAGGCGTGCAGGGGAATGGTCAAACCGAACTGGTCTATGCATTGACTGGTTTACTGCCTCTGGCCAGCGGTGAGATCAGTATCGTGGACGAGCCGGTTCACCACACCTCGCCGCGCAAGATATTGGAAAGAGGCGTTGCCCATATTCCGGAAGACCGGCAACGGCATGGTTTAATCCTGGGATTTCCCGTCCATGACAACCTGGTGCTTTGCACGTATTACCAAGCTCCTTTCGCCAAAGGGATTTCCCTACAGCAGAAGGTAATCATTGAAAACGCCGAGAAACTGGTCAAAATGTTCGACGTACGTACGCCGAACGTATTCGTACCCGTTTCCACTTTGTCGGGTGGAAATCAGCAAAAAGTGATCGTGGCACGTGAATTCAGCCGCCCGATTAAGCTGCTGATCGCCTCCCAACCGACCCGTGGACTGGATGTGGGTTCGATCGAATATATTCACGGACGGATCATTGAAAAACGGGATGAGGGGACAGCCGTGCTGCTGGTTTCCCCGGAACTTGATGAGATCATTGCCCTTTCGGACCGCATTGCGGTTATGTATAAGGGCCAGATTGTAGAAATTGTCGCTTCTGCAGAGGTCAGCAAGGAATACATCGGCTTGTTGATGGCAGGAGTTAAACCTGCTGAGGCCCGCAAGGCTTCCCCAACCACGGCGAAAGCAACCGAAGTGGAACGGGTCTTTTAGGAGGAATCTATCTTGGACCGCAACACAACCGAAATGAAAGCGGCGCAAACGCCGGATCCGGAAAATGCTTCAAAAAGAAGGAGAGGAGGCGGATCGGGAGGCAGGGTTTTCCAAACCTTGCTCATTCCGGTCCTGTCCATTTTTACTGGCCTGGTGTTTGGCGCAATTGTGATCGCCGGGACCGATGCCAGCGTGATTGCGGCGTACGGAAATTTCTTTCGTGCACCCGGGACAGCCCTAAAGGATACCTGGAATGTGATTGCCCTGGCTTATGGATCTTTATTTGCGGGTGCATTTGGGAATCCAACTACGATCATTCAAGGCATCCAGACATATAATGCCACAGGGGACCAGAAAGCTTTCCTGTTGTCCATTTATCCTTTCACGGAGAGCCTGGCAGCGATTACACCCTACATTCTCGCCGGCCTGGCCGTGGCGGTGGGATTCAAATGCGGCCTGTTCAATATCGGCGCAGAAGGACAGTTCGGTATTGGGGCACTATGTTCGGCTTTTGTCGGCTACAGCATCAAAGGCCTGCCATGGTTCATTCACCTGCCGCTGGCGTTACTGGCCGGGGCTGCGGGTGGTGCCATCTGGGGCGCCATCCCAGGCTATCTGAAAGCGGTAACCGGGGCACACGAGGTGGTGAATACCATCATGATGAACTATATCTCCTTCAGCCTGGGTGACTGGTTGTTGAACGGCCCGATGAAAGCGCCTGGCTTTCGACCCATAACGCCCGAGATCCAGGACTCGGCCATGTTGCCACGCTTCTTTCCGCCACCCCTGCGCTTTAATTGGGGTTTTATACTGGCCCTGGCTATTGCAGTCCTGGTCTATTGGTTCTTATTTAAAACGACCCTGGGAATGGAAATCCGCGCAGTGGGGGCCAACCCGGACGGGGCAAAATACGCCGGGATGAGCGTTGTGCGAAATTTTGTGCTAGCCATGACCCTGAGCGGGGCACTGGCTGGCCTGGCCGGAGCAACCCAGGTGCTGGGGATCGACCATTGGGTGGGGCAGAACTTTTCCTCCGGGTACGGCTTCGATTCGATTGCGATTGCCCTGCTGGGACAGAGCCATCCCTTTGGGGTTGTCCTGGCAGCCGGACTGTGGGGGTTTCTGCGCAGCGGTGCGACCAACATGCAATCCATGGCGGGGGTCCCGCTTGACGTAATCTCAATCATCCAGGGGCTGGTGGTGATCTTTGTGGCCGCCCCGGCTATGATCCGCTGGCTCTATCATATCAGGCTGGCGCGTGCGGAAGCGATTGTGCTTACCCGTGGTTGGGGTCATTAAGAGGCACCTTTCCGGTTTTTCATCTCATCATTGCATGAGGACTGCATGGCAACTACTATAGTCCAAGAAAAAGAAAAAAGGCCGTATTTCCGCAACCGCCTGGTGATCGGTCTCGTGCTGGTTGGGACAGGATTGTTGATCCTGCTGCTTTTCGGTCTAAATGTGAAAGCCGGCCAGATGGCGAGCTACGAGTTGACACCCAGAGGTGATTCGCAAGTGATCCCGATTCCGGGATTAACCCTGCCAGTCCAAACTTCCATTTACATTCTGGCCCTGGTGGCGGTTTTCCTGGGTGCCTGGCAGCTGGCGCGCGGGATTCGCTCCAATGGTGTGCTGGTGGGGGTGGTTGCATTTTGTTTTGTGGCAGCGTTCCTGCTTTGGGCAACTGCCGGCAAGTCCATGGATTTGATCGGGGTGCTGAACACCTCGGTAGTGCGGGCCACACCGATTGCGCTGGCCGCCATGTGCGGGGTGATCAGCGAGCGCTCGGCGGTGATCAACATTGGGCTGGAAGGCATCATGCTTTCGGCCGCCATGGCAGCCGTATCTGCTGCAACCCTTACACACAACCTCTACATTGGCCTGGCAGCTGCGATCCTGACCGGGGCAATCCTGGGCGCCATTCATGCCGTATTGGTGATCCGCTTCAAAGTGGACCAGATCGTGAGTGGCACCGCCATTAATATCATTGGGTCCGGCGCCACCAATTTCATGTCAGCCCGTTTTTTGGAGACAAACACCGAAAAGCTGAACAACTCCGGGGTTTTCCCCAATATCACCATTCCGCTGCTGGTCAAAATCCCGATCCTGGGACCGATGCTTTTTGAAAACAATTTGATCTTTTATTTGACCATTATTCTGGTGGCGGTGTTGTATGTGGTTCTGTTTTACACACCCTGGGGACTGCGCACCCGGGCGGTGGGCGAGCACCCCAAGGCAGCCGATACTCTGGGAATTAATGTTTATTTGACACGCTATGTCGATGTCATCATCGGCGGCATGCTGGCGGGCATCGGTGGTGCGTATTTCACGATCGGCTCCATTGGACGTTTCGACCGGCTGATGACGAACGGTAAAGGCTTCATCGGCCTGGCGGCCATGATCTTTGGCAAATGGAACCCGATAGGAGCATATGCCGCCTCCTTGATCTTTGGTTTCGCCGATTCGCTGCAAGTTAAAATGCAGATCTTGAATATACCGATCCCAAGCGAGTTCCTGCAAATGGCCCCCTACATTGTGACCATGATCGTGCTGGCCGGGGTGGTCGGCCGGGCGCACCCGCCTGCGGCGGATGGTGCCGTCTACGAAAAACAATAAATCAACGGGAAGTTCCTTTTTTTCTGCAGGGAAGGCAGCGGAAGGTCTTCCCTGCAGATTTTTAAGTCGGCGGGCCGCCTGTACAAGTTAAGGCGCCGGCCTGGCGGTATCAAGCAGCCACCTGCAACGTGCTTTGCTGAAAGAACGTATGTGTTATATGAGGCGAATAATTTTTAATTCACAAAGCCGGTATTGCCGATATTTTGATGGTCCAATGCTTACTTAATCACGGAATACGCAGTATAGTACCTTACCTTCACGAAAAGCTTTCCGGGTAGCGACTTCCATCGCATAATTACCAAACGATTAAAATCGTAACTCCGTTTGCGCAATCAACCTAATATTGCCGAACAACTAAAGTCGTTAATACGGTTTCGAAGACGTAGTAATGTTGATGCATCAAAGCACAGAAAAGGAGCAAGCAGCATGAATGGGATTTTGTTGGGTGCAGGGATCATCATCCTGGTGATCCTGTTTATCGTGATGCTTTCCGGGATCCGGTTTATCCCGAACAACCGGATCGGCATGATCGAAAAACGCTGGAGCGCCAAAGGCTCCGTAAAGAGCGGGCTGATCGCCCTGCAAGGCGAGGCCGGCTACCAGCCGCAGATCCTGCGCGGCGGTCTGCACTACCTGATGCCGATCCAGTACGTGGTACACATGGCGCCGCTGGTAACCATCTCGCAGGGCAAGATCGGCTATATTTTCGCCCGGGATGGCAAACAGCTCAACCCAGCCCAGGTACTGGCATCCAATGCCACCGTCCAGGATTTTCAGGACGTGGATGGGTTCCTAAAAAATGGCGGGCAACGCGGGCCGCAGCGCCGCATCCTGCGAGAGGGAACGTACGCCTTCAACCTGGTGCAGTTCATTGTGATCACGGAAGAGCGCGTCTATGCCCTTTCCCTCAGCAAGGAAGAAGCGGATACCATCCGCGGCATGGCCGAAGTGATCGGACAGCGCAACGGCTTTCGTCCCGTGGTCATAAAGGATACGGATGACCTGGTCGGGATCGTCACCGTCCATGATGGCCCGTCGCTGGTGCAGGGGGAAATCATCGCGCCAATTGTCGGCGACGCCTTGGCGCAGACCGGCACCTACCATAACAGCTTCCAGGATGCGGATGCCTTCCTGGCGGCGGGAGGCATGCGCGGACGCCAGCTGCAGGTGTTGGTGGAAGGAACTTACTACATCAACAGGTTGTTTGCCACCGTCGAAATGATCCAGAAAACGTTCGTCGAAGTGGGGAATGTGGGCGTGGTGGTTTCCTTTACCGGAGCAATGGGCGCAGACCTTTCGGGTAAGGATTATCGTCACGGCGAACTGGCCTCCAAAGGCAACCGGGGCGTTTGGAACGAACCGCTCCTGCCCGGCAAATACGCCTTCAATACCTATGCCGGGAAAGTGATCATTGTCCCGACCACCAATTTCATCCTAAAATGGATCCGCAGCGAATCGGGCGCACACCACTACGACGAAAACCTGTCCGAAGTCTCGCTGATTACCAAGGATGCCTTCGAGCCTTCCCTGCCGCTCTCGGTGGTGGTCCATATTGACTACCAGAAGGCTCCGTTGGTGATCCAGCGTTTTGGCGACATCAAGAAACTGGTGGAGCAGACGCTCGACCCGATGGTGTCAGCCTACTTCAAGAACGTCGGCCAGACCCGTACCCTCATCCAGCTTCTGCAAGAGCGCAGCGCCATCCAGCAGCAGGCCAGCACGGAGATGAAGGAAAAGTTCACCCATTACAACCTGGAACTGGAAGAGGTGCTGATAGGCACGCCGTCTTCTCCGGAGAACGATACGCAAATCGAAACCATCCTGACCCAGCTGCGTTCCAGGCAGATCGCGACGGAACAGGTGGAAACCTATGGCCGGCAGGAACAGGCAGCCGTCAAAGAGCGCGAACTACGCGAGGCGGAGAGCCGTGCGCAAATGCAGACCCAAATGACCGAAGCCGAGTTGAACATCAACATTCAGACCAACCAGGGCAAGGCTGAATACCAGCGCTCCATCCAGCAAGCTTCCCAGATCCGTGCCCTGGCCGAAGCGGAATCCGAAAAAATTGCCCGCATCGGTATCGCCCAGGCGCTCGCCACCGAGGAACAGGTGCGGGCATACGGCGGTCCGCAGTTCCAGATGACCCAACAGGTGCTCAACCGCTTTTCCGATGCCATTCAGCAATCCGGGGTGGACGTGGTGCCACGCGTGGTGGTGAGTGGAGGAGGCGCCAACGGGGAACAGGGCAGCACTTCCAGCAGCATCATGGAAGCCCTGCTGACCATGCTGCTCTCCGACCGCTATGGCGCACAATCGCAGGAGGCGCAACCCAAACAGCGCTCCCCCGAAGCCGAGGCCCTGCGCGAGCAGATTCGCAAGGATATGCAGAACAAGCCCTCCCAGCCGGAAGAAAAGAAAATGGAGTAGTTGGATTCCACCCCATAAAAAGATATCCCCGCCGCACAAAGCACCGGGGATATTTTTGTTGTAGAAACGGTCTGCAGATTTCGAAGGTCAGGCGGATTTGATAGGAATCAAGCCTGGTCAGCCACCCAGGCTTTGACTTTTTGATCGATCTGGTCGCGGACCTGGCGGAACTTCACTAGTTTTTCCGCTTCCGTGCCGATAAAGGCAGCCGGGTCTTCGAAATGCCAGTGCAAGCGGTTGCTCACTCCCGGCCAGGTGGATGGGCAATTCTTTTCGGTATCATCGCAGACGGTGATGAGATATTGGAACAGCATCTTGCCTAGATAGGTTTCGAACCCTTTGGATTTGTGACCCGACATATCCACCCCAATTTCTTCCATCACTTTGACTGTCAAAGGATGCAAGGGTTTCGGCTCCAGGCCGGCACTGTGCGCTTCAAAGCGGTCGCCTGCATATTTGCGTAAAAAGGCTTCCGCCATCTGGCTGCGGGCGGAGTTGCCGGTGCAAAGAAAGAGAACTCTTGTTTGTGACATGGAAACCTCCATAGATTACAAGACAAGTTTATATTAATCCAGGCTGGTTAACCCGTAATTAAGGATAGGTAAAAGATGGGTAAATTAATACCCGGAAAGTGGTTTGATCGTCGACCTTAATCTGAATCAACTCCAAAGAGGTGACTAATATCATATTCTCAATCTTGAATATGATATTATAATATATTCAGAGTTGTGAATATGAAAAATTCACCCACCAATTTTGATAAATTAAGCAATTTATTGCAAACCATCAGCCCGGCACCGCGCCTTGAAATCCTGCTTGGGATTGGCACAGGGGAAGCCTGTGTCTGCCATCTGGAAGCCATGTTCGGGCTGCGCCAGGCCACGCTCTCCCAGCACCTGATGGCGCTGCGCGAGGCCGGGCTGGTAACTGACCATCGGGAAGGGCGTTACATTTTCTACCGCCTTTGCGACCCCGACCTGCTCGGTCTCGTCCGACTGGCGGCCAAACTGCAGGGCTTGGATTTGCCCTCTCTGGCACCCTCACCCGATTGTGACTGCCCCAACTGCTGTGAGCAGAAAAACGTATGAGTGCTGATCTTCCCATGAATTTTTCCACATGTTCTACTAAATCAATCATATCAATCGATGAAATAAAGAACGGTTACCATGATGGCAATTAAAGCCAGTACTACCAAACGCCTTTCCTTTCTCGACCGCTTCCTGACCCTGTGGATCTTCCTAGCAATGGCGGTCGGCGTGGGTATCGGATTCCTGTTCCCGCAAGCCGTCACCTTTTTCAATGCAACTGTCTCAGTTGGGACGACCAACATCCCCATCGCGGTCGGTCTGATCCTGATGATGTTTCCACCACTGGCTAAAGTCCACTATGAGGAATTGGGCGACGTTTTCCGGAACTGGAAGGTGCTCGCCCTGTCGCTGATCCAGAACTGGATCATCGGCCCCATCCTGATGTTCGCCCTGGCAGTCATTTTCCTGCGCGACTACCCGGAATATATGACCGGCATGATCCTGATCGGCCTGGCGCGCTGCATTGCCATGGTGATCGTATGGAATGAGTTAGCAAAAGGCGATACTGAATATGCGGCCGGGTTGGTGGCTTTCAACAGCATCTTCCAGGTGCTGTTCTACAGCGTCTATGCCTATGTATTCATCACCGTTCTGCCGACCTGGTTCGGATTGACCGGAAATATTGTGAACATCACGATTGGCGAGATTGCCAGGACCGTATTCTTTTATCTGGGCATCCCGTTCATCGCCGGATTCCTGACCCATTTCCTGCTTGTGCGCCTCAAAGGCAGGGACTGGTATTACAAGGTATTTGTTCCCAAAATCAGCCCGCTGACGCTGATCGCCCTGCTCTTCACCATTATCGTGATGTTCTCGCTCAAGGGCGAATACATTATCCAGCTTCCGCTGGATGTGGTGCGGATCGCCATCCCGCTGCTGATCTATTTCGTGATCATGTTCCTGGTCAGTTTCTTCATGGGCAGGGTGATCGGAGCGGATTACTCGAAGACGGCCACGCTTTCCTTCACGGCGGCCAGCAACAACTTCGAGCTGGCAATTGCCGTTGCAGTGGGTGTGTTCGGCATCACCAGCGGCGTGGCTTTTGCGGCAGTTATCGGGCCGCTGATCGAAGTGCCGGTGATGATCGGGTTGGTTAACGTGGCATTCTGGTTGAAAAAGAGGTTCTTTGCAACGAATCCCACGATTGTTCAAATCGATTGAAGCATAGGAGATCTAGCATGTCTGACGAAAACTGTAATTACAAGAACGGGAATTGTGAGTGCGGGAATGGCTGCGACTGCGGTTGCGAATGCTGCGGCGGAGACGACCATTTCCAGCGCCGCTATCTGACCAAAGCCGAACAGGCTGAGGAACTGGAAGCCTACCTGACCGACCTCAAGCTGGAGGTGCAGGCGGTCGAAGAACGGCTGGCAGACCTGAAAAAGTAAGCTGCGTTAAATCAACAGACCTCGGAAGGCAATCCTGAGGTCTGTTTACAGGTTGGGGGCTTCATTATATTACTGCCAGGCGGTTCCGGCCGGAGCTCTTGGCGAGGTACATGGCCTGGTCAGCCCGTACGATCAAGGAATGCAGAGTGGGGGTCTCCTTGTTCATCCCGGCGATGCCGATGCTTATTTGAATCGAGAGTTTGCCGGCTTCGGTATCAAAGGGTACATCGGAAACCTTTGAGAGTAATCGTTCTCCCACCAGGTTGGCGGCGGTGTTATTCGTGTCCGGTAGAATAATGGAGAATTCCTCCCCTCCGTACCGTCCGATGATATCACTGTCACGCAAGGCAGAGTCCATCATTTGGGCAGCCGCCTTTAAGACCTGGTCGCCCACCATGTGTCCGTAGCAATCATTAAAATTCTTAAAATGGTCAATATCCACCAGCAGGACCGAGAGTGGACTTTTGTCCCTGACTGCGCGTGTAAATTCCTTTTCGGCCATTTCAAAAAAGAATCGCCGGTTATAAATTCCGGTCAGTTCATCCGTGATGGCCAGCCGGCCCACTTCGTTCAGAAGGTCGGCATTCTGAAGGGCGGCAGCCAACTGGCTGGCAAACAGCGACATGGTCGGCATGTCGTTTTCGTGAATTCCTTCGCCCCACATCCACAGAACCCCCATTGTTTTCCCTTCAATGATCAAGGGTAGGTAGCAAACCGAGGTGGTCCTGGTCACGCCGATCAGCTTTAAGACTCTCAACGCATCCCGTTGAGGCAGATCGGGCACCCAACCCAATAAGGTTGAAATGGAATCCTTCACAAGGGAGGCATTCTGTGAGAGCTTGGAAAACGGTGAAAGGCTGGCAATGGGGATGGTATTCTTATTCATTTTGAAACTGCTGATACGTTCCAGCGCATGTACCAGCCGGTCGGGTAGGGAAATATAGCGAAGATTGACATACTGGTTGCCGGGGTCGCTGAGAGCGATAGCGCAGCGCAATCCAAGCTTGGCCAGTTCATTCCCCAAGGTCTGCAACACGCCATTCGCGTCGGATGCAACTGCGGCGCGCGCATTCACCTGGGCCAGCGCCCGGATGAGGGAATTGGATCGTTCCAATTGCTGGGTCTGGTAATGTTCCGCCAGGACGGTCCGCAGGCGTTGAATGGCGGTAGCCAGCTGGCCGGCAATAATGGTCAGCAGTTCCTCGTCTTCACTGGTAAAGGCGTTGGTGTACGGACTTTCGGCATTTGCCACGCCAAGTAATTTTGATTCGAGGATTAGCGGCACGCATAATTGTGAGCGCGTCAACGGATAGAGGCTTAAATAATCCGATGATTCCGAAACATCGTTTACCCGCAACGGTTTCCCGGACTTGGCGACAGCTCCCGCCACCCCAACTCCCACAGGCACGCGGGCCAGGCCTTCATTGCTTCCAATCCGGTATGAGGAATGCAAATAAAGGTCCTGAGTCGATTCATCCAACAGTAGGATTCCAAAGCTATTTGAAAACAGGCGTTGCCCGATGATCAGGGTAACGTTGTCGATCAACTGGTCTTCATTGTCTGATTCAGTGGCTGCCGTGGCAACTACGTGTAATACTGACAATTGCTCGGCGCGTGTGCGCTCGGCGTTCAACAAACGGGCATTTTGGATGACGGCTGCAACCTGTGTGCCGAGGGTGTCCAGTTGGCGGGTATCATCATCAGCGAAGCCATCCGGTTTATTTGCAATCATAATTATTCCCAACAGATTTTGCTGGAGGTTCCAAAGGGGCACTGCCAGCAGGCAGTTTACCTGCAAAGGTCGTGCAAATGGAATAAATTCTGGCAAGATCTCAGCCGCGGAGTTCGCCCGGAACGTACCGGATTTCGAAAAATCCCAGGAAGCTTTATCCTGGTCCGGAGTGAAATGCAGCACCGCCAAGGTTTTCTCCAGCAGGCCGTACGCTGAAGGTTGCGGCAGGAGGTCATGCGTGGCAGCGTTATAAACATAAATGATGCAAATCTTGGCGCCGATCAGACCAGCCAGGGTTTCAGTCAGCTGGCCATAGGTTTGGCGGGCATCTCCGTTTAACGTAAAGGCCCGGGAGATGTTGTGAAGACCGGATAATTCGTTGACGCGTCGATGGGCCTCTTCCAACAAAGCCGTGCTTCGCAGAAAATTTTCCTGTTTTCTGCGGCCGCGCTCCCCCAAGCAGCCCACGATCAGACTGACAGACAAGGCAGTTGCCAAACCCAGCAACTCTCCCGGAAGAAAGACAATTGGAATGTTTCCCCCATTCAGAAAAACCAATATCGAAACATCAATGGCATAAAGCACCACGGTGAACAAGAGTCCCGCCCACATGCCATAAATCCACGCCCCGATCAGGATGGGAATGAAGCCGAGAATTTCGAGTGGCTCGCCAAAGAGGGGATAAAGGAGTACAAACGCGGCGAAGAAAACGATAAATGACCCTGCCACCGTGAAAAATCTGCCCGGCGGAGTCTGGAGAAATGTTGCCTTTCGCCTAAAACTTAGAAAATTGTGCATTCCCGATTATAAATTAAAGAGAAGTTCGCATTTTGAGGATGTGCACTCAAAATGCAGTTATTCCTTAATTCATGGTTATAACCTAATTTCATACCCACCGCTTGCAGTTGTATTTACAATCTCTTTACAGGTTCACCAGGTTTGGATCCATCGTATATTGCCACCAATTGTTGACCACACCGCTGGTCCGACCGGCAACTTTGGGCAGATGGTTCAGCCACCATTTGTGGAGAATGTGCATGTCCCCATTGCCCCATTCATCCGCGTTGACTTCGCGAATATCGTTCTTAAAGACCGGGAAATTGTACCAGTCATAACAATTGCTTGCCACTTTGCGAGGATTGTTGTAATCGTAGTCGATATCGGCATTGGGAGGAAAATGGACATCTCCGACCTGGGCCTTTCCAGGTGCCACCTTGTCATATAGAGCAAATTGGGCATACAGGTTGCCAAGTCCCTGTGTTTTCGAGAACGTCTGCGTCATAATGGATTCGACGCGATGGCCAAACGAATGAAGCATTTCCCCCACTCCCCGTTCAGAGGAAAAGCCCATTACGACAAACCGCCGGCTGCAACCAAAGGACCAGGCTTGGGGCTGGGAGTTGCACCAGAAAGCGCCAGCTCCGCACATGGTCGATTCATAGAAACCGGCCTGCGGAAAGCCGAACAGCCAAACCTCGTCAATTTCGCGAGCGGTGATGCGCGTGATGACATTCAGGCCAGTCAGAATGGCCTGGTAGTTGGCATATTCAGGCTGGTGGGCCGGTTGCGTTTTGTTGATTACCGCCAGATACGATTGGGCATCGTAACGAAACCCATCGGTTAATGCCGGAAATTCATTCAGTTCCACCCGATCGACAATCTTATAACACGCCAATCCGCCGCTGACTTCCAGGACATCCTGGATAAAGGTATTCGACAGATCGTCCGGGTAGTTCCAGTTCATGCTTTGAATGATTTTTGTTCCGGAAGCAGCATCCATCACGGGGTTGTAGATCACCAATAATACACGTGAGGTTTCAATACGGACCGGCTCGGTGGTGTTGTCTGGCGGAATCACAAGCTGCACCGGCTCGGTGGTGTTGTCTGGCGGAATCACAGGCTGCACCAGCTCGGTGGTGTTGTCCGGCGGAATCACAGGCTGCACCGGTTCGGTAGTATTGTCTGGAGGAATCACAGGCTGCACCGGTTCGGTGGTGTTGCCTGGCGGAATCACAGGCTGCGCCGGCTCGGTGGTGTTGTCCGGCAGAATCACAGTCTGCACCGGCTTGGTGGTGTTGTCCGACGGAATCACAGGCTGCGCCGGCTCGGTGTTGTTGTCCGGCGGAATCACAGGCTTCGCCGGCGTGACGATACCGCTGGAAGGCTTCAGGAGTCTGAACAGGCTGAGCAGGAAATCCCAAAAAGATGGTTTTTGATTTCCAGATGGGGCATTCATCTCTGCTCCTAAGGGAGGTCAGTAGCAAAAAATACCAGATTGCCGATGCTGAAGAAAAGATCCCGGTTTGAACTGATGGTCATGGCCGTAGCAGGGCCATCGAATGATGCGCTGTTCTGCCCCATGCCTGCCCGGAACTGGCCGCGCATTTCCAGCGAATCGGGCCTTGGGCTGAAATAATAGACTGCGCGCGTAAGGGGTTCAAGCATATACAATGACGGGTCAGGTGCGGAGGCAAAGGCCATCTGGGTAAAGACAGCGTCGGTGATTATAGGACCTGACTGCCGTTCGGGACGTGTATCCACATATGTGACCGGATCAGCACAACGCATCGGAACGACATTGTAGCGCGCCAAGGGGCAGGCGGTAACATGACCATCCTGGAAAAGCATATACAAGTCCGAATCGTTGGCAGCCAGGTCGATGGCACTATTCATGGACTGCGGTACCTGGTCCCCAAAGAACATGACCGGCAAGTCTGTGAATTGACCGGAGGTTCCGCTGTACTGCCAAATGGCATTACCTGCCGGGTCGAGCACGTATAGACTCTTGCCGGTGGAATCCAGCGTAAAGGCGGAAATACTGCGCCAGCCAAGTTGGGGAGGGTCGAGTGAAACGGCTACCGGGTCAATTTGTCCGCAATAAAGCAGGTTCCCCATCCCATCCATTGCCAGTACGCTGGCATTATAAAAATTATTCGAGGGCAAGACTTGCAAATCCACCAGCGCGCCCACTGTGACTGTGCCATATATGCCCGGCTCGCATTTGAAGCTTGTATCCACTTCGTAAGTCTGGCCATTTAGTGAAGCATGGATGACATCGCCATGCGCGCTGTCCAGCAGGTACAGGTCGGTGTCGGTGGCAGCCATATGGCTTACTTGCACGGTGCTGCTCAGGGCGGTGACGATCGCCGGACGAAAATCGAGCCGCTGGATACCATCCAATTTATCCAAGGCCGTCTGAGCTTCCTGGCGCAAGGTACTCGAAGCCTGTGTCGTCAGGCTTTTATCGGCCAGGTCGAGATAATAAATGGTACTGTCCCAGGCACGCCGCACATCTGCCGGATCGGTCTGGGTACGCGCCTGGGCTGCCTGTGCCAATGCCATATCGTAATTCTGCGAATATTGTGCTGTGCGCCCGTAATGAATGTAGACCGTCGCCGCAACTGCCACTATGATGATTGGGACCACTATGGCAAACAAGGCCATATTTGATCTGGACACTCCAATGTTTTCATTTGAATCTGGTACAAGGGCAGGCAGGAATTTTCCGATGGCCTGGGATATTTTCTGCGCACCTACCCGGGCGGCATGGATGACCTTTGCCAGCCAGCCGAATATTTCCCGTCGTTGGCGGGAAGGCGGGCGTTTGGCATCAGTCCGGCCAACCGAATCGTGTTTGGAAATAAAACGTCCTGTGCTGCTGGCCGGTCGAGGCGCAGGTCGGACAGGCACTGGCAATGGGTGACGACCCCGCTCCGGTTGCCCGGCCATATCAGCGGAAGTACTGGCGCTTTCAAGCGAGCCACCTGGACCGGCCGGGTTGGCAGCCTCCGGCCTGGTTCCTGCCGAGATCAGGCGGGTGAAACGACTGGCGGGAACCGCACTCTCCACCCTGGAAGAGGATCTGGCAGGCGCAGGCGGCGGCTGGGCAGCTGGATTGGGAACCGCAGCCGGTTGGCCGTTTGGTTCCGGCGCCCCCGCCGGTAAAGTCTGTTCCGGCTTGGCTGCCGGGTTCAGAACCTGGTCTGGAACTACCGAAAGTGGCTTTTCAGCGGCAGGCGGCAGCTCTTTCAAGATGTTCAAATTTCCTTTACCGGGCTGCGCCTGCACCAGCACCGCGTTCAAGTCTATTTCCGGCGTGCTTAGGAGGGCCCTGCGGACTGCCTCGAAAGAAAAGTCCTTTTCGCCGAGAAGGGTGGCATCCCAACCGGCTGGCAGGTCAGGACAGAGCACCAGCAAATCGCCGGCATGTAAATCGACTTGTGAGAAATAGAGTGGGGTGGCCTGGCCAATTCCAAGTCCATGGCCGGCAATCTGCTCGTCATGAATTTGCCGGGCTTCATTGCCGGTGAGGTGGAAAACATGGGTTGGGCCGCATTGACCAAAAACGAACTGCGGCCCGCGCAATACCCCAAGAATCAACCGTCCGAGAATGTATTCGCCCTTACCGGTGGTATGAAGGTTCCGACCGACCAGAGCCTGGTTTAGTACCCCCACAGCGGTTCGCATTGCAAAAGTCAGCGACCCGGCGGTCTGGTAGAAACGCTGGGAAGTCTGGGTTATAAACTGGTTGTAATCTGCAGTTGAGAAACTCGAATTGCCTGAAAGGGTCAGGTAGACCAGCAAACGGTCAGCTTCGCGGCCATGGGCAGTGCGCCTGGGAGGCGTCACGGCCACCAGCCCGGGCAATTGAAGGATTTCCTGGCCCAGAATACGTTGAAAAGGGAATAGATTGAGATCTAACTCGACAGCCACACCCTCATTATAACTGGTAAAATCGCCGCATGGAATTTTCCCTTCACAATGACTTTACTGATTTGATCCGGCTGGCCAAGGATTGGAACACGCTCCTGGGCGAAAGTGCCACACACGTCCCCTTTTTGCGGTATGAGTATCTTTCAGCGTGGTGGGAAACCCGCGGCGGAGGCGAATGGCCCGATTCTGAATTGGCCGTCGTGACGGCCCACCAGGATGGACGCCTGGTCGGGATAGCACCCATGTTCTCCACCCATAACGCGGACGGCGAACCGGCGCTGCTTCTGCTCGGCAGTATCGAAATTTCAGATTACCTGGATATCATCGCCCGACCCCGAGATTTGCCATTTTTCCTAGCCGGCCTGCTGGATTTCATCGCCCGGCCCGCTTTATTGGCCTGGCAGATGCTCGACTGGCACAATCTGCCAGAGAGCTCGCTCACGCTGCCAGCCTTGCAGTTGGAAGCCGAAAAGCGCGGCTGGATTTTCTCCCAGGATCGGACTTATCAAGTTCCGTCGATCCCCTTACCAGGGGATTTCGAGACCTATCTGGCGGGCATCGATAAAAAGCAACGCCACGAGATCCGGCGCAAGATGCGCCGCGCCGAGGAAAGCGGCCGCGGGGTCCGCTGGTATATTGTCGAGGACGGTGCTTCGCTCGAAACGGAAGTGCAAGCTTTCATGGAAATGATGGCGGAAGACCCGGAAAAGGCGGCCTTCCTGACCGCTCCGATGCGGAGACAGATGCAACTGGCCTGCAAGGCTGCTTTTGAAAATAGCTGGCTGCAATTGGCCTTCCTGGAAGTCGCTGGGCAAAAAGCCGCCGGCTATCTCAATTTTGATTACCTGAACCGCATCTGGGTTTATAACTCCGGAATTGACCGGCGTTTCATGGACCTCTCGGCTGGCTGGGTATTGTTGGGGCATCTCTTGCAATGGGCCAACGAAAATAAACGCACTGAATTCGATTTCATGCGCGGAAATGAGGAGTATAAATACCGCTTTGGCGGGGTGGATGATTTCCTGGTCAGGGTAAAGGTGAAACGCTAAAGGGTGCTGGATACTCCAACCTGGGCCGTGCGATGGCACGTCCAGACACGCCGCTCCATCATTAGCCTCGCAAGCGAGAGCGCTGCAGGGATCGAAAAGCCAGGGCGCCCAAAACCAGGGGCAGCCAGAAGGTGTCTGCGCGGTATACCAGCGCTATCAGGACTGCACGCGGTAAGGGCACATTCAGCGAGTTTAGCACAACCGGCAGGATGCTATCGACAAGTCCGAGTCCGGAAGGGGTGGGCGATGCATACACAAACAGGTGCCCGACACTGAATCCTCCTAAAAGAATGCTGCCGCTCAGCGGGGTGTCCAGCGCCAGGAAAGCCAGGGCGAGCACCAGGATCAGCAGTACTTTGTTTATTAATGTAAATACCAGCGGCAGGAGTAGCTGTCCCAGAGAGGCCGTGCGCAAGGAAGTAAAGCCTTCGGTCATCTCGCCTGACAATGTGTATGCGGAGGCAACTTGCAGGGCATCCCTGTGCAGGAATGGATGTGTCAGGCGGTTGATCCAGCGCGCCAACCAGGCCAGCAAATTCCCCAGCTGGCGGGGGGAGCGGTAACCCACCACCAACCCGGTGCCAATGAAAGCAGCCAACACGACCAAAAATCCCGCAGCCAACAGCTCGATCACGTTTAATTTGCCAAGCTGTGCCAACGAGACAAAACCTATCGTCAATGCCACAAATAGAGCGACATACTCATAACAAAGATACAAAATGCATGCCACCGTCACCCGCCCGGTCGACAGGTTGCGTTGGTGAGCCTCATCGAGAAACACCGTCAACCCGCCGATACCCGAGGAAGGCGTAACCAGGTTTACGAATGTAGCAGCAGTGACCATCAAGAAGAGGTTTCGCCCGCGTTCGTTAAACCCCACCAGCCTGTAAAGCGCCCAAAAAGTGGCAGTGGTGTTCAACAACAGCACTGCCTCGACTAATACCGCTATGCCAATATAAACCGGTTTGCTCTGGCGCAGTGCTGCCAGGATGTTCTCAAGTTCTGCAAAACTGAAAACGATATAAGCAAGCGCCAATAATCCTATGACAACCAGCAAGAACTTTCTCATAAAGGCCGGTTATTGAGGCGTTTTAGCCAACCGGGTTGATTCCTTGTAGGCTGTCGTCAGGAAAAAGTACAGCATAAGTAACGCAATAAAGCCAACGAATAGATCATAGGGGTTGATACCGGGATTGCCAAACAGTGGTATGTTTAAATGCCATAATTGCTTTCCAAAAAAGAACATGGCGGTGTTTAGCAAGACAGCCAGCGCACGGGCCTCCGTGGGCGCCAGCATGGCATAGGAAAGTCTAAATTCCCCGTCCACATAAGTGCGGAGATATACCAACACAGACATCAGTAGAAAACCCACCAGCGCCAGGCTGGCCACATTAAAACTTACATAAGGCGAAAGACCCATGCCCAGAAATAATAAAACCGCGGTGATTGAATCCGTAATATGATCAATAAAATACCCATAAATAGGGCGCTCAATATGGCGATAGCGTGCCAGGGTCCCATCCATACTATCGCCGAACCAGTTGACGATAAAGCCAAGCGTGGCCATCCAAAGAAATAATGGGTGATAGCGGCTTAAGAGGTATCCAAAAAAAGCAATAGCGCTACCCGCAATACCAATGGTCGTATAAATATCGGGGTTCATCCATTTGGGCGAGTGAACTGCCAACCACTTCAAAGTGGGTCGTTCAAGCGGCCCTAAAAGACCATCATTAATGCGAGTATGGATCCTGGTATCGTTCAAACAGCACCTCCTCTGGTTGGCTGTGACTACCTGGGAACATCCGGTACCATTTCGGGCCAGACAGGCTGGGAAATGAGCCATTGCTGCGGATCGCGCCGGATGAATTCTTCCACAACGGACAGCACCTTTTCAGCATTGATCAGAAGCTCATCAGCCCGGTTTGGATGCGGGCTCATTATAATCGGCGTGGAAGCATATATATGTTGTTTTCCATCCTCTTCCAGCCGGCTACCCACCACCACAACCGGCACATTTGCCTTCAGTGCCAGGTATATATAATGAGTTGGCAAGGCTGCCGGAAGCCCAAAAAAATGCGGCCTGGGATGGTTTTCAGGGGCGGGGTAATCTATGCCGGTCATCACCATGCCGCCCTGCTGTAATAAGCGGAGCGCCTGGAGCAGTCCCTTGACAGAACCGGGTACCATCTTTATACCCGCTTTCTGGCGGATGTCAAATTCGATTTGGCGCCCTCCCTGCGGATTGGGGATGGTTAAAACCAGAGGCTTGAATTGAGCCAAACTCAGCCATTGCAAGCCCAGGTCAAAACCGAGCATGTGCAGCCCCGCCAGCACCAGACCTTGCCGGTCCAGCTCAGGACAGGCAAGGATGGTTTGAAAGGATGGGTCGATGCTGAATAATTGGTCAGCCGATCGAAGGTGTTGGTTGTAGTGATACAGTTCGTAGATCGAGCGGGCGGAGTTCCGAAAGACTGCCTGGACCGCCTGATCCAGGAACCGGGAGGAGTCTGTTTTCCCTGCGATGACCCACTGATTGGCACGAACTGCCCTGACCAGGACCGTATCAGCGCGGGATGAAATCCACCGGGCAATGCCTGTGCCTATGGCATAGCCAAGCCCCGGGGGAGTGACCCGTGCAATGGAAATAGCAAATTCCAATGCTGTCTGGCTGGTAATCAACCCTTGTGTGCTGGCTGCCATTGTTTCTTAAGAATGAGGGAACCTGAATCAAGCATGACCCAGTTCTTTCCCTGCTTTTACAGCCGGCGCGAGGCCTCATCCAGCCGGGCCAGTTCAACCTTGGTCAGCTGGAATTTCATTGTTCCAGCGGCTTCCTCGGCTTGTCGAACCTTGGTGGCACCCGGGATTGTAACGACGGTTTCTCCGTTGAAGTTGATCACCCAGTTCAAAGCCACCTGTACGATGGTGGCAGCGTACTTTCCAGCCATCTCAGCCATAGCGTTGATGAGAGGACGCGTCCGCTCCAAGTTGCGCCGCATAGCGGCTTTGCGGAAACCAGTCAGGTGATTTAGCAGCTCAGGGTTCTGGTGGTATTTCCCGCTCAGCAGGCCGCGCGCCAGGGGTGTATAGGCGGTGATCGTCATACCCAGTTCCCGGGCTGTTTCCAAGACGCCGTTGGTTTCGATTTCACGACTCAACAGGCTGTAGCGCATCTGGTTAACGGCCAGCGGCAGGCCCCTTTTTGCCAGAGCAGCATGCGCCCGCCGCATGCGGGCCGGGTTGAAGTTGCTTACTCCCACCGAGCGGATCTTGCCTGCCTCCACCAGGTCAGCCATGGCATTCATCTCGGCTTCCGGCGATGAGAAACTGTACGGTTGGTGGACCATGTAATTGGCTATGCTGAACCCATCCAGGAAGCGCAGGCGGTCTGCGATGCAGACCGGAATGTTCCCGGCCGTTCGTAAGAACGGCTGCCATTTGGTTGCCACAATCACATCCTTGTCGGTCTTCCCGGCTGCTTTAAGGCCAAGCGCTAGGGAGCGCTCGGATACTCCGGCGCCGTACATTTCCGCCGTATCGAACCAGTTAATGCCGCCGTCCAATGCAGCCTTGATAATGGCATTCTTCTCCTCTTGGGGAATGACCGGGAACATCCGCCCGATCAACCCACCTCCGCCGGCCATTTAAATCACCCCCAGGCCGACCGGTGAAACCAGAATGTCGGTCTTGCCCAAATGCCTAAGTTGAATTTTTTCCTGTGTTTCCATCACAATGTTCCTCCAAATAAATTATTTGAAACCCATGATTGACCATCCCGAATGTTTGTGGAGATCAATCCAATTCCAATAAATCCTTCGAAGCGTCATAAACAAACGATACCAGCCTCTCCTTTTTTTCCTACAGGAATATGGAAGAGGCTGGATTTGTAAGTATCTGCTGCCGGCTTTACCGGTTAGATCTCTTTGCCTTCGAATTGGCTGTTATAGAGCTCGGCATAGAAACCTTTCTTGTCCAGTAATTTCTGGTGCTTGCCCTGCTCAACGATGTCGCCGTCCTTCATGACCAGGATCCAATCCGCGTCGCGGATGGTTGACAGGCGGTGGGCGATAATGAAACTGGTGCGGTCCTTCATTAACTCGAGCATGGCATTCTGGATCAGCACCTCGGTATGGGTGTCCACAGAGCTGGTCGCTTCGTCCAGAATCAACATGGCCGGGTTCAGCAGAATGGCGCGTGCGATTGTCAGCAGTTGCATCTGGCCCTGGGAGATGTTGCTGGTCTCCTCGTTCAAGACAAAGTTATAGCCATCTGGCAGGGCGCGGATGAAGTGGTCGGCGTGGGCAGCTTTGGCCGCCTGGATGACTTCTTCATCCGTGGCGGTGGCCCGCCCATAGCGGATGTTCTCCATGATGGAGCCGTTGAAAAGCCAGGTATCCTGCAGAACCATGCCGAACATACAGCGCAGATCGCTGCGTTTGAAGTCCTTGACATTATGGGTATCCACCAGGATGGCGCCATTGTTGACATCATAAAACCGCATCAACAATTTGACCATGGTGGTCTTGCCGGCACCGGTCGGGCCGACAATCGCGATCTTTTGCCCGGGCTCAGCATAGAACGAGAAATCATTGATGATGATCTTATCGGGGGTGTACCCGAAGTGCACATTTTTAAAGTCCACGCGACCTTCGATGTGCTCCGTGTCGAGCGAGGTGATCACATCCGGCATCTCTTCCTCTTCCGCCAGGAACTGGAAGACACGTTCCGCCGCAGCCATGGTCTGCTGCAGGATGTTGGAGATGTTGGCAATCTGCTGGATCGGCTGGGTGAACGAGCGCACGTATTGGATGAAGGCCTGAATATCGCCGATTGCAATCTCACCCTTGATCACCAGGTATCCGCCCAGGATGCAGATGGCCACGTAACCCAGATTGCCGACGAAGTTCATGATCGGGTAAAGCAAACCGGTCAGGAATTGCGATTTCCAGGCCGAGTCGAACAGCACATTATTCAACTGATCGAACTGCCCGATGCTCTTGGCTTCCCCATTGAAGGCCTTCACGACAACGTGGCTTCCATACATCTCCTCCACATGCCCGTTGATGTGGCCCAGATAATCCTGCTGCTGCTTAAAATAGCCCTGGGACTTGTTTACGATCAGGCCGATGATACCGAATGATATGGGGAGCATGACCAGCGCCACCAGAGTCATTAACCAACTGATGGTGAACATCATGACCAGCACACCGAGCACGGTGGTTACCGAAGTAATGATCTGGGTCAGGCTCTGATTGAGGGTCTGGCTAACGGAATCCACATCGTTGGTGATGCGCGAGAGCACCTCACCATGGCTCGTGCCGTCGAAATACTTAAAAGGCATCCGGTTGATCTTCTCGGAAATATCCTTGCGAAAGCGGTAGGTAACGTTAATGGCCACATTGGTCATGACCCAGCCCTGGATATAGGCGAGTACGGCCGATAGCAAATACAACAACAGCACCTGGATGATGATGTTGCCGATATGGACGAAATCGATCGTGCCCGTGCCGGCGATCTGGGCCATCACTCCTGTGAACAGGATGGTGGTGGCATTCCCCAGGATCTTGGGACCAAAAATGGAAGCCACCGTGGAACCGATGGCAAAAAGCCATACCAAAATGATCAGGACCTGGTACCGGCCAAGGTATTTGATCAGTTTGTTCAGGGTGCCCCTGAAGTCTTGCGGTTTTTCTCCGCGCAACATCGCCATGGGACTGCCGCGCCCCATCGGCATCATCGCCCGGCCTCTTCCGCCGGTAGGTTCCAGTGGGCGGGGGCTTGGAGAGCTTGAACTTTGCACGGTCATGCCAGTTCCTCCTTGCTGAGCTGCGACAGGGCAATGCCGCGATAAACTTCGCAGTCCTTCATGAGTTCTTGATGGTTGCCTTTGCCGACGATGCGGCCGTCATCCAGAACAATGATCTGTTCGGCATTCTTGATGGTGGCGATACGCTGCGTAACGATCAGCAGGGTGCTGGAGCCAGTGTTGGCCTTGAGAGCCTTGCGTAAGGCCGCGTCCGTCTTGTAATCCAGCGCGGAGAAACTGTCATCGAAGATGTAAATGGGAGCCTTCTTAACCAGGGCACGGGCAATGGCCAGGCGCTGTTTTTGCCCGCCGGATACATTCATACCGCCCTGGGCCACTTCTGCCTGCATCCCTTCCGGCTTGGAGTTGATGAACTCACCTGCCTGGGCGATATTGGCGGCCAGCTTCAATTCTTCATTACTGGCGTTCTCATCGCCATAAAGCAGGTTGGATTCGATCGTACCGGAGAACAGGTTGCTCTTCTGCGGTACGAAGCCGATCCGGTTGCGCAGTTCGTGCTGACCCACCTCCCGGATATCCACACCATCGACCAGGATGGCGCCATTACTGACCTCGTAAAAGCGCGGAATCAGGCTGACAATCGTGGATTTACCAGAGCCGGTGGTGCCAAGAAAGGCCGTGGTCTGGCCCGGCTGGGCGGTGAAAGTAATGTTGTGCAGCGCGTCCTCTTCAGCGCCCGGATAATGGAAACTGACATCCCGGAATTCGATCGTCCCCTTGAAAGGTTCTGGGAACTTCCTGGTATCCGGCAGGTCGCGGATGGTCGGCTCGGTTTCCAGCACTTCCGAAATGCGGTCGCCTGAAACCGAGGCACGCGGCAGGATGATGAACATCATCGAGAGCATCATGAAGGCGAATAATATCTGCAGGGCATATTGCATGAAAG
>JBEKCT010000024.1:0-31704 GCA_050014715.1 Anaerolineales bacterium | reverse complement strand
CATCATTTCGTTGGAAGGCATCGGCGGCCTGTTGAGCCCTCCGCTTACTGAGACAGTGGTTCCATCCATGGCAGGCTTAAGGGAAAGCAGGTTTGCGACAACGCGCTCGGCTTCCCCTGGTTCCATTATACGCAGGTCAACTTCTGCGAAGGCCTCTTCAGGAATTACATTGGTGGCAGTCCCGCCTCGAATCAAACCAACGTTGAGAGTCGTTCCCTGGTCATAGTTGGTCAGGTTTTGGATGAAAAGAACCTGGCGGGCTAACTCTTCGATGGCATTACGACCGAGTTGGTGATCGCTCCCGGCGTGGGCGGCCCGCCCGCGCACGGTCACTATAAAATCACCCACGCCTTTACGCCAGGTTTTAAGAGCTCCATCCGGCATGGCTGGTTCAAGCACCAAAACCACGGCAGATTGGCGTGCCAGCGACTCAATCAGGGGACGGGAAATCGGGCTCCCTATTTCTTCATCAGAGGTAAACAAGGCTGTCACTGGTCGGGCGGGCTTCTCTTGCATATCGACCATGGCAGCAAGTGCTGTCAATCCAATCACGATCCCGCCTTTCATATCTTCTACTCCAGGACCCATAACCCTGTCATCAACTTCTCGGAACGGCATCCGTTGAATCGTGCCGACCGGATGAACTGTGTCCATGTGAGCAAGAAGCAAAATACCGTCTCCGCCTTTTCCCCAATTCGCTTCTATAAAATTACCGTAGGTTGTCTGTTGGTGAAGTTTGATTAATCCCCCCAGGCGTTGGCATTCCTCGGATACAATTTCGCCAACAACATCGACGCCGGTTTTGTGATGAGAGGGAGATTCAATTTCTACCAATCTTTCCAGCAGTCTGAGCATGGCCGGTGTGTGGGCAAGAAAGTCGAACATTCGGTTTCCTCGGTGTTATCCTTCAAGCCGCTTCTAAATATAGGCTGCCTGGTTTACGCTCTGCATTTCCATGCCATTTTTTCAGCCAGCCTGGCACCTTGCTCTCGAATGTATTATCAATGATCGAAGCGCGGATGTCCTTTACCAGCTGGATCAACGCATGTAAATTGTGAATCGATAAAAGTGTTCCAGCCAAAAGTTCTTTCGCTGCGATAAGGTGCCGCAGGTATGCGCGTGTAAATGTCTGGCAAGTATAACAATCACAGGCTTCGTCAATCGGATTTTTATCATGCGCATAGCTTGCATTCAACAGATTTAAGCGGCCCTGGGATGAAAACGCGGCATTGTGACGGGCCAGGCGGGTGGGCAAAACGCAATCGAAAAAGTCGACACCAAGGGCAATCCCGTCGATCAAGTCCTCCGGAGTACCTACGCCCATTAGATAGCGCGGTTTATTTTCTGGAAGGAGCTTTGTGACGAGGTCGAGGGTGGCATACATCTCTTGCTTGGTCTCGCCGACTGATAGCCCACCTATGGCAATTCCTGGAAAAGGCAGGGATGCGATGAATTCCGCCGAATCAGCGCGTAGGTCAGGATCGACGCCTCCTTGGATGATCCCAAAAAGAGCTTGATCGGTGCGCTTTTTTGCTGAAAGACTGCGCTCCGCCCAGCGGTGGGTCCGTTCCATTGCTGTGTTGCTATAACCGTGATTGTTGGGATCGGAACACTCATCAAACGCCATGATGATGTCTGCTCCCAGGTTTTCCTGGATTTGGATGGATTTTTCAGGTGTAAAGCGGTGCGTGGATCCGTCAATATGACTCTTGAAGGTTACGCCATCATCGTCGATCTTGCGGGTTTGGGCCAACGAGAATACCTGGAACCCGCCCGAATCGGTTAGCATGGGGTGCGGCCATTGCATGAAACGATGCAGGCCGCCCATATTGGCTATCAGGTCATCGCCTGGGCGCAGATATAGATGATAGGTATTCGCAAGCACCAGGGAGGCTCCCAACTCATCCAATTGGGCAGGCGTAAGAGTTTTGACGGTGGCCTGTGTACCAACCGGGGCAAATAACGGTGTTTCGAGGTCGCCATGCGGAGTTGTGAATTTACCTGCTCGTGCCCGGCCTTGGGATGCAATAATCTTGAAGGAAAACATTGGGACGATTATACTCGACTGCGATTGGTGTTATGATAGGCGACTGTTGAAAACTTTACTGCCCGAAATCAGGGCTACGAAGTGACATGGAACAGGTGACAAACAAGGTAGAACTAAAGGCATTACGATGAATCCAATTGCGTTGATTACTGACAGTACCTGTGACATTCCTCAAGGCATGATTAATCGATATGGAATTTCAGTCATCCCGCTGGGAGTAGTCTGGGGGGATGAATTGTTGCACGACCGGGTCGACCTTACCCCGGAGGAATTCTACCAGCGCCTTGAATCGGATCCAATTTGGCCGACTTCTACTCTTCCCACTCCGGACGAGTTCGAAAAAGTTTACCGGGATGCCATTGAAGCTGGCGCGCAGGAAATCGTTGTGATGACTGTCAGCAGCGCTATGAGTGGAACATTCCAGCTTGCCGAACAGGTGGGAAGAAATATGGATGTGCCTGTCCATGCAGTAGACTCCAAAGGACCCACCATGAGCCTGGGCTGGCAGGTTCTGGCGGCCGCGCGCATACGTGAGTTGGGAGGAAGTGCAGCCAAAATGATCGAAGCTGCGGCCAGTGTACGAGAGAAACTGGTCCAAATCGTGTGCCTGGATACTTTGGAATACTTGCATCGTGGTGGGAGGATTGGAAATGCTGCTCATTTCTTTGGCAGTCTTCTGGATATCAAGCCTTTGGTGAAGATCAACCATAAGACCGGTTTGGTGGAGTTTTGCGGGCAGGCGCGTACACGCAAGAAATCCATCGAATCTTTGGTGAGTCACTTTTTTGAACAACTCTCACCGGAAAAACCAAAGCGGATTGCCGTGTTACATGGGGGGGCGTTATCAGAGGCTCAGGCTCTGGCCGACCGCATAATGAAAGAATACAACCCATTGGAATTGTTGGTAAATATCACCGGACCGGTGCTGGGTATTCACACCGGCCCGCGCGCCTTGGCGCTTTGCGGATATGCGGAAGAGTGAACAATTTATAGAATTGTTGATAGAGCTTGCGGTTAATATCCAGTTTTAAGGTTGCGTCTAGTCGCGTATCTTTCCAAGTCTGGTGTGGGATGTTCATAATGTTCTCCCATCAGTGGAGAGGAGATCAGGAAATCCGCCGTGGCACGGTTGCAGGCGGTGGGAATGTTCATTAGAACAGCCAAACGCAATAAGGCCTTGATATCCGGATCGTGGGGTTGGGGCTCAAGCGGATCCCAGAAGAAAATCAGGAAATCAATCTCGCTCTCGGCGATCTTTGCTCCGATTTCCATGTCGCCGCCAAGTGGGCCCGAAGCGAAACACGTAATATTTAGTTCGAGCTCTTTCGCAAGGAGTTCTCCAGTCGTACCTGTGGCAAAAAGACTGTGACCAGCCAGCGTATTTCGATTAAACTTTGCCCATTCTAGCAGGTCTGATTTCTTGTTATCATGAGCAACCAGGGCGATGTGTTTTTGCACCTCTATGGGAGTATTTTTCATAATTAACCTTTCTTTATAGAATACGGGATCGGAGAATTGCCATAAAATTATTTCACCCGAAATATACTACATCCAGTATGTAATGGTTTCTCTAATGATCAACCCGGTCAGGTAGGGACAGTATCATTGGCAATTCCCCAAGAAATCCCAGAGAAGGACACTATTAAAGTTTGATGGCCCGAGTGGCAATATATGTTGGATGATACTTGCTGATGGGAGAGTCAGGGCAGATATCTTCGTAAAAACCCGTAATCGCAAATCCGGCGTCCGTCTGCCCGCCCAATAAGTCGGTCAGGCTATGGCCAAATTCAAGCGGAGTTGCTTCCTCGATGCAAATCTCCAGGTCTTCAGGATCCATGCTCTCCAGGTCGGAATATGGGATGGAATATTTGATTTGAAGGGTTTCCTGTTCATCCGCATGTGTTCCTATTAAATAATAGATCGGGTTGGCAGAACCTGCCAGCAATACCCCGCCATGTCTGAGTATCCGAAAAGCCTCCTGCCAAACAGGCCTGACCTGAGGGCAGAATACATTCGAGACAGGATGAAAAATCAGGTCGAAGGATTGATCGTCAAATACAGAAAGGTCCCGCATATCTCCTTCGACAGTTTTTATTGTTAGGCCTTCGCGGTTGGCTACATTCAGGTCCTGTTGCAATTGTGCTGGCGAATTGTCAAAAACGGTTACATTCGCACCCAGAGCCGCAAATACGGGACCTTGCTGACCACCTCCGCAGGCCAGACCAAGCAGGTCCAACCCATGCAAGGGTGGGAACCAGTCATGCGGCACGGGTTTGGTTTCGGTAAGAAGGATAGAAAATTCACCCTGGCGGGCCGCAGCAATGCTCTCCGGTAAAACCGGGATGGTAAATCGGTTTTTTTTATCTACCTGCCGGTCCCAAGCATAACGATTGTACTTGCGAACGTCCAATGTTGGTTCTGATTTGGGCATGCCGTGCTCCTGCTGTCATTATAAAGCGTTAGTTTGTGATTAACTGACCATCCCCGCGATGCAAAGCGCGGGGATGGTTGCTGGGTGGGCAAGAGAAAATTATGGTGTCGATGTGGGAGCTATTCCCGAACCGGTCCATGTGAAGGTGCGCGTTAGGCTGGCTGCACCTGCAATCGTCCAGATTGGATTGCCCTGATCGTCTGTGCCGGTCTGTCGCACGGTGACCACCGACCAACTCATCACGTGCGACATGTTATCCTGCGGCCGGAAGGTGACCGGCACAATGTACTTGGTATCGGTTACATATGCAACCAGTTTGCGGCCAGTTCCAGATGTCACATCTTCAACGGTTACTTGGTAATTTTCGTTGTTACGCAGAGTCCCGATGGAAGCCCATTGGAGGGTTATGGTATCATTTGCCAGGGTGAAGGGCGCGCCATCAGCTGGCAGGAGCAGGTTTGGCGCTTGATAAGGAGGTGGAGTAGTCGGTGTTGGCGATGGTCCGGGAGTGGCCGCACGCATGCATAGCGGGATTTCCAACTTTTGGTCTATAAAAACGCTGTCTGTGCTCAAACCGTTTTGGTCTTTGATGGCTTGCATTGATACTCCGTAATTGATCGCGATGGTACTGAGCGAATCGTTTGCCTGGACCGTATATTCTACTGTTTGGCAGGCAGCCCGGGTTGCTGCCGCCGGTTCAAGTGTTGCTGTAGGAGGGGGCAGCTGTGTTGGAGTGGGAAGCGGAACCAGAATTTTCTGTCCGATTGCCAGGTTTGTGCAGGTACTGTTCAGACTGTTCAAAGAGATGATGGCAGTTACGGAGGAATTATACAGACTGGCAATCGCGCCGCAACTGTCCCCGGCTTGAACGGTATAACTGACTGGTGGTTGAGGCGTCAGCGTAGGTGTATCAGTGGGAATGAGGGTATCGGTAGGAGTGGAAGTAAGGGTGACCGTATCGGTTGGGCTGGGAATGGCAGTCGGTGCCTGGATTTGGTGGGTCCCTTGCAGGGTGAAGTATAACGCGCCTGCTCCAATTACCAGGAAGACTGCCAGCAAGACCAATGCTACTGGTAAACTGAGCGTAACTTCTGGCATCCTCGCCCCTTGAATCGCTTTCTCGGATTTTGCTCTAGGCTTGGCTGTGGCGCTAAATTCGCTGCCACAGACAACACAGCGGGTGGCGTTTTCTGCCAGACGCGTCCCACATGTGGGGCATAATTTTGTGGAGGTTGTTTCCGGGCTCATAATCTCGGCATTATACCATGAGGCATCCTTGGCGGTGTGAGGTGTAGTCAACAAATTGCGCATAACCATTTCAGGAAATCTGAAACAAATTTTCTCCATGCGTTATAATGTGCCCGTCATGGATAACAATTTTGCTCTCTATAAGACCATGCTGATCATCCGTCGCTTTGAGGAGCATTTGCTGGCTGAATTCAGCGCAGGGAAACTGGTTGGCACAACTCATACATGTATTGGTCAGGAGGCCGACGCGGCTGGGATATTTTCTGTGGCGGACTCCGGGGACGTTGTTTTCAGCAGCCATCGCTGTCATGGGCACTTCCTTGCTTATGGGGGGGAGCCTTATCGTCTGGCAGCCGAGTTAATGGGCAAATCTACCGGTTTGGTAGGTGGACGTGGTGGCAGCCAGCATATCCAGTGGAGAAATTTTTATTCGAATGGAATTCAGGGGGGGATCGTTCCGGTTGCCACAGGAATGGCGCTGGCCGAGAAAATCCATCGTACCGGTAAAATTACACTGGTTTTTATTGGCGATGGGACGCTTGGAGAAGGTGCATTATACGAAAGTCTAAATGTTGCCGCTTTGTGGAAGTTGCCTATCCTGTTTGTTCTGGAAAATAATGGTTATGCCCAAACCACACCGGTTGAAAAAGGTGTGTCTGGTTCAATAACTGGTCGTTTTGCTGCTTTTAGTATTCCAATTTGGGAGTGCAATACCACTGACGTGTTGGAGGTCCAGGTCATTGCACAAGAGGCAATTCGCCACGTCCGATCCGAAATCAGCCCGGGAGCCTTGATCTTGCAGACATACCGATTTTCTGCTCACAGCAAGGGTGACGATTCGCGTTCTCAAGAAGAACTTAAAAATATCCAGATCTATGACCCGATAGCCATTCATGGCCCACGCTTGACCGATGGAGAAAGAATCAAAGCCGAGTCAGAGGCAGTCGCAATTGTGGAGGATGCTTTCCTTCGGGCAGGTGCGGATTTAAATCCGTCGCTGAATATTAATGACTAATTGACCATGACTGAGACTGTTCTCAACCGGTTGAATCATGCTTTATTTTCCGCGCTGGAAAGCGATGACCGCGTCTACATCCTTGGTGAAGATATTCTCGATCCTTATGGAGGCGCATTCAAAGTGACACGCGGGCTCTCTACAAAATTCCCAGAGCGGGTCTTAACCACACCCATTTCTGAATCGGCTATTGTTGGCATGGCCAATGGAATGGCACTGCGGGGTTTACGTCCGGTAGCTGAAATCATGTTTGGGGATTTTGTTACTTTAATTGCCGACCAGTTAATCAACCATGCTGCCAAATTCCGCTGGATGTACAATGATAATGTGCGCGTGCCCATCGTTGTTCGCACACCGATGGGAGGACGGCGAGGTTACGGTCCGACCCATAGCCAATCACTGGAGAAAATCTTCTTGGGTGTGCCTGGGCTAAAAGTGCTGGCTCCAAATACACTCGGCGATCCAGCCAAGCTTTTGGAAGCCGCAATTGCCGATGATGATCCTGTACTCTTCGTGGAACACAAATTACTTTATGCCCGACCGCTGCTCGAATCTGGCCAGGGAGATCTGGTTGAATTTGAAATTCAAAAATCTAACAATGCCTACCCTGATTTCGTGTTGCATATTCCAGGCCGCGCTCCTCACCTTACCATTGCCACCTATGGTTACAACTTCGAACTTGCCCGTACGGCTGCCATTACGTTGCTGATGGAACATGAAATTTTTACCGAGATTATCCTTTTCTCCCAACTCAGTCCCTTTGATCTCGAACCGGTTTTCGAATCGCTGCAAAAAACCCGGAAGCTAATGACCATTGAAGAGGGGACCCGGTCCCTTGGATGGGGAGCCGAAGTGTTTGCCAGGGTAGTGGAAGGTAGTCGTAACTTGGGTGGATATGAATTTCGTCGCGTTACTGCGCGTAATCTGCCTATTGCCAATTCCAGAATCCTTGAGGATGCCATCCTGCCTTCGGTGAATGATATTGTTCGAACCGCGTTATCTTTCGACCTTTAGCTCCTTCTTTAGTTTCTTCTTCAAAAGGTGAGGAATGATCAAATCTGAGATTTTCGTACCTCTGCTCAATGCGAACGAACCCGAGGCGCGCCTGGTCAGGATTCACGTAAAGGACCAGCAGGCAGTCGAAAAAGGTCTACGCCTTTTCACGATTGAGACAACCAAGGCAACCTCGGATATAGACTCACCAGAGACAGGTTTTGTACATATCCTCGCAATTGAAGGTGCTATGCTTTCTGTGGGGGACAGGTTGGCTGTTATCACTGAAATGATGGATGAAGAAATAATCAGTCACCGCACGGAGAAACCGCTCCCCTCATCAAAAAAAAATCTTCGGATTACCAAACCTGCCCGGATACTGGCAGACTTGCTGGGAGTGGATCTGGCTACCTTGCCGGCTGATCTACTGGTAACCGAGGAAATCGTTCGCCAGGCTGCTACCGGGGCACAGAAAATGGAAATTAAATTGCCACCGTCAAAAAAGCCATATTTATTGATTTTTGGTGGTGGAGGTCATGCCAAGTCAATCATGGAGATGGTCAAGCAGCTTGATAAATACGTTATTGCTGGCATTCTGGATGACGATAAACACCTCACCGGAAAAGAAGTGTTGGGCATTCCAGTGTTGGGAACGCGGGTTTTGTTCCCGGTACTACTTAAGCAAGGCGTCAACCTGGCTGCCAATGGGGTGGGAGGAATACTTGCCATAATTATTCGTATTAAGATTTTCGAATCGTTGGAAGATGCCGGGTTCTCATTTCCCGCCCTGATCCATCCTCGGGCCACTGTTGAGACAAGCGCAGAAGTGGAAGAGGGAGTTCAGATCTTTGCCAACGCTTATGTTGGCTCTGAGGCTCACTTGCAGTCTCGCTGCATGGTTAATACAAATGCAGTGGTTTCGCATGATTGTGTTATTGGAATGTATTCGCATATTGCACCCGGCGCATTGCTCGCAGGGGGAGTCCGCGTAGGAGCGCGCACGCTGGTTGGTATGGGTGTAACGACCGCGATTGGCGTTCGGATTGGTGATAATGTCCGCATCGGTAACGGCGCCATCATACTTGCGGACGTCCCGGATAAAACCATCATCCAGGCAGGGCGGTTTTGGACCGGAAAAGCATAGATGCTTGGCAAGTCTTTAAAAAAATCAAGGGGCTGCCCCTCCTACTTTTGAGACAACCCCTTAATTCTGCTTTATCATTAATTATTCCCTTTTTTTGCAGTTACAAACCAGTTATGGGGCATACCCGGCATTGCAACTGGAATAACGGGAAGATGCCAGCGACCATGGTTGGCGTCTGGTGCGCCAGCCTGGGTAAGTGCCGTCTTCCAACCTCGCATGGTTAAAAAACTAGATGGGTCGTCCATTGTCCCAATCCAGGGTGCTCCGCATTTTTCCTGCATTTCGATCCAGGAATGCGTATACGGAGATACAAGGGTGGAGCTATTAATTATATCGAACCCTAACCAACTACCGGACGATGATAATCCGTTCACTTCGTCTAGTAAGTGTGAAATACTCCCACTGGGAATATAGAAGAGAAATCCTTCTAGCAGCCACACAGCCGGTTCCTTTGGTTTGAAACCGGCTTCGGTAAGAGTTCTATCCCAGGAATCGGTCAGGTCAACTTCGAGGGTCTGCCGTTCGCAGTTGGGTCGCGCTCTGGAGGAATGAAGAACCCTTTCTTTATCACGCAAAACTGCAGGCTGATCCAATTCAAAAACAATTGTCCCGGCTGGCCAGGTTAAACGGTAGGCGCGGGTGTCGTAACCCGCTGCCATCAGAACTACCTGGTGAATTGCATCCTCTCGTGTTACACGCTGCAGAAAGTCATCAAAATATCGAATGCGTAGTATCATCGGCGCCAGGCTGTCTGGTGTGCGGGTTGCTGCCCAGGCAGCTCCTTCAATTCCAGCCAGTTTAGACGCCCATGGATCCTCGAAAAGATGGTCTTCTCGCTCGCTTTCGTATGCACGCGCGGCTGCTGTCCACCGGGCTGTCGAACCCAGCGAGGCATTAATTGAGCTGATTACGACCATGGAATTTACCTCCCGACATCTCTCTGGAGCGACTTTCAGGATTATTGATCACCCAGTCAATTCTATTTGTTTTACCAATAATGGTGTACTTGTGGGCGGATAGTTTCTTTATATAATTTGTCGATTTCGTCCATGATTGAGTTTGATAGGGGTGGAAGGTTGGCTGCCATAATGTTTTCTTCTGCCTGTTGCGGGCGTTTGGCTCCGGGGATTGCGCATGTAACTGCCGGGAACATCAGGATCCACCGTAAGGCCATTTGTGCCATGCTCTGGCCGGCAGGGAGCATTGGACGCAATATTTCGACAGCCTCCAGGCCGGTTTCATAATCCAGCCCGGAGAATGTCTCGCCTCGATCGAAAGATTCACCATGCCGGTTAAATGTGCGGTGGTCGTCTGTTGCAAACTGGCTGTTTTTAGTTAATTTTCCAGTCAATAACCCGGAAGCAAGCGGAACCCGTGCCAGAATTCCAACTTTGCGCCGTTGTGCTTCCGGGAAGAATAGCTCGGCCGGTCGCTGCCTGAAAAGATTAAAAATAATCTGGACTGATTGCACTTGCGGGAATTCGATGGCTTTTAAAGCTTCCTCCACTTTCTCGACGCTCACTCCGTAATATCGGATTTTTCCTGCTTTGACCATCTCATCCAGCTCGCCAAAAACTTCGGGCATGTAATATACTTCGGTCGGGGGGCAGTGCAATTGTAATAAATCAAGGGTTTCTGTCTGCAGGTTTTTCAGACTGCGCTCGACAAAGGCGAAGAGATTTTTTCGGTTATACCCGCTGGCAATATGCGGAACAAGTCTCCGTCCAGCCTTTGTTGCCACGTGAAATTCGTTGTGCTGTTCCTTCCGGAGTTGGGCCAGCAAGCGCTCGCTCCGCCCGTCACCATATACATCGGCAGTATCGAAAAAATTGACACCCAAGTCAAGCGCCCGATGCAACGCGGCAATGGATTCCTTGTCATCCACTTCGCCCCAGGTGCCGCCAATGGCCCAGGATCCAAAGCTGATCTCTGACACTTTCCAACCGGTTCGTCCAAGTTCACGATATTCCATTTCGACCTTCCTTGGTAAGTCCTTTATTCGCTTTCAACAACGATCATGTCTGTATTTGCATACCTGTGGCGGAGCGCACGCGCGGGAGCATATTCGGGTGAATTTAGCCACGTTTTGACCTTTTCCATGCTCTCGAATTCCAGGATAACCAGGCGCTGCGCGTGCCAATCTCCTTCCAGGGTTTCATTCCTTCCACCACGCACCAGATATCTTCCACCGAAGAGCTTTATGATGGGAGGAACCAGTTTTTTATATTCCTCATAACCGGCCGGGTCGATAACCTGTATATTCAGGATGACGTATGCAGTCATGATCACTCCTGTGATTTCACCCTATCCAGGTACCGCTCCAGGGTGGAAGTTCAAAGGAAAGCTTCCCCTCGGCAATGTTATATTTTTGCCCGTCAATCAGGCTTTGTACCACCCTTCCTTCCCCCCAATTTAATTCAGTGCATTGAATTCCCATCTGGTGCTTCTGACCGGAAGCGTTCAAAGCTACCAGAATATTTTGTTCTCCTAGGGTGCGAGCAAAAGCATAGGTTCTTTCGGCGGCTGCGAGTTGTACATATTCACCGCGCCGCAGGCTTGGCGTACGTTTGCGTAAAGAAATAAGCAGCTTTACCCACTGAAGTAAGTCATGATCCCATTTGTTCTGCAGCCAGGGAAATGCTCGCCGGTTATCAGGATCCTTTCCACCTTCCAAACCAATCTCGTCCCCGTAATAGATGGCGGGAGCGCCTGGGAACGCCATCTGGAATAAGAAAGCCAATTTTAGTTTGTTTGTATCCCCGCCCATCAAAGTTTTGAAACGTTCGGTATCGTGACTATCTAGAGGGACATACATCGCAAATATATTCTCACGCGCATATGTCTTTAAAAGTCCCAAAATGCGCTCGCCAAATTGAGTGGCATTTTCCTGCCCTTGGAGAAAAGCCGCCAGGGCATCCTTTACAGGATAATTCAATAAGCCGTCAAAATGAGTGTCGTTGGCCCAGCGAGGGTTAACATCCCAAATTTCGCCGGTTAAATAGGCATCCCGGTTGGCCGATTTGACAACTCGCCGGAATTCCTTCCAAAAACCGTCATCGTCAATTTCATTCGGCACATCCAACCTCCAGCCATCTGCACCTTGCTCGATCCAGACCCGGGCCACGTTAAAAATATATTCGCGAACCTTTGGGTTGTCAGTGTTGAATTTTGGCAGGGACTTATGATTCCACCAGCCGAGATAATTTTGTGCTTCTCCACTCGAATAGGCATCCAGAGGAAATTGCTTGATGTGAAACCAATCTTTGTATGCAGACTTTTCCCCGTTTTCGAGCACATCCGAAAAAGCAAAAAAACCGCGCCCGCAATGGTTGAAAACCCCATCTAGGATAATCCGCATATCGTTCTTATGGACTGCCTCGACTAGGGCATGGAAGTCAGATAGGGTACCGAGGCGTGGATCGATCTGGAAATAGTCGCTTGTGTTATAGCGATGGTTGGACGAAGAAAGAAATATGGGGTTTAAGTAGAGTGCATTGACGCCAAGATCTAAAAGGTAATCAAGATGCCGAAGGATACCGCGCAAGTCACCGCCCTGGAATCCCCATTGGGTGGGTGGTGTGCCCCATTTTTGTACATTAGGGGGATCGTTGACAGTGTCGCCATTGGCGAAGCGGTCCGGAAAAATTTGGTAAAAGATGGCGTCCTGAACCCAGTAGGGAGTTGTCATTTATTTTTCCCATCGTGAAATTTGATAATCTTGCAAGGAAATTTTACCGCGAAGGAACCGGGAATGCGAAAAATTAGTGGCCAGGATTCAAACCTGGAAAGCCTTGGCAAATTGATACAATGTAACAAATAATATAAACAGGATTTGCTCCGATTACCTTGCTCACACTATTTCGTGTAATGAGTTTTTTATTTGCCTTTTTAAGATTCTTGCACACTAGAATTGTAACCCATCTTCGTAATGGTTCTGAAACCCAATATAGGTATCTTTCCCTGTTATACTATGCAAATATTCCTCTTGTGGGTTTGAATTGGGTATTACAACCACTTTCCGGTTGGTTATTTTACTTGTCTCCGGAACAAAAGACAATGCGCCAATTGACATTTGATTATCGCGAAATTTAAGATTCCTGTATCACTAGTACTGGAAGATTTCTCTCTGAGCCGAATATTTACCTGTTGGTCGAATAATTAATGTTTCGTTTTACAATTTTGTTGGATTTGGCTAAAGAAGATTGTAGCCTTTTCTGTTGTTTTATTTCATCCCAGGACTATTTACAAGATAGATCGGTCAATCCCCTGGTTTTTGAAGTTGGGTTGGATGGCGCGCGATTACATAAATAGTGGATGGAACTATTTGAATACATATATAAAGGTAGAAGATCGTTTTCGCGGCGTTGATCTCTTTCGTCAAGCTATGCGTCTATCGGAAGATCCTCAACGCCAGGCCATTATTCTTATGTTGAAAACACCATATGTAGATATGCCTTAATTTGAGAAGTTATAGACTATGCGGCCTTCGGTATTTCTCTTTTCACGCACTCGCACATGGCGACTTTTCCTGATGTTTACATGGGGAGGTGAATGGGCGCTTCCACTTGCTGCGACTATCAAACGAAATCTAACCTGGTTTTTTTTCGATGGCCTGTTTGCTTCTGCCAGTGACAATATAATTATTACCTATGTTACCCTTTACATCCTTGCATTGGGTGCCACAAACGCCCAGATTGGATTAATGAGCTCGTTTTCCAGTTTGGCCTCAGCAGTGCTTTTGTTACCGGGGGCGTTTCTGGTGGAACGCTATGGTCATCGCAAGGAATTTACAATCGCATTTGGTGGCGGAATTGCCCGGCTGGCTATTCTAATACTTGCGCTGTTGCCATTTTTTGTTGGCGGCACCGGGATTGTCTGGCTGGCGATTGGACTCTCTGTAACACGCGACTCGTTTGGAAACCTGTCTTTCCCTGCCTGGATGTCGATCACTGCCGATATTGTACCGATGGAGGGGCGCGGGCGTTTTTTTGCATCCCGAAATTTCATCATGGGAATTACAGGCATGCTTGCAATCCTGCTCGTCGGCGAACTGATTACCCGGACATCCATCCCACGTGGTTATCAAATTGGAATGGGTCTGGCCTTTGTGCTTGGCATGGCCTCCACCTTCAGTTTTAGTCATTTGAGTGACCCCAAGGGCACAGTGCCTCCGGTTCAATTGGCTGGTTCGTTATCCCCGCGCACAATTCTGCACGAGTTGGTTACGCATCCTGAGTTCCTCGCGCTGAGTCTGGTGATGGCATTTTGGAATTTTACTCTCAATATCGCCAGTCCATTTTTTAATGTTTATATGGTTGAGAACCTGAAGTTTACCGCCTCAATGGTTGGTATCGTTAGTATCGTTTCCAGCATTACAGGCCTGTTAATCCAGCGGAGGATTGGAAGGCTTTCAGACCGGTGGGGGCCACGCAAATTACAAATGATTTTCATGTTCCTTATTCCCATCCTGCCTTTTGCATGGTTGTTTGTAACAAAATATTGGCATGTCATTTTGCTAAATTCTATCAGTGGCGTTTTGTGGGCAGCCTTCAATCTTGTTTCCTTTAATTTCCTGCTTTCGCTTACTCCAGATGCACAGCGTGCCCGCTTTTCTGCTTTCTATCAGATACTGGTTATGCTGGCGCTGGCAGGCGGTGCGGCTGTTGGAGCATGGGTGGTAACTGCCTGGGGGTATCAGGCAATCTTCCTTTGCTCGGCGATTGGGCGGGTGGCAGCGGCATTTTTATTTATCCGTTTTGTACCTCCAGTAACAAAAAGAGCCAAGTTACTCTTGAATGGATAGCGCTGTCACTTGTATCTTAACTCATTACTGCGCATCCCCGGGGTGCGCAGTAATGAGTGTCTTAGGCTAATTTTACTGTTAAAAGATGTCCGAACCATCAATCACTTTGGCTACCAGGCTAGCGGCCGGCTTCCAGAATGTTACGGGCCACTACTTTTGTTGACATCTTGGGCCCTAGCTCAAGTATAAGCAAGCTTGGAAAGGTGGCATGTATCGTTCAGTGAAACCAGAGTGTATTCTCCGTCTTTAAATTCGAAAATATTGATGGCGCAAGGTTCCTGCTGGATTCGCCAGAAGCGCTCATTCCCAATGCCCAAGACCCCCAGCAGTATGATTCGGTTGAGCACCGTATGGGCGACTAGTACGATTGTTTGTCCGGAATGGCGGGTAGCTAGCTCGGCAACTCCATTCATGGCACGGATTCGCAAATCTTCCAAAGATTCTCCACCGGGTATGTGTACAAGTTGGGGGTTCTTGAACCAGAGGTCGACTGTTTTGGGCCAGCGAATGCGAGCCTCATCCGGGGTTAGGCCTTGCCAGGCACCATAATTGATGTCGGTCAAGCTGGGGTGGATTTGTACCGGTAAACCAGCAAATCCGCCAATCGCTTCGGCGGTGCTGACTGCCCGTGAGAGTGGACTAGAGTAGAGAGCGACTGGTCGACACAATTCGACAATGCGACGACCAGTCGCTTTTGCTTGACTCATTCCATTTTCATTGAGAGGAACGTCCGCATGTCCACGAAAACGTTCTACCCGGTTCCATTCTGTCTGCCCATGCCGGACGAGCAGAATGGTGGTGACCATTCCAACCTTTTTGATTTTTCTTTTCCTATCGGCGGTTTCGCCTACCGCACAAACGCATTGCGCCCGGCATAGACTGCAGCGTCACCCAATTCTTCCTCGATTCGCATAAGTTGGTTATATTTTTCCACTCGCTCACCTCGGCAGGGGGCGCCTGTCTTGAGGTGTCCGGTGCGCATGGCCACAGTCAAATCCGCAATGAAACTGTCAACCGTTTCGCCTGAGCGGTGTGATACCATTGCGCCCCAATTTGCCTTATATGCCATTTCAATTGCTGCGATTGTTTCACTCAGGGTGCCAATCTGGTTGAGTTTGATTAGTACCGCGTTGGCAGCATTTTCCTGAATGCCGCGCTCAATTCGTTTGACATTGGTAACAAATAGATCATCGCCGACCAATTCGATTTTTCCGCCCAGGGTTTTATTCAGCAGCTTCCATCCATCCCAATCATCTTCAGACAGCCCATCTTCGATCACTACGATCGGATACTTTGTCACCCAATCCGAATACATCTGCACCATCTCTGCCGAGGTAACTTTGCGCTTCTCGGTCCGCAGGTTGTAGAAGCCATCTTCATAGAATCCGCTGGAAGCCGGATCAAGGGCGATTGCCACCTGCTCGCCGGGTTTGTATCCAGCTTTTTCGATGGCTTTCAGAATCAATTCTACTGCATCCGAGTTTTTCTTTAAGGCTGGAGCGAAACCTCCTTCATCGCCTACGCCGGTGGTATAGCCTTCGCTCTTGAGAACATTCTTGAGTGACTGGTAAACTTCGCTGCCCCAGCGCAAGGCTTCACGGAAGTTGGGCGCGCCGACCGGGGCGATCATAAATTCTTGCAGGTCAGTGCCCTGCCAATTGGCATGTACCCCGCCGTTAAGGATGTTAAACATCGGCACAGGCAGGATCTTGGCCGGTACACCGCCTAGATACCTGTAAAGTGGCAGGCCAACCGATTCGGCAGCCGCGCGTGCCACTGCCAGGCTGACTCCTAGGATGGCGTTGGCGCCCAATTTGCTTTTATTGGGCGTTCCGTCCAAGTCGAGCATGGCCTTATCCACAGCCGATTGGTCAAGCGCGTCCATGTCAAACAAAACTTCATCAATCTCCGAGTTGACATGCTCGACCGCCTTTAGAACCCCTTTTCCGCCAAATCGGGCCTTATCACCGTCGCGCAATTCAAGCGCCTCGTGGACACCGGTGGACGCACCGGATGGCACCGCCGCGCGTCCGAAAGCGCCATCGTCAAGCATGACTTCGACTTCCACGGTTGGATTGCCGCGCGAATCGAGGATTTCGCGGGCGTAAACAGATTCAATGTTGGACATAATTTTTTCTCCTTATATGATATTTGAGTCTAGCGCATTCTTAGTTCTTCGCGCCGTAAGTCGGCTTTTTAGAGATCCTGATCCGGGAATTAGCTGGTATCTCATCTTCCATTCATTCACTCTTATGCATGCATTTTCAGGCACTAAAAAGCCTCTGCTGTGGATGGCAGAGGTTATCAGCCAATGTGTGGGAGGTTGATATTTTTTCGAGCGAGCCTCATCGTTCTGCCAGTATTCTAAACCAAATATTGTCGCTGGTCAATTCAGCTTGAATAGTAGGCTTTCAAATCCTGATTACTATGGAACCCTTTCTAATTGCTTAGTACTAATTTTTTGTTTCTCCTCATTTTTTTCTTTCGCCGCTTTGATCAACCCCACAAACAAGGGGTGCGGACGCATAGGTCTGGACAGGAATTCAGGATGGAACTGACTCCCAACCATGTAAGGATGATCTTTTAATTCGGAAATTTCCACCAGCATACCGTCCGGTGAAATCCCTGAGAAAGCCATCCCGGCTTTTTCAAATTCTTCCCGGAAATTGTTATTGAATTCCCAACGATGACGGTGGCGTTCTTCCACTTGTTTCTCGCCATAGGCTTTGGCGGCCTTGGTTCCAGGTTGGAGCACGCACGGGTATAACCCCAGTCGCATAGTCCCGCCCATGTCAGTGATGGCGCGCTGCTCCAACATAAGGTCGATCACCGGGAACTTCGTACTTCGGTCGAACTCAGTCGAGTTGGCATCTTCATGGCCTAAAACATTTCGAGCGAACTCCACGCACATCAATTGCATTCCGAGGCATAGACCCAGATAAGGAATTTTATTTTCCCTTGCATAACCGGCTGCCTGGATCTTGCCCTCTATGCCGCGCGAACCAAATCCGCCCGGTACTATGATACCATCTGCAGCTTTTACCTCATCCCAACCTTTGCCTTTTTCTAAATCAGCGGAATGCACCCATAGCAATTCTGCCTCCACCCCTAACGAAAGCGCGGCATGATTGACAGCTTCGCGTACTGACATGTAGGCATCCTTCAATTCAACATATTTGCCAACCAGGGCGATTTTAATGATCGGCTTGGGCATGCGAACTTTCTCAACCAGGGCTTTCCACGGACCCCAATCTGGGGTTGCACGCGCTTGCAATCCCAGCCGTTCGACAATGTAATCGCCCACGCCGGCTTTTTCAAGAAGCAGTGGCACCTCGTAAAGCACCTGTGCGGTGACCATGGGGACCACCGCGCGCCTGTCCACGTCACAGAAAAGTGCTATTTTGTCACAAAGATCTTCTTCGATCGGGTAATCAGAGCGGGCGATGATCATGTTGGGTGAGATACCGATTGACCGCAAGGCAGACACCGAATGTTGGGTTGGTTTTGTCTTGAGTTCTTGGGTTGCGCCGATGAACGGCAGCCAGGTGACATGGACGAAGAATGTGTTTTCGCGTCCAACTTCATTACGGAGTTGGCGCAAGCCTTCCAAAAAAGGCTGGGACTCGATATCGCCCACTGTGCCGCCGATTTCAAGGATTACCACCTCTGCCCCTGTCTCTTTGCCTACCAGTCCAATGCGGCGCTTGATCTCGTTGGTGATGTGAGGAATGACCTGGATCGTGCCCCCTAGGTAATCGCCATGCCGCTCCTTACTGATGACTTCAGCATAAACCTGTCCAGTTGTGAAATTGCTGAAACGACCCAGGCGGATATCCACAAAACGTTCATAGTGACCCAGATCCAGGTCAGTTTCAGCTCCATCATCGAGTACGTAGACCTCGCCGTGTTGGTACGGGGACATGGTACCGGGGTCGACGTTAATATAGGGATCCAATTTTTGTACGGTAACCTTGAATCCGCGCGATTTTAATAATAGTCCGGTGGCCGCGGCCGTTACGCCTTTCCCAACAGAACTGACTACGCCGCCGGTGAAAAAGATGTATTTGGTTGGCATTTCAACTCCTTATATGCCTCTCCCTTTCGTGGGGGAGGAAACGAAGTGAGATAAATATAAAAAGGGCGTGGGGAGGGCCACTGACTGGCATCCTCCCCACGCGGGTTGATGTTCTGGATTGGTGAGAGAATATCATCTGTTCGTTTCATCCGACCAATTTGACCAGGTCCTCTGCGGCCCGGCGCATTTCCAAAAAAATAAGTCCTAGTTTGGCATCCTGGCGCGCCAGAGATGTCAGAACCGCCTCAGCTCCAACCGATGTCAGGACGATGAAGCCGGTGTTGCCTTTAATATAAACTTGTTCGAGTCCACCGCGTCCCAACTCATTGGCAATCCGTTCCCCCAGGCTGAGCATGGCAGCTGACATCGCCGAAACGCGATCTTCTTCCACATCGGCGGGAAGAGCCGATGCCATTATCAATCCATCCACTGAGACGATGGCAGAAGCTTCAATATCCGGTGCGGCGGCTTGCATGGACCGCAAGCGATTTACCATCTGTTCGCTGCGAGTTTGACTCATTCTGGCAACTCCGGAAATTGCATGTTCATAAGATGCTCCCATTATAAGGGAAACTTGGGAATTGTGTATCCCTTTCATCAGGCAGTCCAAAATATTCTCCTGTTTGTGTGCCGTATAAATTTCTTGGAAGGACAAGTCGCCCAGTGCAGTCATCAAGAATCAGCTGTGAAGTTGATATCTTCTATCTTTTGGAAGGAAGCTTTCTGCACGGTTTTACGGCAATAATCGATCTTGGGTGGCAATTTTGACAGAACCGGACCTTCTTTCTGACAATCGTATGCCTTAACCGGGATATTTTACACGAACATCTCCCTTGTCGGTTCCTAAAATGGGAATATTCCATCCTACATGAAGATAAGATTTTTGAAGAAGTCATTGCTGATCTTTGTCTTGCTTGGCTGCTTGGTGCTTCCAGCGTCATCTGTCAGCGCAGCTGTCCCAGGAACCCTGCCCGGATTTTCAGTTTTTGTAAGTTCTGTAGCTGACGGACAGGCAAAAATTGTTAGCGGAGTCTATGTCCCGGGAACCTTGGCCTTGCGGGTGGTGCAGCAACGTGGCGATGATCCGGAATCTGTTTTGCGTATAAGGGGGGTTGCCACTCAATTTGGATTGGCTGCCCACAACCACGTTATCGGATTATTGGCCCATGATGATCTTGCTGGAGCGTTCTTTTCCTATTTGGAGATGGGCCAGGAAGTGCGCAACGTTTATGGAGATGGTCGGGTGGAATATTATCAAATCAATCGGCTTGATCGGTTCAAAGCCCCTCAGCCGGGTAGTCAAAATGGGAATTATGTGGAATTAAGTTCGATTATCACCTACACTGCTCTGGATTTCTTTACAATGTTCTACAACGGAGTTGCCCATGTATCTTTCCAGACCTGCATACTTCATGATGGCAAATTGAGCTGGGGACGGTCATTTGCGACCGTCATGCCTGTTTTTTCGATAAACCTTCCGAATTCCCAATCTCTTGCCGGGCAAACGGGCCAAAATTTAATAAAACCAGCGAATATGTTCCATCTACCGTTTGGGGGAATGGTTTTCGGCTAAGCGAAATACCGTTATAAATAACCTCTTCAATTTCCACCATACCTGCTACTTAATTATGTCAAGCGGTGTCAAGCGGTGTCAAGCGGTTGACCCCCATCCGCCTTCGTGTTAAACTTACCTGTTACAAACTGCCGGGACAAGATGAATCGAATTGGAATATTGCTCCTTCTGATCCCTTTTCTGGCGGCGGTTGCCGTCGGAACAGTTACCGCGCAAGGACTGCCTGCAATTATTTCACCTCAACAAGGCGAAGTCCTGCAGGGTACTGTGACAATCCGGGGCTCCAGCACCGAAACAGGCTTTCAATCTTTCGAAGTGGATTTTGCTTATACCGGTGATACAACTGGTACTTGGTTCTTGATTTCACAAAGCAGCCAAGCAGTCGATTTGGGCACCCTAGCAACTTGGGATACAACTACCATCACAGATGGAAATTATGACCTGCGCTTGCGGATTATCCTGAATGATGGAACGCCTCTCGACGTTATTATTTCCGATTTGCGGGTACGTAACTATACCCCGATCGAAACACCAACCCCGGCTCCGACCGTTATAAAGCCGACACTGACCCCGACTGATACACTTACACCCACACCATTTCCATCGCCGACCCCGCTGCCGGTCAATCCGGCAGTCCTAACCACGCTGGATATTTCTGCCAGCCTTGCATACGGCGGCCTGGGAGCAGTGGCTCTTATTATTATTTTTGGTATTTACTTCTGGGTGAGGCGGAATTATCGATGAATGAAGCTTTTCTGGTTATAGGTCTGGGAAATCCGGGACGCGATTATCGCGAAACCCGTCATAACGTTGGTTTTATGCTGCTTGACCGGTTGGCATTGAAGCTCAATGCACGTTTTACCCGCCTGCAATCCAGGGCATTGGTGGCGAAGACTACATTTTCTGAAAGGAAGCTCATCCTGGCCAAGCCGCAGACTTTTATGAATCTCTCCGGCCAATCTGTGCAGGGACTGGTCCATTTTTATAAATTGCCATTAAATAACCTTCTAATTGCCCATGATGACCTCGACCTCCCACTCGGTACCATCCGCATTCGTCCGGATGGCGGATCGGCGGGACAGAAGGGTATGACCTCCATCCTCGAGCGCCTCGGAACGGATGACTTTCCCCGTCTGCGTATAGGGATTAGCCGTCCGCCTGGCCAGATGCAACCACCCGATTATGTTCTTCAGGATTTCTCAAAATCAGAACTAGCGATCATATCCGAAACACTCGACCGCGCCGTGGAGGCCGTATTGATTCTTGCAGTCGAAGGTCTGGGCGCGGCGATGAACAAATATAATGGTGGCATTGAAAAATAACGGTTGCTTGGAAAGATTTCGTTTGTAGCCGGCTCAATCCTAATTTATCCCCATGATGCAGCCTTTGCTTGAATCGCTCCGCCAGGTATCTTCGTACCAGCGTCTTCTGGCTGATTTGAAGGCTGGGAAACAACTTCCCGGTTTATCCTTACCTCGCGCCGCCCGCTTGCCGCTTTTGGCAACCTTGCATACCGATTTGGAGCGACCGATTTTAATGATAACGGATCGTTCAGACCATGCTTTGCAGTTGCATGATGAACTGTCATTCTGGCTGCCGGATGCCTCCCGGTATATCTTCTCTGAACCAAACCCGCTATATTACGAAGACGCTGCCTGGGGTACCGCCACCCGTCGCGAGCGATTGCAGACCTTGACTAGGTTGGCCGCCTATCATCTGCCATTTTTCGAGCAGACCGGACCTCCACCCATTGTTATCACCTCCGCGCGTGCCTTAATGACACGCACCTTACCGCGGCGGGATTTCCTCAAAGCCTCAACGCAGATCAAAGTAGGTCAAACCTTTTCGCTGAACAACCTTCTGGAACAGTGGGTGCAGATTGGCTATCAGCCGTTCGATACGGTGCTTGAGCCTGGACAATTTTCCCATCGTGGCGGCTTGCTTGACATTTGGCCACAGTCCGAGCCCACGCCTGTCCGTCTGGATTTTTTCGGGGATGAGATAGATACCATCCGGCGCTTCGACCCGGCCACCCAGCGGACCGTCGATAAGTTGGCGACAGTTTTGATTACTCCTGCGCGCGAATATCTATTACCGGGAAAATCGGAAAAGGTTGATGCGTTGGGCGGGTCGGACCTTCTGGACTTATCTGGTCGTCTCTCAGAATTTCATATACCTTTGCTGCATCCGTTTTCCGCAAACATCTTGGATTACTTACCTGAGGATTCCTTGGTGATGGTGGATGATTTGAGCATTTTAGAGAGTACAGTCTCGGAATTTGAGGAACAAGCCGTCAAACTTCGGGCTGAATCAATCGTTGAAGGAACATTGCCAGAAAAATTTCCAATCCCGTATATCACATGGCCAGACCTATCCGATGCTTTGAGCAGTTGTTCCTGCCTGGAATTGGGCTATTCCACCGCGGAGCAATCGGCGGATGATCAGGTCTCACTTCTCAATGATTCGGAAGCAATTAATAATTTAGCGTCCCGGTTTGGCAGGATCGAAAGGTTTGGCGGGCGTCTCAAGCCATTTACCGAATATCTGGTCGGGATTATCAATAAGAATAATTTTGTCGTCATCGTATCGCGACAGGCGTCTCGTCTGGAAGAACTATGGATGGAACATGACCAGCCAGCACCTGCAGCTTCGGGCGAAGGTTTCAAGCATCCTGAATTTATCGAAGCGTCCCTCTCTGAAGGCTGGAGCCTGGGCTATTCGTTCCTCATCACCGATTCCGAAATCTTTGGCTGGGAACGCCCGCAGCCTCGCCAACGTCCACGGCCTGGTGCAGAAACCCCTGAATCGGCTTATGCAGATTTGCATCCAGGTGATTGGATTGTCCATGTGGATTATGGCCTGGGCAGGTATGTCGGTTTGGTCAAGCGTACGCTTGAAGGTTTGGATCGCGAGTTTTTGTGTGTCGAGTATCGGAATGGCGATCAGGTTTATGTCCCCATTCATCAGGCTGATCGGCTGACCCGATATATCGGTCCGGATGGTTCACCGCCATCCCCAGGCAGCCTGGGTACGCAGGAATGGCTGGAAACCAAGCGCAAGGTCCGGGAAGCAGTCCAGGAAGTCGCGCAGGACCTGCTGGACCTGTATGCGCGCCGGCATGTTGCTGAGGGTTTCGCCTTCAGCCCCGACACTACCTGGCAGAGTGAACTGGAGTCCAGTTTTCCTTATGTTGAAACGGATGATCAGGTCAAGGCCTTGGCAGATATCAAACATGACATGGAAACACCCCGGCCGATGGATCGCTTGCTTTGTGGTGATGTTGGCTATGGCAAGACTGAGGTGGCATTGCGGGCGGCTTTCAAGGCTGTCATGGACGGCCGCCAGGTGGCAGTACTGGTTCCAACCACTGTACTTGCTCAGCAGCATTATGATACCTTCCGGCAACGCCTTTCAGCATTTCCGGTAACAGTCGAGATGCTTTCGCGCTTCCGCACGCCCCGTGAGCAGAGCCAAATCTTGTACGCCCTCTCTGAAGGTGCTGTCGATATAGTCATCGGCACTCACCGTCTCATTTCAGCCGATGTTCAGTTTAAGGATCTTGGTCTGGTTATCATTGATGAAGAACAGCGTTTTGGGGTCACACATAAGGAACACTTAAAAAAATTGCGCACCGAAGTGGATGTGCTTACATTGACGGCCACACCTATTCCGCGTACGCTCTACATGGCTCTAACCGGTGTGCGCGATATATCCAATCTCAATACCCCTCCGGAAGAACGTCTGCCAATTATTACCCATGTTGGACCATATTCACCGAAACTTGTCAGGCAGGCTATCCTGCGCGAGCTTGAACGCGGCGGGCAGATCTTTTTTGTGCATAATCGGGTTCAAACCATTAATGCCATCCGCATGCACCTCGAGAAACTCGTACCCGAGGCGCGCATTGCCATCGGCCACGGACAGATGCCGGAAAATGAACTCGCCAGTGTGATGCACCGTTTTACTGCTGGTGAGATCGATATCCTGCTTTCTACATCAATTATCGAGTCGGGCTTGGATATCCCCAATGCTAATACACTCATAGTCGATCGGGCGGACGCCTTCGGTCTGGCGCAACTTTATCAGCTGCGTGGACGCGTCGGTCGTGGGGCTGCTCGTGCATATGCATACTTTTTCCGTCATCGGAAATTTGCACCCACCCCTGAAGGTCAGGAGCGTCTGGAAGTTATTGCCGAAAATACGCAGTTGGGTGCAGGTTACTCCATAGCCATGCGTGACCTCGAGATGCGCGGCGCAGGAGAACTGCTTGGTACGCACCAATCGGGGTATATCGCGGCAGTAGGTTTCCACCTTTATACTCGCTTTCTGGCTGCCGCCGTAAAACAGGCTCGTACCCTTGGCAGGTTTGAAGGGCTAAAAATCGACCTGAAAACCGCCAACCTGGAAGCTCTTCAACCCATGGGCCTGCCCGTTAATGTGGATTTGCCACTGGCCATCGGGATTCACGAAGCCTATGTGCCCGACACAAACCTGCGCTTGCGCCTGTACCGCCGTTTGGCCGATCTGACAGACGAGTCCGCCCTGGATGCTCTGGCTGCTGAATTTACCGACCGCTTTGGGGATCTGCCTGGAATGGTTGCTAATCTGTTCTACCAGATGCAGGTTAAACTGCGTGCCGAACGGGCCGGGTTGGTCTCCGTTGGCATGGAAAGCGGACAGGTCGTCTTGCGTTATCCTGCTTTGTCGCAAAGTGCGGAAACAAAAACCGGCTCGAATCTTCCGAATGGCCACCTGCCGGATCTTGGACCGGGAGTACGGGGTGGGAAAAATGCCTACTGGTGCATGTTCGCGAAAGACCCTGATTGGCAAACCCGGTTGTTGGAAGTCTTGGAGAAATTGGAGAAATAATTGTTGCTAGAAATCTTTCCTTCAATGCTTATTTACAGGCGATTTGGTTGATACGATCATGGTTGCTACTAAACTGATCGCTCCTCCCGGACAAACCCTGCAAAATGAAACTGTCCTTGCCGCCCTGCATCAAGGGCTGGATGGGTATTTTCACGCACAGAAAGTGCTTGTTCTTATCCCCGACCATACTCGCTCTGTGCCTCTTCCTTTCCTGTTTCGCGCGCTGGTCGAGATTCTTCAGGATGCGCGCCAGCTAGATTTTATGGTCGCGCTTGGCACTCATCCGGCTCTTATCGAGTCAGATCTGGATCATCTACTTGGAATTTCCCTGGATGAACGCAGAACTGTGTTCAGGCATGTTGGTCTGATTAATCATGTCTGGAATAACCCTTTAGCCTTGGCGCGCCTTGGTACCATCCCGCAGGAGCAAGTACAGGCTCTTGCGGGTGAATTTTGGCATCCGTCGCTGGCCGGTGATATTGAAGTCAAAATCAACAAGGCTGCACTGGAATATGATCATATTTTGATTTTAGGGCCGACTTTCCCGCATGAAGTCGCCGGTTTTTCTGGTGGGGCCAAGTACCTGTTTCCCGGCATTTCGGGCCCTGAAATGATCAATGCTTCTCACTGGCTGGGCGCACTGACCGGAGTGGTTGGAACCATCGGCATGAAAGATACACCCGTGCGCAATTTGATCAATATTGCTGCGGGAATGCTGGAAATTCCGGTTACCCTGGTAGGGTTGGTGGTGGAACGGCCTGCCTTGAGTGGTTTATTCATTGGAGATATCCTTTCGGCTTGGAGCGCCGCCGCAGATTTATCCGCTCAGCGACATATCCAATGGGTGGACAGACCATTTCAGCGGGTATTATCTTGTGCTCCTGCCATGTACGATGAACTTTGGACTGCCTCCAAGGCCATGTACAAGCTGGAGCCGGCCGTTGCGGTCGGCGGAGAAGTTGTTATCTATGCCCCTCATCTGGAGGTGGTCAGCCGCGTCCATGGCAGGTATATTTTCGAGACGGGCTATCACATCCTTCCTTATTACCTTGCCAACTGGGATCGCTATCGCCATATCCCGCTGGGCGTCTTGGCCCACAGCACACATTTACGCGGCTCCGGTCATATGGAAGGAAGTATCGAGCGCCCTAATGTGAAGGTGACACTGGCCAGTAAGATTCCTCCAGAAGATTGCGCCCGCCTGAACCTGGGTTATCTTGACCCTGCCCGCATTAATATAGCTGAGTGGCAAAACCGGGCAGAAAAAGGTATTCTTTATGTACCCCATGCGGGTGAAATACTTTATCGTGTTCAATCAATGGTTTCGTAACAGATAATGATAATGAAAGCGGGTGGAGAAATCCACCCGCTTTCATTATCATTATAATATTATTGGTTTTCTGAAATACATTTTTTCATATTGGAACAGAGCTTTAAAAATTGGAACCTGCTTTGCCGAGTTACCACTTGATGATTAAGGCATTTTCCGGATTCTTATCTCGATATCTTTATCTTCTTTCAGCAACTCTACCAGTTTATTAGTGTCGGTATTGCCGTAATGATATGGATACAGGATATGTGGCTTGAACATCCTGGCGGCATCTGCAACCATCTCGGGGGTCATTGTGTAGGGCAGGTTCATAGGCAGGAAGGCGATGTCAATATCTTGCAAGCTCTTCATTTCAGGGATGTTCTCAGTGTCACCCGCCAGATAAAGCCGCGTTTTGCCAAAGGTCAGGATATAGCCGTTCCCGATCCCTTTTGGATGAAAATGATTCCCATCTTCGCGTTTATGCAGGATATTGTAAGCCGGTACGGCTTCGATTTGCAGTCCTTCCACGGTTCGTTTATCCCCGTTGCGCATAGCAATACTGCCAGTCACTTCTGCCGCTCCAGCCGGGTTTAGCACCAGTTTTGTTCCTGGGGTGCGGATCAATGCCAGAGCCTGCGGGTCTAAATGGTCGCGGTGCTCGTGTGTGCAGATGATAATATCTGCTTTTGGGAGGCCGGTGTAATCTGCCACCTGGCCGAATGGATCGACAAAGATATTCTTCTCATTAAAAACAATCAGTAGACTTGCATGGCCGAGGAAAGTAATGGAAAGATCCCCGGCAGAGGTGGGGAATAAATCGGTTTCAAATGATCCTGTAGTAGTCATGGCTTTAATCCTCGATTAGTTTATCGATTATTTACCATTGGTATGCCTGCCGTCGCAGAAAGGTTTATTTGTGGACTTCCCGCAGCGACACAGCGTAACGCGGTTGCGAACTTCATATTCGAATCCATCCGCCGATTCGATCGGAATTCCGCCGCGCACCCAAATTGGACCAAGCTCGGCTACCACCGGGTCGAGTACCAGACCGATGGACGGTTCGAATTCAGGTTCGATCAGGTTTCCTGCTATATCATGCAGGACCAGCCGGCCGGCTGGACAGTCGCTCACTTCCTGAAGGGCGATTTTTTTTGCTTCCGGATTATCGGATGCCCGAGTGTTATCCCAGACGCCACCGGCCCGATCGCAGAATCGTGCCAGGGCGCATAGAGCCACCACGTCGATTAATTCAAGTTCCGGACCGATTGTTTTTGGCTCAGATTGGCTGGCGAATGGTTCCCGGCTGGCCGTTTCTTGCCCATCAAAAAAGGTCTCAGAATGGCTCAAATCACAAAAAGGTTTGTTTTTGGATTGCCCGCACCGGCAAAGGTCGTACTCTTCCTGGAAAGGGTATTCCTTGCCTTTGTGCCATCGGGTCGAAAGGCCCTCCGCGTCCGGCACGAGGATCTGTTCAATTAGGGGAACTCCGCCGTAGACGGTGTAAGGGCCGTCCTTGCATATCTTTATTCTCATTTTGCTGTTTTTAGCCACCATTTTGCAGCCTCTTTTCTCTAAAAAACGGACTAAGTGGGTAAAATTGAGTTGTTGCCCTAATGATAACTCAATCTCCGAACTTGCGGTAGAACCAGGTTTTGATGATTTGTGTCAAGAGGATATAAATAATTAACATTGCCAGCAGCCACAACCAGAATGACGCTGGTAGTGGGACGAAACCAAGCAATCCTGCCAGGGGGGAGTACGGCAAGAACGCGCCGACTGCCACGATTGCAAGCGATGCAAAGATGAGGGATTTGCTCGCCCGGCTTTGAATGAAAGGGATCTTTTTCGTCCGTATCACGTGTATGATTAAGGTTTGAGTGAACAGGCTTTCTACAAACCAGGCTGTATGGAATAGTGTCTGGTGTGCTAAATCAGGATGCGCCCATGCGCCATAAATGAACATCATGATAAAGAAGGTTGCATAATCGAAAATAGAGCTGATCGGGCCAATAAAGATGATAAATCGGCGCAGTTCACCAATCGCCCATTTGCGTGGCCTGTTCAGCCAATCGGCATCCACTTCATCGGTTGGAATGGCGGTTTGGGAGAAATCGTATAACAGGTTGTTGGTCAGCACCTGGATCGGAAGCATCGGCAGGAATGGGAGGAAAATGCTGGCGCCCAGTACGCTGAACATATTGCCGAAATTGGAGCTGGCGGCCATTTTGATGTATTTGGTGATGTTCCCAAAGACACGCCGACCTTCCATGACGCCGTCTTGCAGCACCAGCAGACTGTTTTCCAGCAAAATGATGTCGGACGATTCCTTGGCGATATCAACTGCGCTATCCACCGAGATACCCACATCCGCGGCCTTGAGCGCCGGGGCATCGTTGATTCCGTCGCCCATGAAACCAACCACATGTCCTTTGCTCTGCAGGGCATGGATGATCCGTTCTTTGTGCGATGGCGATAGCTTTGCGAAGACGGTATTCACCTCAGCCGCCTCGGCGAGTTGCGCTTCGTTCATCTCTTCGATCTGGTTGCCAAGCAGCATATGATCAATGGGTAACCCAACCTGTTTACAAATGGTCGCGGTCACAATGTCGTTGTCACCGGTCAGGATCTTGACCGCCACAGAATGTTCGTTTAGCTTGCTTAATGCTTCGGATGCAGTCGCTTTTGGAGGATCCAGGAAGGCCATATAGCCTAACAATGTCAGGTCTGATTCATCCTTGGTGGTGTAATGGGGCGTATCATCTGTCCCGGGAAATATGCGGTAGGCGATGGCAATTACACGATACCCTTCTGAATTTAATTGCTTGACGCGTTGTTTGCGATGCTCGTCGTGTTCTGCTGTTACTTCAAGGATCTCATTATTCACTTCCACATGCGTAGAGAGTTGCATGAGCTCCTCGACTGCCCCTTTGCAAATAAGGATGTGCTGACCCTTGTCGTTTTCAACGATGACCGACATACGCTTGCGCTGAAAGTCGAAGGGTAATTCATCGATCTTGCGGTATAGTTCATCCACTTGTAGATCGTCGTTCAAGTTCACATGGTTGAGAATTGCTTCATCCATTAGGTTCTTCAAACCGGTCTGGTAGTAGCTATTCATGTAGCCATAATCCAGTACCCGTTTGCTCGGATTGCCCAACACGTCCAGGTGTTTTTCCAGGATGATCTTGCCCTCCGTCAGGGTGCCGGTTTTATCGGTGCAGAGAACGTCCATGGCTCCAAAATTCTGGATGGAATTCAATCGTTTGACGATGACTTTCTTCTTGGACATGGAAATGGCGCCCTTCGACAGGTTGACCGTAACGATCATCGGCAGCATCTCAGGTGTCAGGCCTACTGCCACTGCCAGGGCGAACAGGAACGCTTCCAGCCAATTGTGCTTGCTGAGTCCGTTAAAAATGAAGACCATCGGTACCATGACGATCATAAAGCTGATCATCAGCCAGGTGAACTGGTTTACGCCTTTATCGAAGCTCGTCAGGATGCGTTGCCCGGTTATGCTGTTCGCCAGGGAACCGAAATATGTCCCACTACCCGTCTGAACAACCACTGCCGTCGCCGTGCCACTTTCAATGTTTGAACCCAGGAAACAAATGTTGGCCATCTCCAGTGGGTTTTGAACCGAAGCAGCTACTACGCCGGCGGTTTTCTCTACCGGAAGTGATTCACCTGTCAGAGCTGATTGGTTGAGGAACAGGTCCTTGGTCGTCAGGACGCGCACGTCTGCCGGGATCATATCGCCCGCCGCCAGGGCAACAATATCTCCTGGGACTAATTCCTTCAGATTAATTTCTTTCCGCTGGCCTTCGCGGATTACCGTGGTTGTCGTCCGTACCATGGCCTTAAGTTTCTCGGCCGCATTGTCCGCCCGGCTCTCCTGGACGAACCTGAGGACCATCCCCAGGATCACCATTACAAGGATGACGATGGACCCAGGTGTGTCACCGGTCGCATAGGAGATGATCCCCAGGATGACCAGCAGGATGACCAGGGGATTCTTAACGTTGTCCCACAGACGCAGGAGCCAGGTACGGCGTTTCTCCCTGGCAACCTCATTCGGTCCATATAATTCGAGGCGGTTCTCGACCTCGACTTGGTTTAAGCCGTTGGATGTGGTATTTAATTGTTGTAGAACAGTTTGGGTATCTGTACGGGCGCTCTCCACCAGCTTTTTTGAGATTTCTACCCCGTTTGTTCGCCCGCTGCTAAGCGACCGGATCGGAATTTTAATGTTGGGCAAGAAACTCATCGTTCACCTCCAGGGGAAATTAATCTGCCCCCGCGCTGGTGAAGACACGGGGGCAGGTGGATTGCACCGATCAAACACGGTTTAGCAAGCCATTGATGCAGGCGATTTCCATCCAGCTGACAGGGATAGGGGTTGGGATCTATGATCAGGGTCAAGCGACAAAGTTGTGTCCATATTCTTTTTGGTTTTATTCGTCGGCAGTATATGCCTTCATTTGGGTCATGTCAAGAGGTCAATTTAGTTTGTCAATTTAGTTGACAGAGTTCAATTTAGTTGTTTGCTGTGACCGGAATATACTCTATAATGGTGAGTAATCAGGAATAAATAGCAGATGCTTTCCAGAATTAAAGATCTATTTATCGGTTCGGCTCTCCCCACCCAAACCATAAGCTTTAAACAATTGAACAAAATTCGTGTATTGACATCCTTCTCCCCGGATGCAATTGCTTCGATTGCTTATGCTAATCAGGAAATCTATCTGGGATTGATCGTAGCCGGTAGTTTGGGCCTGTCCTATGCCTAACCTATCGAATTGGCAATTCCGTGTGTCCTGGTATTGGTCGCACTGTCAAATTATCAAACCATCCAGGGCTATCCTTCCGGAGGCGGATCGTATATTGTCGCCCGCGCGAATCTGGGTGTGCTGCTGGGACTGGTTGCCGCAGCCGCATTGATGATTGACTACGTTTTGAATGCGGCGGTCAGTTTGACAACTGGTGTGGCAGCCCTTGCTTCAGTTTTCCCGTTATTCTGATGGTATCGTGTGCCGCTCGCGTTGGTCCTTTTACTTGTAATTATACTGGTCGAGAGTGTTGAAAAACAAGTTCTTAATTGACCAATCCATCAGACATTAATATAATGACTGAGATAGAAGATATCGATCAAAATGAAGTCAATCCGGTCCAGGAGTCTGACATGGAAAAAGAA
>JBEKCT010000023.1:0-31828 GCA_050014715.1 Anaerolineales bacterium | reverse complement strand
GTACCGCATCAATGACCCGCGCAAGGGCATCATGTTTGGGCAGGTCTTTGTCTGGTGGCAGGCGCTCTCGGGTGCCTTTCAGACCGCACTGGTGGTCATCCTGGCCTGCACCGTTCTGCCGCGCACGGCATACGCGATTTATGCCTGGAGTGTCATCATCCACATGTTCATCAACATCCCCGGCTTCTATCGCATCATGCGGCATGCCCTGACCGGGTTGCAGCGTTCGGACTACGCCCAGGTGATCGACCTGGGCTGGTCGCTGGTCTTTCAGATGTTTGCCCAGCCGGTCTTTGTCGGCATCATGTTGTTCTGGGGTAAAAGCCACCCGGCCTTCGGTACCACCATGAGCGGATTGATCGGCCTGGGCATTGCCGGCTATGCCGTGGAGGTCATGTCTTTTGGCCTGGGCTTGTGGCTGTACAAGCGGTTGGGCTACAGCGCGCGCATCTATTTCCTGGCCCACTTTGATTGGGCCACGGTCTGGAAATCCTTCCGCTTTGGCGTCTTTGAAATGCTGGGTTCCGGGATCTGGGGTGTGGGTCAGTCACTCGAGATCCTGATCACTCAGTCCAGGCTGATCAACTATGCCGAGGTCTGGGGCAACTGGGTCCTGGCGCAGAATTTTGTGTACGGTTTCAACGCGATCGCCAGCCTGTATGAAGGCTTGATGCCGTCCATCTCGGAGGCGATTTCACACGGGAAGAAGATACTTGGCCAATATTATTCGGCCATCGCTTATAAATGGGGCGGCATGTTGAGCGCCATGCTGGGATCGATGATGCTGGCGGTGGCCGACCGCTTCATTCTGGGTGCCAGCGGGCCGGAGTTCGTGCGCGCAGCGGTCTATTCCATCCCGCTGCTGCTGTGGGGCTCGGTTCAATTCGGTTCTTGGGTAAGTGATATGGTCCAGCGCGGCTCCAACCACCCCTGGCTGATCATGACGATGACCCTGGTGGAACAGACCACCCGCATCACCCTGGCGCTGCTGCTGGTGAGACAACTCCAGATCTACGCTCTGATCCTGGCGTATTTTGCCGGGATCCTGATCAAAGACATCCTGTCCTATTTCGTGAACAACCGGGTCTGCTTTCGCCAGAGGTTCTACTTCTGGCAATCTTTGATCGCGCCGGTCCTGGCGGGATTGGTCAATTACGCCTTCCTGCGCTGGGTGACCGGCTTGATCTGGAAGAATGACCAGCTTACCAGCGTCCTGATCTTCTTTATTGCAATCGTTCCATCCTACCCGGTCTTTGCTTTCCTGTATGCCTTCTTTGGAGGCTGGGATGACGATACCCTGGAGGAGGTCCACCAGGCTGCTTCCCTGGCCAGCTTTATGAAGCCGCTGGCCTGGCTGTTCTGGGCTGCTTCTGCAGTGGGGGCGCGCATCAGCCTGCTGCACGGGCGCTTCCCGATCACCAACCGGGCGGATGCACTGGCCGAGGCGAAGGCTTTGCAAACGGAGAGAGTCAGCCTGGTGTAGATTGATAATTTTTGGGATTAAAAAAACAAATCCACTCGAGAAAGCGGATTTGTTTTTTTAATTGGATGGTAAATGCGCCAATGAGAGTTCTCGCTTAGTCTCCGAGATTTTCTTCTTCACTGGTGGACGGCAGAAGTTGGAGCGGTTCGCCCTGGGGTTGTTCGAGTTCAGGCTGGTTTTCCTGCCCGTGAATGTAGCGCTTGCCGCGCAGCAGGGAAGCGAACGCTGCAATGATAGCCAGGGCTATTGAAATTGAAAAAGCAATGCGCAGGCCATCGTCAAAAGGCGCCGAGATCAGGTTGGGGAAGAAAGACTTGCCAAGTAGCAGGGCCTGGGAAGCCGCCGGCAGGCTTTGCAGCGCGGCTGCAGGGATCAGAGTCTTCATCGGGTTGTAACCGAGAAACGCGGCAAAGAGTGCGCCGGTCGGAGGCAGGTTGGCCACCTTGGTGGCGATATTGGCTGGAATTCCAGCCTGGGTCAGCCCCTGGAATAAAGCGGTCGGCAGGTGGGCAGCCAACCCAACGGTGACCATGGTAAAGATCCAGGTAATGCTGATCGTGTTGGCGGTATTCTGAAAGGTGGCGCGCATCCCCGAAGAAGCGCCGCGGTGTTCGGGCGGAACCGAGTTCATGATTGCCGTTGTGTTGGGAGCGGCGAACATGCCCATGCCCATCCCGATGATCAGGATGGCCAGGGCGAAGGCCGGATAAACAAAGTTGACCGGTACCATTAACAGCCCGCCGAATCCGGCGGCCGTAACCAGCATCCCGGCGGTGGAGAAGGTACGGGCGCCATAACGGTCCGAAAGGTAACCGCTTAGAGGGCCCATGAGCAGGAAGCCTATTGTTAACGGCAGCATATAGATGCCGGCCCATAAGGGCGTTTCCTCGAAGGAAATTCCATGCAAGGGCAACCAGATGCCCTGCAGCCAGATGATGATCATCAGGTTCAAGCCGCCGCGTGCCAGGGAGGCCAGGAAACCGGCGATGTTACCCGCGCTGAACATCCTGATCTTGAACAACTCCAGCCGGAACATGGGTTCCGCAACGTGCTGCTCAACGTATACGAATGCCCCGAGCGCCAGTGCGCCGCCGATCAGACACGCCAGTACAAAGGGACTTCCCCAACCCATCGTTGAGTTTCCGTATGGCTGAATCCCATAAGTCGTGCCGACCAGCACAGCGGTCAGGCCAAGCGCAAAGAGGATATTTCCGGGAATGTCGAGATGCTGGTTTTTACGAATGGTGGCGACCTCGTGCAAGGCCAGGTAGGCCCAGATGGTTCCGCCAATGGAAAAGGGAACGCTGACGAGGAAGATGTAGCGCCAGTCGATGGCTGCCAGTACTCCTCCAGCCAGCAGGCCGATGAATGTGCCGGAGGTACCGGCGATCATGTTGATGCCCATGGCCATGCCGCGCTGTTCGGGAGGGAAGGCGTCTGTTATTATGGCAGTGGAATTAGCCATCAGGAAAGCACCACCGACCGCCTGGACCAGCCGGAAGAGGATGATCTGCATGGCTGCGCCGTTCCCGGTGCCATGCACGAGGTACAACAGGATCGAGCCCACCGCAAAGATGGCAAAGCCAAGGTTATACATGCGCACCCGGCCAAACATATCGGAGATGCGGCCAAAGGTTACCAGAAGGGTGGCAGTAACGACAAGATACCCCATTAAAGTCCAGAGCAGGTAGTCTGTTTCTCCCGGCGCCAGGGGATTAACCCCAATTCCATGGAAGATGGCTGGCAGGCTGATCTCGACGATGCTGCCATCCAGCATCGCCATGAAGATTCCCAAAGTTGTGTTGGTGAGGACGATCCATTTGTACGCAAGATGTCCCTTGGTTATTTTGACTTTTTCTTGCATGGGTACTCCTGATAATAAGGTGGAAATTTGAAGCAAAAAGGTCATTATACCAATGTAAACATTAATGGCAGGTTAGACCTGAAAATTCGGCAATAGTTTGTTTACGGTTCTTCCATGACCCGGGTAAGGTCGATTATCGATAAAATGTTTTAAGTCACTGCCTGCCCCGACAAAGCAGAGAAATCTACCAGCATGAGAGGGGATAGTTTAAGGGGCCGGTATGCCACCGGCCCGCGTTGAAAAACCTTTTTTTCATCTCATAGCCGCGGCCGCCGATATTATTTCAGTGCAAAGGTCACATCTGCTGGCATGCCGGATTTAATCTTTCCAGTGGCATCATTTAAATTAAGTTTGATGGCGTAGACAGTCGATTTGCTGGCTGAGACCGTCTGTGTGGTGAGAGGCAGGTATTCCGGCTGTGTGGATATATTCACAACCGAGGCAGTAAAAATCTGACCGGGAAACGCATCAACAGTAACGGAAGCGGTTTGGCCCAATTTGATCTTCCCATAACTATCCGCAGGTATGTAAACGGTAATGGTCAAATCGTTCAAGCGTGCCAGGGAGAGCAGTTCGATGGAAGGATTGACAATATCGCCAGGGTCGACGCTGCGTGTCATCACCAGGCCGTCCACCGGAGCAGTGATGGTCATATCTGCGATCTGGTCATTTAGTAAGTCGAGGTTATCCTGGGCGGCCTGGACATTGACCCTGGCCTGCTGCAGTTGCGCGATCCCGGCCCCGGTGGCATTGCTGGGGATGGGGACGCCGTTCAGTGCATCCAGGTAGGCTTGGTCCTGCGCCACATTAGCATTGGCCAGCGCCAGGACGGCCGCCTTAAGATCGATCTGTTCCTGGTTGGGTACCCCGGTCCATAGGTTATAGACAGCCAGGGCATTGTCATAGGCCAGCTTATACTTGTAGACCGTCTGGTAGGCTGCCGCTTTGGCGGCGGCATCCAGATAGTTGTTGTATTTGACTTTGTCATAAACAGTCTGGGCTTTGTTCAGGGCTGTCTGGGCCAGCCACAGGTTGGCCTGGGCGTTTTGAATGGCATCGGTGTTGTTTATAAAGTACTTCTGTGTATCCAATGCCTGCTGGGCATCGTCAACAGCCTGTTTATCCCGGGCAAGGGTGGTTTGCTGGTTGGCTATTACCAACGGCGAGGCCAGTTTCTGCAGGGATAATTTGGCATTTTGCAGATTTTCATCCGCAATGGTTTGCTGGATTTTGAGCGTGCTGTTGTCAAGGTGAACAAGCACAGCGCCGGCCTTGACCATGTCACCTTCCTGGAAGTCCACCTCTAGCACCTTCCCCGGCAATTGGGGTGCGATGGAAAGAACGGTCGTTTCCACGGTACCCGAAGCATTCAGGACTCCGGGTGTATCAACCGCCCCCGGATTTACAATGGAATCCCAGGCAGTTGTCACAGTCGCCAGCCCTGCAGACAGGGACCCGGATGGACGCACCAGAAAATACCAGCCGGAGGCCAGGATCAAGGCGATAACCAGAATGACCCCAATCCAGACTCCAAGTTTTCGATTAATTTTCATAAGATTGTTCCTTTCATCTCACCGGTCCACCAGGGAGTCCTTGCCGCGATGCGCCAGCAGGGTGAATACATCCTCGAGCGTTGACTCGACCGTTTCGACGGATTGGACGGTGATATTTTTTTCAGACAGGGCTTTGATCAGGCGTTTCGGGGTCCAGTGCTTCGGGTCAACAATCACATGCGCCCGATCCCCGTGCAGGCTGGCCTGCGCCACGCCTTCCATCCCGCTCAGGTATTCGACCGCCTCCAGTAAGGGACTGGCGGCCAGGTCCCAGGCCGCGCCCGACAGGTAGGTGGATTTAAGTGCGCGCGGGGAATCGAAGGCCATCAATTTGCTGCGGTACATGAATCCCACCCGGCTGCAGTGCTCGGCTTCATCCATGTAATGGGTTGTGATGAAAACAGTGGTCCCCTCGAAGGCAAATTGATAGATAAGGTCCCAGAACTCGCGCCTTGCAACCGGGTCAACACCGCTGGTTGGTTCATCCAGGAAAAGCAGTGGCGGGCGGTGAAGCATGGCACAGCCCAGCGCCAGACGCTGGCGCCAGCCGCCCGACAGGCTGCCCGTCATCGTCTTGGGGTGCTCTTCCAACCCGGCGATGTGCAGGATTTCCTGGATGCGCGCTTTTTCCGTCGCCCGAGGAATTTCGTATACCCCGGCATAGAATTGCAGGTTTTCCAGGACGGTCAACTCATCATAAAGCGAAAATTTCTGCGACATGTAGCCGATATGCGGTTTGATGGCTTCGGCGTTCTTAACTATGTCCATGCCCAGGATCCTGGCTGTCCCTTCCGTGGGAGTCAGGAGTCCGCACAGCATGCGGATGGTGGTGGTCTTGCCGCTGCCGTTGGGGCCAAGGTAGCCGATCACTTCGCCCGGCTGGACCGTAAAGGAAACATGGTCAACCGCGCAAAAATTGCCGAAGCATTTGGTCAATCCCAATACTTCCAGGGAGGGGGTCTCATTTGCCATTGTTTTTTTCTTCCATCTCCAGGAGTTGGATGAATACATCCTCCAGGGAAGCGGATACGGGCTTAAGATGGGTGAGAGCAATACCCGCGGCTGCCAGGCGTTCCGGCAGGCGCTGCATGGGGCCCTCTGCAGAGGTCACACGCAGGTGTAGGTATTCCCCAAAAGTATGTACATCTTCCACGTCGGGATCTTCTTCGGCGATTTTGCGGGCAGGCATGCCTTGTTCCGTAGCCAGTTCCAGGATCTTGCCGGACAGGCCTTTCATAAGGTCACGCGGCGCACCGGATATAAGGGCGCGGCCGTGGTTCATGAAGATGACCCGGTTGAAGCGCATGGCTTCGTCCATGTAGGGAGTGCTTACCAGCACTGCCGAGCCTTCTCGCAGCAAGCCGATCAACAGATGCCAGAATTCCTGCCGGGCCACCGGGTCGACCCCACCGGTCGGCTCGTCCAGCAGCAGAACCTTCGGACGATGAATGAGGGCGGTTGCCAGCCCCAGCTTTTTCTGCATGCCACCGGAAAGAGCAGCCGCTGGACGGTTGGCGAATTCCTCCAGCCCGGCAAAGCGCAGCAAATCCTCTGAGCGTTGCTTGCGCTCAGCGTCCGGGATGTCGAAGACTTCGCCAAAAAAATCCAGATTTTCCTTGACCGTCAGGTCGCCGTACAGGCTGAAGCGCTGCGCCAGGTAACCCAGGTGCTCGCGCGCTTTTTCCACCTGGCCGGGCAGCTGGTAACCGGCAATGCGGATCAGGCCGCTGGTGGGCTCGAGTGCGCCCACCATCAGTCGGATGGCGGTGGTCTTGCCGGCCCCATCCGGGCCAACCAGCCCGACCATTTCCCCGGCCTGCACCTCCAGGTTCAACCCGTCGACGGCATGGGTCTCCCCGAAGTTTCTGACCAGGTCTTTGGTTTCCAGCAGAATTTCAGGTTCCATCGTCATTTCAGATTGAAAACCACGTCCGCCGGCATGCCAGGTTTCAGCCTTCCAGTAGTGTCGGACAGGGTAAGTTTGACGGCAAAAACGGTGGTTTCACGTCCTGCCACGGTCTCGACGTTGCGGGGGGTGAACTCGGCCTGGTCGGAGATGTACGTGACGGTGGACTTGAAGACAACCCCCGGGAATGAATCCACGCTGACATTGGCGGTCTGTCCGAGGATGACTTCGCCGATGCGATCCTCTGGCACATAAACGGTAATGGTCAATTCGTCCGTGCGGCCGATGGTGAGGATGATGGCACCAGCGTTTACCACGCTGCCGGGTTCGGCGTTGCGTGTCATCACCACGCCATTGACCAGGCTGGTGACTGTCATCTTGCTGATTTCATCGTCCAGCAGGTTCAGGTTGGCCTGGGCCAGTTGAACAGCGATCCTGGCCTGCTCAAGTTGAACGATGCCTGCACCGGTGGCATTGGCGGGGATCGGACCTCCTTGCAGTATAGCCAGAAAGGCCTGGTCTTCCGGCAACTTGGCCTGGGCCACTGCCAGCGCACCTGCTTTTATGTCGAGCTGTTCCGAATTTACATTCCCGAGCCAAAGATTGTAGTTGTAATTGGCGCTGTTATAGGCCGTCTGCGCAGCATACAGTTTTGAATATGCGGCCGCCTTGTCGGTATTGTTATCCGGACTGCCGCTGACATTGTTGTAATCGTTCTGGGCATCGGTCAGGGCCTTTTGGGCCAGGACCAGGCTGGCCTTGGAGTTTTGGACGGCGCTTTGATTGGTCGTGAAGGTCCTCTGGTTGTCGTATGCCTGTTGGGCATTGTCAATATTCTGTTTATCCTGGGCAATGGCTGCCTGGACACTGGCAATGGTCGCCGGCGAGGTCAGTTGCACCAGGGCTATATTGGCCGTTTCCAGAGTGGAGGCGGCAATAGCACGCTGGTCTTTGAGCAGGGTATCGTCGAGCTGGGCCAGCTTATCGCCTACTTTGACAGTATCGCCTTCCTTGACATTCACCGTCAGAATCTTTCCAGCTGCTTCAGGGGCAACGTCGATCTCGGTCATTTCCACGGTGCCGGAGGCGGTTAAAGCAGTCGAAGCAAGCGAAGGAGGATTGAGCAGGTTATTCCAGGCAGCCCCCAGGGAACCGGCCGGGCGAACCCAGTAGTACCAGAGCAGCGCAACCGCCACAAGCAATAATATGAGCGGGAAGATCAAACCTCTTATTCTTTTCATAAGGATATTTCCTTTCTAAATAATTTTTATTAATCTAATCAAGCTTTTTACTGAAGCGCAGGGCGGCTGCCCCCAAAAAGAGGAAGGCAAAGACGGCCAGAGCAATGATCTGGGGAATGATCAACTGGATGCCAACCCCCTTGACGACAATCGCGCGCAGCATGTATATAAAATAGGTGAGCGGGAATATTTGGCCGACGAGCTGCAGGAAGACCGGCAGGGAGGCAATCGGGAAAATAAAACCAGAGAGCATCATGGCCGGCAGCAGGATCGGCATGGTCATCAACTGGGCCTGCTGCTGCGTTTTGGCGAAGGTGGAGATTAACAGCCCCATGCCCAGGGTGGGCAAAAGGTAGAGGGCGGTCATGGCAAACAACAGCCACAAGCTGCCGCGGATCGGGACCTGGAACCACAACGTGCCGATCAGCAGGATCAGGAGCATATCCATGAAAGAGACAATGATATAGGGGATGATCTTTGCCAGGATCAGCTCCCAGCTGCGGATAGGGGTCACAATCAACTGTTCGATGGTGCCGCGCTCGCGTTCCCTCACGATGGAAAGGGCGGTCAGGCTGGTAGCGGTCTGGAACAGGATCATGGCGATTAAACCGGGAACGAGATTATAGGCGCCGAGCAAGTCGGGGTTGTAAAGCACGCGCGTGCGCACATCCACCGGCGAAACCGCCAGACCACTGACCCCTTCAAGTGCCAGCTTCTGGATTTCCAGGGTGGTGCCGTGGGCCTGGCCGGCCAGGGTGGCGGCGGAAAGCACGGCACTGGCCGTGGTGGGATCTGATCCATCGATCAAAACGGATACCTGGGCCGGAGTTCCGGAAAGCAGGTTGGTGGTGTAATTGGGGGGAATGGTGATGCCTACTTTGACTTTGCCGGAAGCGATCAGGTTGTCGACTTCAGCGTCAGTGGAGGCAACATAATCGAACGAAAAATAACCGGTTACATTGAAAGCATTCAGCAAGGCCCGGCTGGCCTGGCTGTTGCTCTGGTCGAAAATAACCGTGGGCACATTTTTAATATCGGTGTTATTGGCATAGCCCAGCAATAGCAACTGCAGGACAGGCATGATAAAGATGAAGATCAAGGTACGCGGATCGCGCACCATGTGGAGCAGTTCCTTTTTGATCAGGGCTCGAAAACGTCTCATGATTTGACTCCTCGTCGGATAATTCTAATTAATGGAATGCAATTAATTTGTTATAGGATGACCAGGGCGGGTTTTCAGCCGAATTGTTCGAAGGCATCCAGGACTTTATTCAACAGGCATATGAATGTCTGGCGTTCGGACGCATTCAGCGGGCTCATGGCCTGTTCGACCCGGGCCAGCATGAAGGTGCTGATGGTCTGGAAGGTTTCCCTGCCTTGGTCGGTCAGTTCCACCCGAACGACCCGGCGATCTTTTGGATCGGGCAGGCGCTGGGCGTAGCCGTTGGTGACTAGCCAGTCCATGGTGCGCGTGGCTGTGCTGAGCGGCACTTCCAGGTCGCGGCTGAGTTCGCCCATGGTGATGGGGCCTTCATAGCGGAAGAAAACCGAGCCGGCGGTATAGAACAGGCCGGCATCCTCGATGCCGGCTTCCTTGCCGGATGGCTTCGATTCGTGAATCTGTTTTCTAAGCGCAGCGAAATTTTCCGGCGCGACCACTTTGAAGCGGCTACGCAGGCGGACAATACGCTGCAACAACTTTACAGCATCAGCAGAAGCAGGGGGTTGGGAAACAGGGCACATAAATTTTCATCCTGGTATATTTCCGGAAAGAAATACTTCCAAAGCGGAAGCATTTTACCTGAAGGGGATATGGCTGTCAAGGCCCTTGAGATTACAGTTTCATTAGAAACTGGTAATCTCCCAATTAAATGAATGACGTCTATTTAAACCTTATTTGGGGAGGGGGGTAGGCAAGCAATAATAAAAAGCCAAAACCAAGAAAAAGAAAAAAATTTTCAATTGAAGATACAGTCGAGCAGGAAGGGGAAAAGAAAACTGTAAATGGAAGTGAAAAAGGTTGATAAATTGAAAACCTTGATTAAGATACCAGGCTTACAATCATCCGCACGCAAAGGCGTAATCTTCCAGCACGGAATTGATTTTATCCAAGATGAGCGCGTCCGGCATGGCATCCAGCTGGTGGTTGCGGACTTTTTCAAACTGTTCGGGAAGGAACTGGCTGAGCAAGACCGGCGGCAGGGTCTTTTCGCGCAGGTTTTGGAGCAAGTGGTCGAGGGCAGACTGAACGCGCCCATCGCTCCAGTAATATCGGATGCGATCGCTGCGGCTGAACATGCGTCGCCGTCGCAGGGCAGCCGCATTGCCGTGATAGTAATTCTGCCAATATTCCGGCTGGCGGGTCATGGCTTCATCCATTACCCCAATCAGATTCGAACGAGCTTCGGGCAGGAACAGCTCATCCTCCATCATCGCCAGGGCAAACACCGCCTCCCGGAATGCAAAGGTGAGGGCCGGGCCGACCTTGAGGATAGCGAAATGGTCTCGGACCAGGTCCCGCAGATGCGTACGCGTCTGGAAATCCGTGGAATGGACTTCATAGACGAATGGAATCGTCTCGGCAAAGTGCGCCAGGTGGCGGGCCGCCCCGGAATGATATTCCAATATGAAATCGTCGCCGAATTCAACCCCGGGCTGGACAACCAGGGCGATGACGCGTTCCCAGGCTGATTCCAATCCTTCGGACTTGAAGGCTGCCTGCATCACAGCAAGGCTGCGGCGGGCGTCTGGTACATCCGTCACGTGGACGCCGTCCTCATGCCCCATGGCACCTCCGGGGATGGGAACCTCGCTGCCAATGATATAGCGGAGTTTATCAGACCCTTCCGGGCTGAGATCCGCACTGGCACTTTCGGCGGCTAGCGCCAGCCAGGCCGTGCGGCGGGCGGATAGTTCCAGGTCCAGCGGGCGGCCCGGATCATCGTCGCCCAGTTTCATGCTGGCATCCAGGTGGATCTTGGTGTAACCAGCCTGCACATAAGCCCGCAGCATGCCGGCGGATTTTTGCATGGCGCTGCCGGCCGGTTCGTTTTGCCAGACATTTGGTCCGAGGTGATCGCCGCCCAGGATAAGCCGTTCCAGGGGAAATTGATTTTCGACGGCGACTGCGCGCACATACGCAACGAAATCTGTCGGGGTCATACCGGTGTAGCCGCCAAACTGGTTGACCTGGTTGCAGGTGGATTCAACCAGGAGCGGCCTGGTGCCTGTTTTGGCACCCGTCATGGCGGCTTTCAATACCCAAGGATGGGCCGAGCAAACCGAAGCGATGCCGCGCGGCTGTCCCTGCTTCTGTACCCGGACTATTTCATCGAGGAAATTTGACTTCATGATAGGTATCGCTTTGGCAGTCGTAAAGGGGAATAAATGCGACAGCCTTCGGAATGACAGCCTCCACCAAAGTCGGCTGCCCGGCGGTGCCTCCGGGGCGGCGGGTGGAGAGGAAACCGCAGGTGGCAGCCAGGAAAAGGGTTTTTTCAAGGCTCCAGCCGTTCAAAAAGCCATACAGGAAACCGGCATCGAACGAATCCCCCGCGCCGAAGGAATCCACGATCTGAACAGGCACTGCCGGGGCATGGATGAGCGTATCTCCGGAACAGGCCAGGGCGCCGCGCCCACCCTGCTTCACTGCCACCAGGTGGGATTTTCGGGCAAGGGCTTTTGCAGTCGCCTCGGTGTTGGGCAGGCCGGAAATCGCCAGGGCCTCTTTTTCGTTGGGGAGGAAGATATCCACCCGGCCAAGCAGATCATCGAAGCCGCGCCATTCACCGGAAGGTTCCCAATTGGAATCCAGGGAAGTGGTCAGACCGAGAGCATGGGCGCGCTGGAACAGGTCCGGCAGGCCGGTCTGCAGGGCTGTTTGCAGCCGGTCAGGAGTGACCTGCTCCGCCTGCAGGCGGTTGATCGCCCCGGCGTGGGTCAGGATGGCACGGTCGCCCAAGGGACCGTTGAGGATGACACTCAGACCGGTCGGCAGAAGCGGATGGATGATCACTCCGGAAACATCCACGCCGCCTTGCGACAGCTCGTCCAGCATGAAACGACCGAAAATATCCGTCTCGCAAATACCGCTGAAGGCCACCTTAAGCCCCAGTCGGGCTGCTCCGCAGGCAAAGATGGCGGAGGAGGAACCAACCGGCAGGTCAGCCGAGTCAACCAGTTTTTCCGCCTGGCCGAATTCGGGGATGACATTCCCGGAGGGGATCAGATCGGGATTGATCTCACCGGCTACCAGGATATCGAAGGGAGGTTTCATAGAAAATCAAACCAACACGAAGGACACAAAGGAACACGACGAAACAGCGAAAGATAATAAGATTTGATCGTTTAAAAAAGCGTCAGTAGGTCTTAAACCAATCCGGCGTGATCGGAGCCGGGGCAAAGAAATCCGTCCATGGACGGGCCAGGTCGGAACATGAACTGGCGAGGGCTTCCAGGCGCGGCAGGGCAATCTCCTTTAAGAAAGCCAGGCGGGCCTGGCCCGAAAGGGCAACCGCTTCCTTCCAGGCGGCCCGCCCGACCGCACAGCCTGAGGCACCCGCCTGGCAGGCTGCTGCAACCTGGCGCAGGTAGGTGGGATAGTCTTCGGCTGCGGAAAACAGGATCCAGGGTATCTGGCTGAGGTTGGAAATCTCGCGACAGACTTTGTCCCATTCGGATTCATCCGGATCGCTGGAAATGTCGAGCGGAAATTCAACTTTGAGCACATACACCCCCGGGACCGTCAGGCGGCGGGCGCTCTCGCTGACCACGCGCCTTTTTTCGGCGGAGGAGAGCTTCTGATCGGCAGCCAGCGGGTACGACAGCGGTTCCAGCATGAGTGCCAGATCATGCCGGCTGCATTCCTGCGCCACCTGCCGGACGAAGGCCTCGATCTCTGCGGCAGTGGGTGAATCAGGATGGTAGTAGACCAGCAACTTGATCATGCTGGCGTCCATGCGTTTGGCTTTTTCCACGCTCCAGCCTGGCAGGATCTGGCTCTGGCGGGCGGCCGGCTCGCCGCCATAACCGGTCGCCTCAACCGCCGCCACCAGGGGAGCGGTGCGCGGAAGAATCCTGCCGGCAATTGACTGGGCGGCGCTGTATTGCGGGTCGAACAGGACAGCGGTGGCTGCCCCGGCCAGGGCGGCGGTGACATCCAGCTTGAAACCGGTCAGGTCGAGATCGCTGACGGAGGCCGGATCGGCCGGGTTGAGTGTCCGCCGCAAGTTCTGGCGATGGTCCAGGGCCAGGCAGGTGAAGGTGGCCTGTTCCGAAGTGCACTGTTGCAAGCCGCGCAGTTTACCGATGGATAGAGTTGTCATGGCATTGATTTAACCACAAATAAATGTACTCTTACAGGTTCGAAATATTTCAAAGATTGCACCGGTGGGATTGATCAAATTTGCAGCCTCACCTGTTTTAGAAACATGTATTACGAAAAGCGGTCAGAATCCGGTTTTTTTTGGATGAAGCTGATCGAATGCGCCCTGCCCCAGGCACAGTCGGCCTGGAAATCCACACCCGTGTCGGTAATCGCGAAATCATAAAAAGGCAGAACGTCGGCCAGCATATCGGCGGCATTCTTCAGACCGATTGCCAGGCCGCGCCCGTGGGCTTCTTCCGTCAGCCAGCCGGCATAGGCTAATTGGTCGGCATAGCTGATTGGGAAGCCGCTGTCATTGTCATGAATCTCGATGTTATCCGGTTCAACGGCCTCGAAACCTTTGCTCTTGCACAGGTCGAGACGGACGCACATGACCGGCCTCAGCAGGTCGATCCGGCGGATGTCCAGCCACTTTTCACCCGGCCAGCCCTTATAATCCTTGTCAAGCACTTCCGGTGGGAATTGGGCGGCATCCGGACGCCAGTCTTCGCGCGATCCAACGGAAATGTACCCGATGACTTTGCGGCCCTGGTCGTGCAATTCTTTTACAACCGCGGCGGCGTTATCGAAAAGGTCGATATCAAATACCTGGGCATCCACGCTCAGTTCGACTGGCGGTCCGGACAGCTGCCACTGCCAGGTGAGACCGGGAGCGGGAAACCACCAGCCAGGTTGGGGGAGGGAAGCAGGTGTGATTAGGTGCCTCTATACTTTATGCACTTTGAACATTGGCAGGTAGGCCTGGTTTTGTGCAAACATCTCATTGACCAGGTCGCGGATCTCTGCCAGCGAGAGCACGGCGGCCGTCAGGGGGTCATTGCAAATGGCGCGGTAGAGCATGACCGGGTCGCCGGTCAGGGCGGCGGTGATGGCCATTTCCTCGATCCCGCTGGAGAGGGCGGTCAGCAGGGCGCACTCGGGCGGCAGCGCCCCGACGTGCAGAGGATGGAAGCCGGCCTTGTCCACGTAAACCGGCACCTCCACGCAGGCACCCTGCGGCAGGTTGGTCAGCAGGCCGGTGTTGGGCACGTTGCCGTTGAATTTGAAAGGGTCACCCCCCCGCAGGGCATTGATGATGTAGGCGGCGTATTCCTGCCCGCGCGCCAGGTCATTACCCGTGACCTGCTTGGCCAGCTCGACCCGCACGCCATCCTTCCAGGTGGCCTCGGTCTTCTGATACTCCCGCAGGATGTAGGCGTATTCTCCGGGATTCCAACCGGTGCCGTGAGTACAGTATTTCTCGATCAGGTCGGGGCGCTTGCGGAACCAGGCGTTGTATTCCGAATTGTGGCCGCTCGATTCGGTCACGTAATAGCCCAGCGCCAGGTACATCTCGTTGCGGACCTGCTCTTCATTGTATATCTCCGGTTTTTTCGTAATGGCCTGGTGGATCTGCGGATAGGCGTCCCGGCCGTTGACCTCATATATCAGATACCAGGCCTGGTGGTTGATGCCGGCGCACAGGTAATTGACTTCGGAATATTGAACGCCGATCCAATTGGCCAGCATCATGGCCGTGCCCTGGACTGAGTGACACAGTCCTGTCACCGGTATGCTGGTGATGCGCTGGAGAGCCCCGCACAGCATGGCCATCGGGTTGGTGTAGTTGAGCCAGATGGCATTCGGGCAGACTGCCTCCATGGTATGCAGGATATCCAGCATGGGCGGGAGGGTGCGCAGGAAGCGGAAGATGCCGGAGGGACCGCGCGTATCGCCGACGTTGATATCCACGCCGTATTTTTTGGGGATTTCGATATCGTATTTCCAAATTTCTGTGGTGCCGGTCAGGATGGTGGTCAGGACCACATCGGCATCCCGCAGCGCCTCGACCCGGTCCAGGGTGGCGGTCACGCTGGCGGGGTATTTCCCGACCTGAACGAGCTTCTGCACGGTCTTGTGGGCAAAATCCAGCCGTTCGGCGTCGATATCCATCAGGGCAATCTGGGCGTCTTCCAATAGCGGGAAGGTCAATATGTCACGAACTAGCCCGGCGGTAAAGCCCAGGCTGCCGGCACCGATGAACGCAATTTTGGTCATGGAATATTCCTCTCTCGATTTCTAATTCATTTTATTCGTAGCGATCAACCGTGCGTACCACCTCCGCTGTCCTTGATCGTCCTTTTTTGGGTCTCATAATCCACCCGGATTACACCGAAGCGCTTGGTGAAACCTTGCGCCCATTCAAAATTGTCCAGCAGGGACCAGACAAAATAACCGCGCACATCCACGCCATCTCGCATGGCCAGGCGGAGCTGACCGATGTGCTGACGCTGGTAATCGATGCGCCGGTCATCATGGATCCGGACATCGCCCGAGTTCCTCCCAGCGCTCGTTGGTCTCGTCGACCGGGTCAAAAAAGGCCACCGGGTCGGCCACGAGGATGACGACCAGCAGGCCCAATTCCCCGGCGCCCTCCCAGATCTGTACCAGGTGCGCGTCGTCCACATCCACCAGGCGATCGTGCTGGTCGCGGACGGACAGGCCGAGACCCTTCCAGATTTTCAGCCCTTCCGCGCCGCGTTCCTTCTGGATCCGCAGCCTCCCGGCGGCCTATTCGGGAAAACCGTCGCCTTTTTCCAGCCACTGCGGTCAGTCCACCCCGCCGAAGACCAGGAAGCGCCCGGGCGCGGGCTGCTTGAAATGGTCGAGGTGGGCATTCAGCACTTGCTCACCCCAGCTGCTGTCCAGATCCACGTAGAGGACGATCCCGGCCTGGTCCAGCCGGTCCAGCAATTCCGGCAGGGGTTTCCTGTCCCACCCGCCGCCGAACTCCCCGCCCACGTGGTTGTGGGCGTCGAAGGCCGGGAAGCGCGGCTTTTCCACCCGGGTGACCCGGGTGACCAGTTTGGATTGAGGGCGGAAGGCTTCGAGTTCCATGGTTTATCCAAACACACAGTGCGGCAAGGCTAACAAGGAAACTAGGCCAGTACAACCTGCAGGCCGCGTGCCTGGATCGCCTCCAGGAAATCCCGGGGCGTTTGTCCGTCGGTAACGATAGTATGGATGCTTTCCAGGGACGCCAGCCGGACGGTGGCGGCCCGGCCGAACTTGGTATGGTCGGCCAGTACGATGATCTGTTGGCCGGCTTTCAGGATGGCCCGGTCGGTCATGGTTTCGGGCAAGTATTCACTGGTCAGGCCGTGTTCCAGGCTGATGGCGCGCGTCCCGATCAACGCCTTATCAGCGCGCACCTCCGCCAGGGCCTGCTCGGTGATGTGGCCGATGAAGGAAAACTCACTCTCGCGCAGCATCCCGCCCAGGCAGATGAGCGTAATTTCCTCGGCGCCGGCCAGGGCATTGACCACCGGCAAGGAATTGGTCAGCACGGTCAACCCCCGCCGCCCGCGCAGGGCGCGTGCCGCCTCCAGGACGGTGCTGCCCGAGCCGAGGAACACCGCTTCCCCAGGCTGCACCAATGCTGCGGCGGCCTGCCCTATGCGGGTTTTTTCGTAGGTTTGTTCGTTCTGTCGCTGGAGGATGGGGCTTTCGGGGGGAGCCTGGGTTAAAACGATCGCGCCGCCGTGCACGCGCTGCAGTTTGCCCAGGTTGGCGAGCGACTCCAGGTCCCGCCGGGCGGTGGCTTCACTGACCTCGAACGTAGTACAAATTGCCGCCACGCTCAAGCGTTGCTGGCGCTCGAGCAGTTGCAGGATCTGCTGCTGGCGGTCGGTACCCGATACAAAATTGGATTCCATAATCGCTCATATTCAATCTAAATCAATCAATATCAATCAGATATTATGATTATTTATGGTTGTTTTCAAGTAATATATGTCATGATTTCTCCGGAAATGAAAAAGCGCCGGTCCATTTTCCGGCGCTTTTATAAGCCTCATGTGAGTTCTACTCAGGCTGGATAAATATTCTTGAGGAAATCCTTTAACGCCGGCATATAGCCATCGAAGCGGGTGCGGCGGATATCGTGGCTGGCGCCTTCCAGATGGACCACTTTGACCTTCTCGTTTACACGGGCGGCTTCTTGGGCGGATTCGATCGAAACGATCGACATCTTTTCTTTATCCCCGATGAATAACAGGACGGGCACGCTGATCCGCTTGAAAATTTCGAAGGGCTCGTCCAGATCCATTTGCATTGTGGGCATGGAATTCAAGAAATTGACGCTCATGCGTTCCTTTGCATTCACCCAGGGAATGATCTCATCGTCAGGATAGGTCGGAGAAGCTTTTCTTGCCATGCGGGTTGCCAGGAACTTTGGCATGATCTTGAACAAGCGCATGTATCTTGCCATCAGCTTGCCGATATCCTCCGACTTGAAATCCTGTTTTCCATCCCCAAACATCTCGCCAGGGATGATGATGGGCGGATCCTCCAGGAAGACCGCCCGCGTCAGCTCCGGATGGGCAGCCGCCAGATTCATGCACGTATCCGCGCCCATCGAATGACCGCCGATCACCGGGCGTTCCAGCCCCAATGCCTGGATCAAACCGACCAGGTCGGCCACCCTCTGCGCGGTGGAGTAATCCCCCTTGCCGTTGGAGCTTTTCCCGTGGCCGCGCCCATCCACCAGGATGCAGTCATAATCAGCTTCCAGTTCCCTGGCCACGCGGGTCCAGCACAGGCCGTCATCCCCGGCGCCGTGGTTGAAAACCACCTTGGGTTTGTCCCCGCCGGTCCGGTAATAATGAATTCTCAAACCATTGGCGTTAACATATCCATCCGACCATGCCGACATAACGGGCTCCTTTCGAAATATGTTAAATAATCACCACAGGATACTGAACGGTATTAGTGTACACCTCATTCATTCAAGAAGTGAAATGTTGATTGGATTCTTGCGTGTCTTTGTTCATGTTCGTTTCATCTTGAACCTTTACAATCCGGCCAATAACAATCTTAATTATATTAAGCAATTATTGGAGAAATGATATGTCAGTAAAAACAAAAACCAACCTGTTCGTCGATATCGTCATCCTTGTCGCGTTCCTGGTGGCGAACAATCCCTCCCTGACCGGCCTGCCTGTGCATGAGTGGTTCGCGCTCGCGGCCGCCGTGTTGCTGTTCGCGCATATCCTGTTCCATTGGGACTGGGTTGTGAACGTCAGTAAAACATTTTTCAACAAACTGATCCATGAATCCCGCTTCAACTACCTGGTGGATGCCCTGTTGATCGTAGATTTTGTGATGGTTTTCATCAGCGGACTGATGATTTCCCGCAGCGTCATGGTGACACTAGGGATCCATTTGCCGGCCAGCCCGGCCTGGCGCGAGTTCCATTCGCTCTCCGCCAACCTGGCGCTAGTCCTGACCGGTCTGCACTTTGCCATGCACTGGAAATGGTTTGTCAATGCAATACAGCGCTATATCCTTGCCTCCATCCACTCCCTGGCGAAGCGCCCGGTAACCGGAAGACTGGCCATCCAGCCTGTGAAAATTGACAAAAACAAGTGATTTTTTGGAGATGAATATGTTAAAAGTAATTTTTAGAATCCTGCTTATTCTGATCGTGATTGCCCTGGTGAGCGGCGGCCTCTACGCCCTCGTACAGAATACCTCCCTCGGAGCTTCGTTCGGCAGGGGCGATTTTGGCAGCCGGGCATTTACCGGCCAAACATCAAGTGAGGCAATCTCCGGAACCCTCACCGGCACCAGTCTCTCTCCTGGCCGTTTCGGTGAAGGCGGTGAAGGCCGGTTTTCCTTCTCCCTGGGACGCGGCCTGAGCGGGGTGCTGGGGAACATTATTGCGATTGGTGCAATCACCCTGATGGTGGTGCTGGTGCGCAAGCCCAGAGCGCCGCGCCTGCTGTGGGTACGCCCGGTCAGTATCGACCAGCCCTAAAAACCGGATTGAAAGACTACCCGGTCAAATGCGGGCGCAGGCTTTCAGCCCAGGCCCGGATGGCTTCCCAATCACGGTGATCGCCTTCCTTCCAGACGCCGAAGAGCACGCTCAGCCGGAACTTGAAGCGGTCACTGGCAGATGGTACTTTGCGGATGTCCAGCACCCCGGCAAACAGACCCTGGCTGACCGGCTGTACCAGCGCCCGCACCGGCGCCATGTAATCGGCCACAAACGGGCGGTATTTTTCCCCGTTGCGCATGGCCAGGGTCATGCATACCAGGAAAATGCCGAAAGGTTTACTGCGTAATTCCACCTGGTGCGCCTGGACGAACTGCACGGCTTCGGGCAACCATTTGTTACTATGAATGGGGCTGCCGGCCACCACGGCCTGGTAGGGGCTGAGCTCTCTGACTGCCTGCATCGGCAGCACCTCCACCAGTGCGCCGTTTTCAGCCAGGCTTTTGCCGATCGCTTCGGCCACGCCAATGGTGGAACCGGTGCAGGTAGTATAGGTGACAAGAATTCTATTCGTCATCGTTTTTCATTTTCATGGATAAAAATATTCCTTTGCTTGCGATATAAGAACGACTATCGATTTACGCTTTTCCAGACGACCTAAGGATCTACCACTAAGTCACAAAGCCACAAAATCAATAGTTTTCTTGACTTCATTCATGTCTTGGTACCTGGTAAGAAAATCAATCATCGGTTCCGAAGTCGCAAGACTTCGGACTCCGTAGACAGGATTTTCACCTTACATGGAAGTTCGGGCTCAGCCATTATTCCTGGCCTGGCGGTAGAACCAGCGCTTGGTCATTTCGGCTGAAAGGAAATAAAGCACCACGATCCCAAAAATGATCAGCAGATATGGAAGCGATAGCGGCACAAAACCAAGTATTCCAGCCAGGGGAGAATAAGGCAGCAACAATGTCACCAGCATGACTGCAGCGGTGACCGCCAGCATGGCCCGGCTGGGGCGGCTGTGTGTGAATGGCAGGCGTGTGCGCACCGCAAAGACCACTACCCCCGCCGAAAGGATCGACTCGATGAACCAGCCCGTCTGGAAACTTTGTTGGTTGGCCTTCATGAACCACAACAAAACTCCAAAGGTGGCATAATCGAACACCGAGCTGAGCGGGCCAAAGATCAGCATGAAGCGGCGGATGAATTTGATATCCATGCGGTGCGGGCGTTCGACAAACACGTCATCCACGCGATCGCCGGCGATGGTCATCTCAGGCAGGTCGGTCAGGAAGTTGATCAGCAGGATCTGCTTGGGCAGCATCGGCAGGAACGGTAGGAACAGCGACGCACCTGCCATGCTGAACATGTTGCCGAAATTTGCGCTGGTTGCCATGAAGACATACTTGAGCGTGTTGGCAAAAGTCTTGCGCCCCTGCACAATGCCTTCGCGCAGCACATCCAGGTCCTGTTTGAGCAGCACCAGGTCGGCGGCTTCCTTGGCCACATCCACAGCGTTCGCCACCGAGATGCCCACATCCGCGCTGTGCAGCGAAGGTGCATCGTTGATCCCGTCGCCCATGTAACCCACCACGTGGCCGCGTTTCTTGAGCGCCAGGATGATGCGTTCCTTCTGGTTGGGATCCACCCCGGCAAAAATGGTGGTCTCTTCCACTGCATGCCAGAGCGCCTCGTCGTGCATGTCGTCCAGCTCGGCGCCGGTCAGCACCTTTGCATCCCCCAGCCCCACCGTCTGCCCGGTATGGCGTGCCACCAATTTATTGTCGCCCGTGATTACTTTAAGCCGTACGCCCAGTTTCTCAAGCGCTAGGATGGTGTCTTGCACGCCCGGCTTGGGCGGATCCAGGAATAACAAGAACCCGGCAAACGCCATGCCGGTTTCGCCGCTTTTGGAAAAGGGATGTACCTGGCCGGGGACAGGTTTGACCGCCACTCCCAGCACCCGGTAGCCCTGGGCGCTCCAGGCCTCGTACCTTGCCTGTATCCCGGCTTGCTGGCCGGCATCCAGGGCTTTTTCCTCGTCCCCGACCTGGATCTTCCCGCAGGCTGCCAGGATATTTTCCAGCGCGCCTTTGGTGATCATGGTTGGCGGGATGCCCTTCTTCTCCACTACCACCGTCAGGCGTTTGCGGACGAAGTCATACGGGATTTCATCCAATTTGGTGTAATCCTCCGCCCCCTTGGTTCCTTTGCTGACAATGGCATCATCCAGCGGATTGGGCAGTCCCGTCTGCATCTTCGCGTTCAGGTAGGCATACAGGCTCACCTGATCGGATGGCTCGCCATTTACATCCAGAGCGCCATCCAGGTGCACCACCCCCTCCGTCAGCGTGCCGGTCTTGTCGGTGCAGAGGATATCCATGCTGCCGAAATTCTCGATCGATTCCAGCCGGCGCACGATCACGCCGTGTTTGGCCATATCCTGCGAGCCTTTCGACAGGTTGATGTTAATGATGGCGGGTAGCAGTTGCGGCGTCAAACCGACCGCCAGGGCGATCGAAAAGAGCAGTGAATCCAGCACGGGCTTGTGCAACAGCACGTTAAAGAAGAAGATCCCCAGCACAAGTACGAACATGACTTCGGTCAGCAAGAAGCCCAGCTTGCGGATGCCGCGCTCGAACTCGGTCTCGGGCGGGCGCAGGGTCAGTTTATTGGCGATCTGGCCGAAGGCGCTGTTCAGCCCGGTTTCCACGATCAGCACTTTGGCGCTGCCGCTGCGCACATTCGTCCCCATGAAAACCATGTTGGTCCGTTCCGCCAGCCCGGCGCTTTCGGGAAGAATGCCCGGCGTTTTTTCCACCGGGAAGGTCTCGCCGGTCAGCACGGCCTGGTTGACGAAGAAATCCCTGGCTTCGAGTACCAGGCCATCCGCCGGGATCAAGCTGCCGGCCTCCAGCAGCGCCACTTCCCCGGGAACCACTGCCTCGGTCGGGATCGATACGGTTTTCCCGTCACGGATGACATCCGTCTTGAACGAGACCTGTTCCTTCAATTTCTCGGCGGCATTGTTGGCGTTGTATTCCTGGAAAAAGCTGAGCAGGGCGCTGCCCATCACGATCAGCAGGATGATGATGGCATCCGCCCAATCCTGCAGAAAGGCCGAGATCAAGGTGGCCGCTATCAGGATGATGACGATCGGGCTTTTGAATTGGTTGATGAATAATCCCAGCGGCGTGACCCGCTTTTTGGATTGCGTGCTATTTGGTCCCACCCGCCGCAGGATTTCCTGCGCGTCCTTTTCGCTCAGCCCGGCCGTGGACGAGTTCACGCTTTGGGCGACCTCATTTACATCTTTCGACCAAAAAGGGAAAGTTGCCATAGGTTCACTCCAATCATTCGCCCTTATTATATACGATGTACTTGCTCCTATTTGTTGCGAAATCCAGCCCGGGGCGACCTGGTATGCTTGGACTTAAAAATTACATGGGTCACAAATTTCTGGAATTGTGACCCATGTGTGCGACAAGAATATTTTCGCTGTGGCTTACCGGCGGCGGCCCGTCAAGCGCAGCACGAACAGGAACATGTTGATGAAGTCCAGGTAGAGTCTGAGCGCCCCGAAGATACCGAACTTCACCTCATTATCACCATTCACATTCATTTGGGCGGCCATGCGGCCGATACGCTGGGTATCATAGGCGGTCAGGGCAGTGAAGATCAACACACCCACAATGCTGATGATCGTATCCAGCGGGCCGCTTGCGACGAACATGTTAACGACCATCGCAATGACCAGCCCAAGCACCCCCATCATCAGGAATGTACCCATCTTGGATAGATCCACTTTGGTGGTATAGCCGATGATGGACATGGCCGCGAATAAGGCTGCGGTGGTGGCAAATGCCACAAACAGGGATGCACCGGTGAAAGCCAGCAATACGATGGAAAGCGTGAATCCGTTCAAAGCTGCGTACAGCATGAATAACAACGTCGCCACGCCCGAGGAAAGCCGGCTAAGGCCGGCGCTAATTCCCAGCACCAGGCCAAATTCGGCCAGGACTGCGACGATCAAAATAATCGGGTTCATGGCAAGATTGATCAGGCTTGTGCTGGCAGTCACGTAGGCCACCGCGGTTGTGATGACCATCCCCAGCACCATCCAGGTATACACCTGGCGCATGATGGACTGCAAGTCGATCGCGCCTTCCGTAGGATAATAGAAACTACTGTTACGATTTATGCTGTTCATATTGACAACTCCGGCAAACAGGTACGTGCCGTGTCAAGGCAAACGACCTTCAATATCGAATCCCACATCTGGGAAATCTTTAGGAAAGCAGATGTCCGGATGGGCATCTGCCCACATAATGCGATTAGCGGCCCAATAATTGGTTCTTTTCGCGTGTAAATTCTTCGTCGGTTAATACGCCTTTATCGTGTAACTCGCCCAGCAATTGCAGCTGAGCAAGTTTATCCGATCCAGCCGGGGCCTGCGGTTGGCCCTGGTAGGGTTGCTGGGCCGGCATCATTTGCACAACCTGCGGGTTTTGTCCCTGGTTGGCGTTGCTGCCCAGCATGTAGCCCAATCCGCCAGCCATCAAGCCGGTCATCAATGGACCGCCCATCCCCATGCCCATGCCCATCCCGAGCAAGGGGAAACCGCCCCTTCTCATCCCAAATCCACCGCCCCTAAAGCCACCACCGAATCCTCTAGGCATTCTTGCCTTCCTTTCCGGCTGCCAGTTCAGCACTGACTTGCGCCAATATATCATGTGAAACCATTCCCGCCGCGTACACCGCTCCGCCATTCGTGCGGACCGCTTCGGTCAGCCCGATCACCCAGGTGTGTTCGATCAGGATTACAACAGCGGAACTGTCGGTAGGGATCTGCCCGGTCAGTTGTTTAATATCTTCGGCGGTCAATAATCCCATCAGGTTGATGGCAATATCTCCGTACTCCGCCAGTTCCTCTTCAACCAGCTCGCTCACTTCCTGCATCTTCACGGCTCCATCGGCGGCTTTTGATATGAAGATCAAATCCACCACGCGGATCTTGCCGGCCTCCTGGATCGCATTCAATTCCGAGATCAAGTCACTTTTGAGTTGCTGGTCGGTCACACCGATTACAACATATTCAAGGGGTCCAATGTCCATGATTTATTCCTTTCCTTGCCGCCGTGAACTCTGTTTATGGGTGATCTGCCGGCTCAAGCTGAGGAAAGATTATACATCCGACCATCTCTTTATACCCGACTCTGCACCCCAACATATATACTTTTCTGACAATTCCTCGGCGTTCAGGAGGAAGGGTTAGTAGACCAAAAACAGGGCTTTAAACGTCTAAATGACCTTTCCATAATTTGTGAACGCCTGCCAGGACATGATACGGGTGTAAAATGGTGGGACAGAACGATCTTTTGAAGGAGGCGCTTTCCCATGGATGACCTGGAGTTACGCAAACTGATCAAACAACTGCACGCTGAAATCCAAAATACCAAGTCCGTTGATAAAAAGGGCCAGGAACTGTTGCTTCAGCTCGAATCAGAAATCCAGGTGCTGCTCGACCGGCCGGACGTGACTGTCACCCCGGTCCACCCATCCACCCTCCAGAGACTGGAAGAAGGGCTGAAACATTTCGAGGCAACCCACCCGGAATTGACAAACCTGCTTTCCGAGCTCCTGGAAATCCTCAGCAATGTTGGCATCTAGGAGCACACCGGCCACACTCTGCAATATATAAAATGATGTTTGGATAAAAGAGCGGCCTGCCCTCAACGAATGGGAGCAGGCCGCCGCTAGTTAAGTACTGGCAGAGACAGGTGTTGGTGCGGAGGGCAATCCTGGCTTTCCCGGGATCGAGGCAAGCACGATGACCGACACCGCCAGCAGCACGTGAACGATCCCCAGCACCAGGCTGACCAGGTTGGGTGCGCCCACAAATCGTATCAGCAGCAACGGCAGCAGCGAAACCAGCCCCAGCAAGCCAAACAGCCCGCCCATGATGATCGCCAGCACCTGCCCCCAGCGTTTGGTAAAAAGCATGCCCACGGCTGCCGCCAATGAAACCAGCAGCATCACGAAATACAGGATAATCCCACTCCGGCCGCCTGCCCCCACCGTAAACCGGCGCGCCGGCGATCCGCTGCCGGTAAGCACCTGCGGACCGCCTCCCGTGACGGGTGAGCCGGTGGTAGCATTGCCGGGCGTCACAAAGACACCCGCTCTCTGGGACCCGCCGGCCAGTCGGATCAGCGGCGCGGCCAGGAAAAGCAGTGCCAGCACCACCAGCACGAGCGCCGCGATGGGCAATAGTTTGGTATTGAGGATTCTTTTGGCTTTAACGGGCTTTGCTTCAAGCGTGGACATGGTTGACCTCTCCAAAAATTATTCGTAGCGTAAAGCTTCCACCGGCTCGAGCAGGGCGGCGCGCCGCGCCGGATAAATCCCGAAGAACAGGCCGACTGCCGCCGAGAAGAGCGTTGCCAGCAGGATGGAATTCAGGCTGACCGCCGGGGTCAGCGCGGTCCCGCTGGCCGAGGCGACCCGCCCGATCACCAGCGCGATCAACCAGCCCAGTAAAATCCCCAGCACACCGCCCAAGAGGCTAAGGAACAAAGACTCCACCAGGAATTGCACCATGATATCCCGGTTGCGGGCGCCGACGGCCTTGCGCAAGCCAATTTCACGGGTACGCTCGGTCACCGAGACCAGCATGATATTCATGATGCCGATCCCGCCTACCAGCAGAGAGATGGCGGCGATGCCTCCCAGGAAGACCGTCAACACGCCGATGATCGAAGAGGCCGTGTTGGCCAGATCCTGCTGGTTGAAAATGGAAAAATCCTCCGCCCCGACTGCCACGTGGTGGCGCATGCGCATGATATTGGAAACCTCCGTACTGGCATCCGTAACCGTGTTGGCACTGGTGGCCTGGATATAGATCGTGTTCACATAGTTTCCAGGCGTCTGGATCACGCGGTCGCGCGCCGTGGTGATTGGAATGATGGCCTGGTTATCGGAGCTCCCCAGCGCGGTACCGCCTTTCGATTGCAGGACGCCGATGATCGTAAAAGTCTGCCCGTTGATGCGCAGCGTCTGCCCGGCCAGACCGGTCGTCTGGCCGAACAGCGTGGACGCCAGATCCGGACCGATCACCACCACACGGGCGTGGATGTTCACTTCCTGGTCGCTGAAAATGGCGCCATACGATAACGTTTCATCGCGCATGGAAAAGTAATTGGAAGTCACGCCATACACGGTGGTCGTGGTGCTTTGCCCGTTGGTGGCCGAGGCGGAGATATTACCGCCCTGCAAAATGGGCGCCACCGCCAGAACATCCGGTGCCTGGTAGGGGTCCAGCAAGGCCGTGGCATCCGACATCGTCAATGGGCGAACGTTCTTAACGGTCACGGTGCCGCCCCCGCCTGCGCCTCCAAACCTGGGCCCGGATCCGGCCGAAAGGAACAGCAGGTTGGTACCAATCGAACTGATTGAAGAAGTGATGGAATTCTGGGCGCCCTGTCCGACCGAAAGCATGGCGATCACCGCCGCCACGCCGATCACGATGCCCAGGATGGTCAGCCCGCTGCGTAATTTATTGCTGACCAGCACGGTGAGCGTTCCCACTAAAACCCGTCTGATTTTCATTGCGTAGTCCTCTCAACCAAGCCGTCCCGGATTGAAATAATCCGTTGGGCCTGGGAAGCGATCCTGGGGTCGTGCGTGATTATGACCAGGGTGGTGTTGCTGTCACGGTTAAGCTTTAATAGTAAATCCATGATTTCCTGGCCCACCCGCGAGTCCAGGTTGCCGGTTGGTTCATCTGCCAGCAGGATGGCCGGTTCGTTGACCAGCGCCCGTGCCACTGCCACGCGCTGCTGCTCCCCGCCGGAAAGTTCCGCTGGCCGGTGTTTCATGCGGTTCTCCAGGCCGACCGCCTTCAGAACCGCCGCCGCCCGGCCTCTGCCCTCATCCGGCCGGTTGGCATATCCCAGCGGCAGTTCCACATTTACCAGCGCGGATACGCGCTGCAGCAGGTTGAAGGACTGGAACACAAAGCCGATTTTGCGATTGCGAATGCTGGCCAGTTGATCATCGTTCAGGCCCGCCACCGTTTCGCCGTCTAGGATGTACTCACCGCTGGTTGGCCGGTCCAAACAACCCAGGATGCTCATCAAGGTGGACTTCCCGGATCCGGATGGCCCGGTAATCGCCACCACCTCACCCCGTTTAACCTCCAATGAAACGCCGCAGAGTGCCTGTACTTCCACTTCACCCATGCGGTAGATCTTTGTAAGGTCTTTTGCCCGGATAACGATATCATCCATTGCAGTCACCTGGCCTAAGGGGTCGCCACAGGCCTGGCGCCCGTAGTTGCCGCGCCGGCTCCGCCGCCGCCCAGCCGGAAGGCGCCGAACCCGCCGGTGGCGGATGTGCTGGCGAAGCTGAGCACGATCGTATCGCCGGCTTTCAGGGTGCCGCTGGTGATCTGCGTGACAGAATCCGAGATCGCTCCGACCGTGACCGGCACCTTGGTGGTGGCGCCATTTTGGACCAGGTAAACATATTGCCCGCCGTTCGTATCGGTGAAAACGGACGTGTTTGGAATCAGGATGGCATTATCCACCTTGTTGGTGATGACGGTCACATTGGCCGACATGCCCGGTTTAACAAGTGCATCTGCGTTGGTGATCTGGACAGTGACGTTAAAATTGACGCTGCTCTGCGAGGCTGTACCCGCCAGGTCGGTCGAGATGACCTTGCCCGCGTAGGTTTTGTTGGGGATGGCATCGAAGGTGATCTGGGCCGGCTGCCCAATCTTGACATTATCGATATCCACTTCGACAACTTGAACCACGATGTTCAGGTTCGACAGGTCGTCGATCCGGAAAGCCTGGGTCCCCAATGTAACAACCGCGTTGGGGAACGCATTTGACTGGGTGATCGTCCCGTTAAACGGCGCGATCAGTTCGGCCGCGTTCAGGTTCTCCTGGGCGGTCTGCACGGCCAGCTGGTCTTGTTTGAGCTGGAGCAAGGCTGTCCCGGTGGCGTCCGGTGGGACCGTCCCGCCTGTCAGTGCCGCCAGGTAGACCTGGGCGTTCTTCAGCGTGGCATTCGCCAGGTCCAGGTTCGCCTGGGCCTGTTCCTGCTGGTTCTGGGTGGGCGGCTGCGAATACAGGCTATAGTAATACTGGGCATTATTGTAGGCTACCTGGGCGGTATAGAGCGTATTGTAAGCCGCTGCCTGGTTGGCATTGTTGATATATTGCCCGCCTTTGGCATTATCGTAGGCGGTTTGCGCCTTATCCAGGTTGGACTTGGCCAGCACCATGTTGGCATAGTAATTTTGGATCAGGGCAGTGTTTTGCCAATACTTCAGATTGTTCAAGGCCAGTTGCGCATTGGTTACATTGGTCTGGGCGGTCGTGATGGCCAGTCTGGCATTCGCGATGGCTTCCGGCGAGGTCAACTCGGCCAGGTTCTGCTGGGCGGTGATCAGGGCGGATTCGAGGGCAATCTGTGTGGAATCCTGGACAAGCGTGGCCAGTACATCGCCGGCTTCGACCTGGTCCCCGATCTTGGCGTTCACTTTATCCACCTGCCCGCTGGAAAGCCAGGTAAGATTCGCCGAAAGGCTCGACCCGACTGTGCCTGTACCTTCCACGGTCGAGGTGAGTGTGCCTTGCCGGACGGTGGTCGTTTGGTAAGCACTTGTCCCGCTGCTGCCGCTCGGTCCGGCAGTGCCGCTGCTGCTAACAGTACCCTGGACGCGCAGGTTGGCGAAGACCAGCACCGCTCCAATGATTACCACCAGCACGGCTCCGACACCGATCCAGGTTTTTTGTGTTTTACTCATTTCAGTTCTCCTAATACATATATATTCCAGGCTCTTTGGGAATCGTATTAGCGAGTAATGAAGATGAGCATGTTGGGCGTGTGAAGCCAGCCCAACATACTCATTTCTTCTCTTATATCCTGGCTATTTCCAAAGAACCAGATTCCAGTAAATCATACCTCACAAGTATTAGGAAATTATGTGGAAAAGATGACAAAATGTATAGAATTTTTATTTTCCATTTCTGGCTGCCTGCACGTTTCCTGCCCTTTGCGTTTGAATCGCGATGCTATAATAAGCATACGCACAATGCCATCCTTAGATTGCTGGAATAAAGTAGAAAAAGAAAACACGATGCTCGATTCCCCCCACCGCCGTTTCAATCCGCTCACCCGAGACTGGGTGCTCGTGTCCCCGCACCGTGCCCGCCGCCCCTGGCTCGGCCAGGTGGAGAAGGCCCCTCCGGAAAATCTGCCGCAGTACGATCCGGCCTGTTATCTCTGCCCCGGCAACGCCCGCGCCGGCGGGGTTAAGAATCCGCCTTATACCGGCACGTTCGTCTTCGATAACGATTTCGCCGCCCTCCTGCCGGACGTCCCGGAGACTGATTCCAACCCGTCCCACCCCCTGCTTGCTTACAGCCCCGAGCGCGGCCTGTGCCGGGTGGTGTGTTTCTCCCCCCGCCACGACCTGACCCTGCCCGAGCTGGAAGAGTCTGCTATCGAGGATGTGCTGGAAACCTGGCGGCGGGAATGCACCGACCTGGGCGCCAAGGATTTTATCCGCTACACCCAGGTCTTCGAAAACAAGGGCGCCGTAATGGGCTGCTCGAACCCGCACCCGCACAGCCAGATCTGGGCCCAGTCCCAGCTTCCGACCGAAATAGCCAAGGAACTCGCCTCCCAGGCCACCTACTTCGAAGAACATGACCGGCCTTTGCTGGACGATTACCTGGCCGAGGAAAACCGCCGCAAGCAGCGCCTCGTTTTCCAGAACGCCGGTTTCACCGCCCTGGTGCCTTTCTGGGCGGTCTGGCCGTTCGAAATATTGCTGGTGGCCCATCGTCCGGTTGCCCGTCTGGCGGAACTGACCCCGTCTGAAATCAACGACCTAGCCGAAGCGCTCAAACAGGTCACCATCCGCTACGACAACCTGTTCGAAATCTCCTTCCCCTACTCGATGGGCTTCCACCCGGCGCCTGACGATGGCCTGGCCCACCCCGAATGGGTCCTGCACGCCCACTTCTACCCGCCCCTGTTGCGTTCTGCCACGGTTCGCAAATTCATGGTCGGTTATGAAATGCTGGCCATGCCGCAGCGCGATATCACCCCCGAAAGCGCCGCCGAACGCCTGCAGGGCTTGCCCGGATTGCATTACAAACAGCGCGGTGGCGCATGAATCCGCACCTGAGCGCCGTCCAGGCCTTTCAAACACGCTTTTCGCAGGCGCCCGTCTACGTGGCGCGTGCACCTGGGCGGGTCAACCTGCTGGGCGAGCATGTCGACTATAACGATGGTTTCGTCCTACCGGCCGCCATCGACCGGGCCACCTACATTGCCTTCTCTCGCTCCACCACCGGTCAGACCAGCCTGGTGGCGGCGGATTTTGAAGAAGAGGCCCGCTTCACGGACGCGACCCTGCCTGCCAAGACGCAGCCGGATGGCTCGCCCCTGCCTGAGTGGGCTCTTTACCCCGCCGGGGTGGCCTGGGCACTCGGCCAGGCCGGGCTGTCCGCTCCCGCCATGCAGGCGGCTTTCTCCTCCGATATCCCGCGCGGCTCCGGCCTCAGTTCTTCCGCTTCGATCGAGCTGGCCTTTGGGGTCGCCTGGAGCCGGCTGGGCGGCTGGAGCCTGCCACCCATGCAGCTGGCATTGTTGGGCCAGCAGGCCGAGAACCGTTACGTGGGCGTGAACTGCGGCATCATGGATCAGTTCGCCTCCGCCTGCGGGGAAGCCGGCCGGTTGCTGCTGCTGGATTGCCGTTCGCTGGAATACCGCACTTTGCCGTTGCCCTCAAACACGCTCATCGTGGTGGCGGATACTTCCGTGCGCCGCAAATTATCCTCGGGCGGGTATAACCAGCGCCGGGCCGCCTGTGAAGAAGCCGTGCGTTTGCTCGCGCCCGAACTGCCGGGCATTAAAGCCTTGCGGGATGTCAGCCTGGCGGATTTCAACCGCTTGAGCCATCTCTTGCCGCTGATCGTTGAGAAGCGTGCCCGCCACGTGGTCGAAGAGATCGAACGCACCCGCCTGGCAATCCCCTACTTGGAGCAGGGCCGCATGGCCGAATTCGGCCGGTTGATGAATGCCTGCCATGCCAGCCTGCGGGATCTCTATGAAGTTTCCATTCCTGAATTGGATCAGATGGTGGAGATCGCACAGTCCCGGCCGGGCTGTTTCGGCGCGCGTCTCACCGGGGCCGGCTTCGGCGGCTGCACGGTCAACCTGGTGGCCAGCGATCAGGCCGGCGCTTTTGCCCTAGCCCTCGGCCCGGAATACGAACGGCGCACCGGCCTGCACCCCGAGATCTATATCTGCCAGGCCTCACAGGGAGCCGGATTGCTAGAAGGATGACATTTACTTCTTAAGATTCCCGGGTTTCCTGAAAACTCGGAAGTCTTGCATGGTTAGGAATTGATTGTTAGACCGACAGGTTTTGGGTAAAAGAATGGTCAGGCAAGCTATCCCCCTTGGCGGGCAGGCAAATCGACCGGTGAACGTGATGCATCAAAGCCAAATGTTACTTTCTAGGTATCGTTGCATCAAAGCGAAATGTTACCGTGAGATTTTCCAAAGTTTGGCTACTTTCTCATCGATCATGGTTCTTAGTCGGACTGGA
>JBEKCT010000022.1:0-32428 GCA_050014715.1 Anaerolineales bacterium | reverse complement strand
CGTTTCCAGGAAGTAAAATCACAGGTTGGGTAATTTGCACAACCGAAGAAAACCCGGCCCTTGCGGGTCTTTCGCGAGACGATGTCACCACCATCTTTAGGGCATGTAACACCAATTTTCTCCAACCAGGCCTCGGTATGACGGCACTCCGGAAACCCTGAGCAGGATATGAATTTCCCATATCGCCCGTAACGGATTACCAATTCCTTACCGCATTCCGGGCACGCCCTTCCAATGGGTTCCGGTCCGGTCTTGGATACAGGCATTTCGGCCTGGGCTTTTGCTACAGTGACTGCAAAAGGATTGTAGAACTGTTCCACCACGTTAACCCAATCCGCATGGCCTGCGGCAACCTTGTCCAGGTCTTCCTCCATGCGGGCAGTAAATCCCAAGTCAATGATCTCCGGGAAATACTGTACCATCAAATCATTGACCAGGATGCCAGTTTCAGTGGGGATAAGGCGCCGGTCGACCCTCTCCACGTAACCTCGGGCCTGAATGGTCGATAACGTCGGGGCATATGTAGATGGACGTCCGATTCCAAATTCTTCCAAAATCTGAACCAAAGATGCTTCTGAATAACGCGGTGGCGGCTGGGTGAAGTGTTGTTCCGGGATAAGCCGCACCAAATCTTGCTTCTGCCCTTCTTCTATAGAAGCAGGGATATGCACATTCATCTCATCGTCTTCCACGGACTTCTTATCCTCGTTCTTGCCTTCTTCGTATACAACCAAGAAGCCCGGGAACTTGATCGCAGAACCAGCTGCACGCAAAGTGTATGCATGCTCGGATCCTTTGCCGCCAACATCCACTGAAAGGGTGGCATACACTGCGGACTCCATCTGGCAAGCTACAAAACGTTGCCAGATCAACTGGTAAAGTTTAAACATCGCTGGTTCCAGGAATGGCTTGACCTTTTCCGGATCGCGCAGCACAGAAGTTGGCCGGATAGTCTCATGAGCCTCCTGCGCACCGGCTACCTTCTTGGTATACTCCAATTGCTTTTCAGGCAGGAAATCATTGCCATAACGTTGGCCAATATACTTGCGTACTTCCTCTAAGGCCACATCCGCGATATTTGTTGAGTCAGTTCGCATATAAGTAATGAGACCGGTTGTGCCACCCTCACCCACATCCTGGCCCTCATAAAGCCCTTGCGCCAATCCCATGGTCCGTTTGGCGGTGAAACCCAGCTTACGCGAGGCGTCCTGTTGGAGTGTGGATGTTATAAATGGTGCAGATGGCTTGCGCCGCCGTTCGCCGCGTTTTACGCGAGTCACGTTGTAATTTGTCTTCTCCATGTCCACAAGAATGGGGGTAACAATCTCTTCTTTACCCAACTCGGGATCCTTATCGTCTATTTTTGCCAGTTTGGTTATAAATGTTTGCTTTTGCCCGTGCGGACGTAATTCAGCCCCGATTGACCAGTACTCAACCGGGTTGAACGCGTCAATCTCGCGTTCTCGTTCCACAATCAAACGCAAAGCGACGGATTGAACGCGCCCTGCCGAAAGCCGGCTCCTGACCTTTTCCCACAAGATTGGGCTTATGCTGTATCCAACCAGCCTGTCTAACACGCGCCGGGCTTGTTGGGCATTGACCAGATCCATATTAATATCGCGCGGGTGAGAGAAGGCTTCACTGATGGCATGTTCAGTTATCTCATGAAAAACCACTCGCTTGGCCAGCTTTTGTTCAATTGCAGCCGCTTCCAACAAATGCCAGGAAATGGCTTCCCCCTCTCGGTCTGGGTCTGTAGCCAGGTAGATTTCAGCTGCTTCTTTGGCCAGCTGTTTAAGTTCTTTGACAACCGCCTTTTTTTCGTTCGGAACGCGGTATTTTGGTGCAAAATTGTTTTCCACGTCTACCGATAGCTGAGAGCGTAAGAGGTCCCGTACATGCCCTACCGATGCCCGGACCGTATACCCCTTCCCGAGGAAACGTCCCACCGTCTTGGCCTTCGCAGGGGATTCCACTATAACCAACTTACCACTGCGTCGATCAACTTTTTCCGGTTTAACCATGCCCTCATGAGCTACGGTCTTTCCGATACGGTATAAAGTCGTTCCGCAAATTCCGCATGTCCCGCGTGTCACGGGAGCTCCGGCAGCATTGAATGATGCTTTAGGTTCAATAATTTCCCGTTTGGTCTTGCACTTCATGCAATAGGCTTCCACGAAATGCCTCCTAGAGATAATCTTCCTGCTGCATTTCCTTCAGATTTTTTATTACTTGCCGCACCTGCTGGGCTTGATCACGACGGCAGACTAACAGCGCATCCTTGGAATCAATGATGATTAGATCGTCCACACCAATTGTAACCACCAACTTTTTTTCAGTGGAATAAATAAGCGAATCGTGGGTCTCCAATAGCATATGTTTGCTATTGACGACCACATTTCCTTCTGAATCCGGCAATAGCACATCAAAAAGGGAATCCCAAGTACCGACATCGCTCCATTCCAAACCGCTAGCTGGCAATACAGCTACTTTGGTGGCATGCTCCATGATACCGTAATCAATTGTCTCCACTTTAAGCCGGGGCCATTCGGCCGCAAGGACCACCCCTTGCTCTGGAGTGTCCAAAGCCGAGCTTATCCGGTCAAGTGCCACTTTCAAACCTGGCATTTGACCCGCAATTTCGTCCAGAATGCGATCGGTACGCCAGATAAACATGCCGGAGTTCCATGAATGGTCCCCACTTGCCACCATGGCACGCGCTTTTGCCTCGTCTGGTTTTTCAATGAAACGGATCACCCGGTAGACCGGATAATCAAAATTCTCCGGTATGGCAGCATCCTGCTGGATGTAGCCATATCCGGTGGCCGGGAACGTAGGAGTTACTCCAAGCGTGACCAGGTAACCGTTGCGCGCCACCTGAACAGCGACTTTCATTACAAGTTGAAATAAATCAATATTGCGAATGAAATGGTCGGAAGTTAATACAAGCATGACAGCTTCCGGGTCATGCTTATTCAATACTGCCGCTGCCAGCCCAACTGCAGAGGCTGTACCGCGCGGCTCTGGTTCGATCAGAAAATTCGCAGGCGATAGTTGAGGGGCCTGCCGCTTAAGCTCTTCTGATTGATCCGCCGCAGTAACCACCAGGATTCTTTCCACTGGAATTAAGCCATCCAGACGGTCCAGTGCACTCTGAAAAAGGGTGCGTTTTCCCAACAAGGGTAATACATGCTTGGGGTGTTTCTTACGGGAAATGGGCCAGAGACGAGTTCCGCCTCCACCTGCCATAATAACTGCATAGGTGTGGTTCATGCCCTTACCTCGTAATCTGCCTGGTCTTCCCGAACGGCAACGTAATTCATTCCGTCGGCCTGCTTTACCAATCCCTTGAGTTCCAGCATGACCAGAGAAACCGAGACTCGTTCGATAGGCAAGCCTGTTTGGTTCCGGATTTCGTCCATATGCATCGGTTCGTGAGACAAAACTCGCAAAAGTTTCTGTTCGGTTTCATTGCCGGGTAGGACTTTATGCACTTCGCGTTGTTTGGTAACTCGCCACATATTTAAAATATCCAATAGATCCTGAACGGAGAGCATTGGGTGTGCTCCATCTGCAATAAGACGGTGGGTGCCCTTGCTTTGCGGTGCAAGGATATTACCAGGAACGGCAAGAACCTTACGACCCTGGTCGGCAGCAAATTGTGCCGTCATAAGCGAACCACTGGTCTGACCAGCTTCAACAACCACGGTAGCCATGGAAAGTCCGGAAATAATGCGGTTGCAAGGCGGGAAATTTGAAGCGTCCGGTGGTGTCCCAGGTACATAGTCGCTCCGGATGGCACCATTGGCCATTATATTTTCGGCCAATGGTGTGCTCAGGAGGGTAGATCCGGTCAACACCGCACCCAAGAACGGCAATTGTTCGCCCTCCGGCTTTAAGGGCAGATTGATGCGCAATTGCATCCACACCGCGCGCCAGACCTGAGATAACAGTAACAGCATTATTGGCAAGAAAGATGGCCAGTTCATTTGCCACCTGACGGCCATATGCGCTGACCCGTCGGGTTCCTACCACAGCCACTGACCAGAAGTCTTCAGGCTTCAATTCACCACGCACGTACAAAACCGGTGGTGGCTGGTCAATTTCTTTCAAACGTCTCGGGTAAAGTTCATCATCCCAGGTCAGGATTTGGATACCCTGCGCCTGAAGCCTGGACATATACTTATCCAAGTCCAGGCTGGCACGGATTTGCAAAACGCGTTCAGCCATTTTGGGGCCTAATCCGGCAGATTGCAATGCAACCAAAGGAGCCTGCCAGGCCAGGCATAAATCTCCAAAATGGTCTTGCAGAGCCTGTAAACGGACAGCCCCTAACCCCTTAACAAGATTAAACCCGACCCAAAATCGCATTTCCATAAGTCAAAATAACAATGAGGATCATTAATCCCGATCCTTTTCTTCCAACAGTCCGGGGATTAAGTGAGCTTTAATAATCTTTGAATCCAGATCCACGTCCAGAATAACCTCAACAATGGCAGGGAGCAGGATTTCCCTTCCAGCTTTATTTGTAACCACGTAAACGTCATTCGCTCCAGTTTGTATTATCTCAGTCACTTTTCCAAGGGAATCGCCATTCTCGTCTATAACCGAGAGACCCTGCAGTTCATGGTGATAGAATTCGCCTTCCGGCAAATCCATGGCATCTTCTACAACTATATAGAGAAACTGGTTTCGAAAGCGGCCCACCTGCTCAGGAGTTGAATAATCATCAAACCCCAACAAAACACCATCATTGTGGCTTCGTTGGCGACGAATAGTTAATGGAATATGATCGTCGCCCGCGTATACAACCGCGTTTGGTTTCAAGCGATCCGGGAAGTCTGTATACACCTCCACCAACACGTCTCCGGCAACTCCATGCGGACGGCGAATTTTCCCAACTACTAACCAAGCGGGCACACCATTGGTTGGCGCACCTGCCGTTCTATTAGAATGCCCGGGCATTTTCCAGGATCAGGGCTCAACCACATCCAACGTGGCCTGGCAGCCATCACGCTCTGCTGCAACTCGCAACAGTGTCCGGATGGCGTTCGCCACCCGTCCGCTTCTTCCGATGACACGCCCCATATCATCCTTTGCAACGCTTAATTCCAGTGTCACATGATTGCCGTGGCGAATTTCATCAACCACAACTTCGTCGGGGTGATCAACAAGAGATCTGGCAATATATTCGGTGAGTGCTTTCATGGAATCTCGATTATTTAGGAGGCTTCAGCCTTTACGAAGACTGCAGCCTTCACTATTGATTATTTGCTTGTTTTATTGTTAGTTACCCTGGCTGCCTTGGCCTGCGCGGCTTCGGCTAAGAGTACATCTGCAGATTCACCTTTCTTGAGACGTTCATAACGTTCAGAGGTGCCAGATGTTTTGAATAACTGTGCCACCGACTCAGTTGGCAAAGCGCCTTTATTCATCCATTCATAGATCCGGTCTTCCTTGATTTCCAGGGTTCCTGGCTCGGTGCGGGGGTTATAGAAACCGACGATTTCAAGGAAACGACCATCGCGCGGGCTTTCTTTGTCTGCAACGACAAGACGGTAAGACGGCTGGCCTCTCGAGCCAGTACGACGAAGACGAATACGTACCATCGAAATGTTTCTCCTTCTATATCATAATATTATCTTCAATTTTGTGGTTCAGCGAATAGCGCGGAGAGGGGCAGAAAGGAGTGCGCCGCGCGGCGCTGGGACCTGAACCATGATGGAGGCAACCTAAGATTGCGACTCCTTCATTTTAACACTAACCGAACAAGCGTGACAGGCCTCGCCCGCCAGTCTTTTGCATAGTCTTCATCAACTTGTGCATTTCACGATATTGCTTTATCAGTTGATTAACATCCTGGACCTCAGTACCAGATCCTGCGGCGATTCGCCTGCGCCGGCTGGCATTCAACACCTCCGGGGACCTACGCTCACCAGGTGTCATTGAGCTGATAATAGCCTCCGTTCGCTTGAATTGACGCTCCATATCCTCTGGCGAAACAGCACGGGCTGCCTTACCCATGTCTCCTGGAAGCATATCCATCATCTGGCTCATCGGACCCATCTTCTTCGTAGACCGCATTATCTCTGCCAGATCCTCCAACGTGAATTCACCATTGGACAATCGCTCAGCCTGCTTTTGAGCTTGTTTTTCATCGAAAACTGCCTCGGCTTTTTCAATCAAGCCGAGAACATCGCCCATACCCAAAATGCGGGATGCCAACCTTTCAGGCTGAAACACCTCAAGGGCATCCAATTTTTCACCGGTGCCGATAAATTTGATTGGTATGCCAGTCACCGATCTGATGGATATGGCTGCCCCACCACGGCTGTCACCATCCATTTTGGACATAATTAGTCCAGTCAGTGGGATGGTCTGGTGGAAACCTTCGGCTACGTGCAGGGCCTCCTGACCTATCATCGCATCCACCACCAGAAGTGTCTCGGTAGGAACTATATTTCGAACAATTGTTTGGAGTTCGACCATCAACGTATCATCCAATTGGGAACGTCCAGCTGTGTCCAAAATGATGACAGAAAAACCGCCATTTCGGGCTTTTTCGAAAGCATGTTTCACCAAGTCCGGTGGCTTTACATTTGCCTCGAAAAAGACTGGAACATCCACCTGTTGTCCGAGTGTACGCAACTGCTCTGCCGCAGCTGGCCGGTAAGGGTCGCCAGCCACAAGCATCACCCGTTCCCCGCGCGCCCGCAGATAGCCGGCGAGCTTCCCCGCAGCCGTTGTCTTGCCGGATCCCTGCAAGCCAACCAGCAGCAGGGTACGAGGCTTTTCTCCCGATAAATTAAGCGGGGAAGGCAGTCCAAGAGTTTTGATCAATTCATCATTTACAATTTTAATGACCTGTTGGCCTGGGTTCAGTGCCTTCGAGACTTCTGCACCAATAGCCCTCTCTCGAACGCGCCCAATAAAATCTTTGACTAACGTGTAATGCACGTCTGCTTCTAGCAACGCCAGACGAACTTCCCGCATGGCCGCATCAACATCAGAAACTGAAAGCTTGCCACGCCGTTTCAATCCATCAAAGATCTGATTAAGCCGTCCAGTAAGGGTCTCAAACATAATGTTTCTTTATTAATAAAAACAATTGCCCGAAGGCGGACAGATTTTAGTCTAGATTAAGCCGACGGTCAAGGAATATAGGATTTTAGCCAGGCATTTTGCTTAATTAGCGGTTTCAGTTCCGGGTTATCTTATCGGGTTAATAGAATGGCTTTTTGTGAACTTTCGAAAAGGAAATCTGTTGATGAATTCAAAACATTGTCATTCAGTCACACTTTATTCGGCATTGCGATGGAAGGGTAAACTTAGTACAATACATTTATTCCGCATTCCAGGAGAGATTATGTCGAAAGTTGCCATTGTTACGGATAGCACCGCCTACATACCCAAAGAACTAAGCATGCAATTGAATATTTCCGTAGTTCCACTTATTCTTATTTGGGGGGCCGATTCATTTGAGGATGGGATAGATATGCTTCCGGAAGATTTTTATAAACGCATGGAAAACTCCAAGGTGATCCCATCAACATCGCAAGCAACCATTCCTGCCATGAAGAAGTCTTTCGAGGGGCTACTTGAACAAGGTTATGATGTGTTGGGAATATTCATTTCATCGAAATTCTCTGGGACTGTACAATCCGCAATACAAGCCCGCGAAATGATACAAAAAGGGCAAGACAAAATTGCTATCCTCGACTCATTTTTTACCACGATGGCGCTCGGCTGGCCAGTATTGACAGCGGCCCGCGCAGCCGATGCAGGAGAAAATTTGGCCGCATGCAAACAACTGGCTGAAAAAGCCCGTGACCGGACAGGTGTCATGTTCGTTGTGGAAACGCTGGAATATCTCCGCCGCGGAGGTCGCATCGGAGGTGCACAGGCGATGCTTGGAACTATCCTTAATGTAAAACCCCTCTTGGAAATGCAAGATGGAAAAATTGAAGCAGTTGAAAAAATCCGCACCAAGCGAAAAGCCCTGATTCGAATGCTTGACCTTGTTGAAGAAAAAATATCAGGCCAAACCCCCATTCGGCTGGCTATTGTTCACGCCAATGCTGAAGTCGAGGCTCTTGCACTTCTTGAAACTGCCAGACAGAGGTTTAATCCCGTGGAATCCATCATCAGCCCACTTAGTCCGGTAATCGGAACGCATGCTGGCCCGGGGACAGTGGCTCTTGCTTATATGACCGGGTTTTAGGTTATTAGGACGTCGTCAGGAAATTTGGAAATCAATAAAGGTTCTATTCCTTTGTCGTGACAGGTGTATGTAACGCACCTTATTACATTCGAAGGTGTTTCATGTTTACCTGTTGTATCCCCGCAAAGGAGATGCCATGCCAAAAGTTGCCATTGTCACTGATAGTACAGCTTATCTTCCCGACGATCTATTAAAACATTACTCGATTACCGTTACCCCCCAAATCCTTATTTGGGGTGGTGAAACATTCCAGGATGGCGTGGATATTCAACCGAATGAGTTTTACCGGAAGCTCGAAACCTCAAAGACGATGCCCACTACTTCACAAGTAGCCATTGTTACGATGAAAACCGCCTTCGAAAACCTGCTGGCTTCCGGCTTTGATGTGTTGGGAATTTTCATCTCCGAAAAACTTTCCGGTACAATGCAATCTGCCCACCAGGCCAAAGAAATGCTTCCGAAAGCCGGTTCTCATCTTGTCGTGCTGGATTCAAACAGCACTTCGATGGCAATGGGCTTCCACGTTTTGATGGCTGCTCGCGCTGCCCAAGCAGGTGCCGGTCTCGCAGAATGTCAAAAATTGGCCGAAGAAGCCCGCAAGTACACAGGAGTTTATTTTGTAGTTGATACACTCGAATTCCTACGGCGCGGCGGCCGTATTGGAGGTGCCCAGGCCATGCTTGGTTCGGCATTAAATCTGAAACCCCTGTTGGAACTTCGAGATGGACGCATTGAATCAATCGAAAAGGTCCGCACCAAGAGCAAGGCGATTAGTCGCATGATTGAGTTGGTTATTGAACGCACGGCAGGGCGAAATCCGGTCCGGTTGGCCACGCTCCATGCCAACGCGGAAGCCGAGGCAAAATCCGCCCTGGAGAACGCCGCTGCCCAACTCAATCCGGTCGAGCAAATTCTGGCTTCAGTAAGTCCAGTTATTGGTACTCATGCCGGTCCGGGGACTGTCGGTCTGGCTTACATGGCAGGCATGTAATGTAATAATACAACTGATTCACGAAAGGCAGGGTTCAGCAGTTGTCTGAACCCTGCTTATATTTATCGACAAGAGGCACAGAATAATTCGGTTGACGCAAATCATTATCAAAGGTATAATCCGCCCTCGGCTCAAATCAAGGACTCACTGGAGTAACATAATGGAAACGACAACCGCGGCGCCGGTTAGCGCGCTGCAACCCAAAGTACATATGACAGGCAAAGTCATTAAAACCACCATTGCAGGGGCTATTGTTGATATCGGGCAAAAAGTACCCGGTGTTGTACACATCTCCCAACTACAAAAAGGTTCCGTTAACCGGGTCGAAGACGTTGTCCAGGTCGGACAGACTATCGATATCTGGGTGCGACGCGTGCACGAAGACCGCATCGAACTGACCATGGTCGAGCCGCTTTTGCTCGAATGGCGCGAGATGAAACCTGACATGCTTGTCAAAGGCAAGGTGGAACGGTTGGAAGCTTATGGCGCGTTCGTGAATATCGGTGCTGAACGTCCGGGCCTGGTTCATGTCAGTGAGATTTCCCATGATTATGTCAAGAACCCTTCCGAGGTTCTGAAAGTTGGCGATGAAGTCGAAGCGAAGATATTGGATGTGGATCGGCGCAAGAAACAGATTCGCCTAAGCATCAAAGCTGCACTGCCCAAGCCAGAGGAAGTGGCAACTGAAGCTGCAAAGCCGGAGCCTCGCAAAGGCCGAGCCAAGAAAAGCAAGAAGCAGGATGAAATTGTTGAACAACAGGAACCTACCGAACCTGAACTTACTGCTTTTCAGATTGCCTTTCAGAAGGCCGAGGAACGTGCCAGCAAGCACACGAAGATCAGAAAAACAAAAGCAGATACAACCCGGGAGCAGGAAGAAATTTTCAACCGAACTCTTGAAAATCGCCTGCCAACAGGCTAACCAAAGTTTATCTCAATGAACCCGGTGGAAATCGTTTCGCCGGGTTTTTTTTATTAGTAAAGGTGCTATTTAACTTGACCGGGCTTGAGACCTGGTTACAATGGATTTGAAGGTCATCCAAATTTTGGGGGATAATTTGCTTGAAAAAACAAATCGCTTACATTGTTATAGTCATGCCAATTCTTGCTTGTGGACAGGACCAATCCCCTCAAGCGCTATCCACTCAAACAGCTGTTGCTGCAACCTCCTTGTCGCCTATTCCAACCGATACTCTGGCTGTCGATTACTCTAGCGATTAAGGGATATTTCTCGCCCAAGTTTACGGCGGCCCAGACACGCTCTATCCTGTACCTTTTGTTTTCTCCGGCAAGGTGACTTTTATTGGCAGGCCTATCAATGTGCTTGGTTTAAAGGCGTTTCCAATAGCGATCCAACTGAGGTTGGATGGATCAGCGCAGATAAATTAGCCTATACATTAACCAGTCCAGATATACAGGAGGCTGAGTTCGCGCCTGTCCTCATTCCAACATCCACTATACACCTGTGCCCCCAACTGATGCTCCGTATCCGACCGATACTCCACATCCTCCACCGCCAGCTGCGACTTCCTCTCCGGAAGTCCGTTCCGCACCGAGTGTAAGTTGCATGATAAATAGCAATATAATAATTTACAATCGCTCAGGTGCATCCTTCACAATTTACCTACCAGGACCCGGTAATTTTACGTTCAATTTAGGTGCAGGGAATTGACCTCTCCAGGGGATTTGGTTAGTATTTTTGCCCCTTATCCTGCATCTCTTTAATAAATTTATCCCGATTGGCAGATCGGGCCGTCTTGCCGCTGGATGTTTTTACCAGCCAATGTTTCCCAACCAGGTGGACATATCGTAACGCTACAGCTGATCCACGTGTCACCTCTGCACGAATCTCATCGGCTATCTTTTGTTGTTCAACCTGCTCATCAGTGTCCACTTCAGCAACCAGCACCACGTCTTCGGTACCGGTACTGTCATTGAAAACACCAAAAGCCGAAGCTCTACCGGCATGCACACCAGGAACTTCATAAGCCAGCAATTCCAGGTCTTGCGGGTAGATGTTTTTTCCACCCACAATGATCAGGTCTTTCTTGCGACCGGTAATATAGAGTTCGCCTTCCACCAGGTAACCATAATCACCGGTGAGATACCTGCCATTAATAAAAGCTTTTTCGGTTGCATCCGGGCGGTGATAATAACCGCTTAACATGCAATTGCTTTTCAGGGCCACTTCACCAACATGCCGGTCCGGTAAGGCATGTCCCTTAGTATCAAGGATGCTGATAAAAGTATTTTGGATGGCTTTGCCTGCCCCCAGCATACGGATGACCGGTTGCTCCGTGACACCTGGGCGTGCTACCTTCTCGACCTGCAAACTATCCCGGTCGATATCTTCAAAGATCACGGGATTGTCGATACCCCCCTGGGTAACTGCAAAAACGTTTTCGGCCATGGCATAGCAGGTTGTCATTGCTTCGGACCGCAATCCCAAGCTACGAAAGCGCTCATGGAATGCATGCTGCGATTCCCAGCGCATTGGTTCGGAACAGTTTGATATAGCCCGCCAGGTGGACAAATCCACATTTTCCAGGTCGCGATCACGGATCTTCAGTGCGCAGAAATTAAAGGCGAAATTCGGCAACCAGGAGAGCGTGCCTTTGTAGCGGCTGACAGCTTGTAGCAGTCGATAAGGAGCGCGGATCCATTCGAAAGGCGACATTATCACGAGCGGATAACCCAGCAGGATAGGCATCAACCAGCAGGCGATCAGGCCCATATCATGATAGAGCGGTAACCAGGATATAAACACGTCCGAATCCTGCAGGTGAATTGCTTTTCCGTAGTCTGTAAGCTGGTTAATGACGGCCTGATGGGAGAGCGCGACACCTTTCTGCAGGCCAGTGGTTCCGGACGAATGTTGTAGCAGGACAATATCATCCGGTTTCCGCTGCAAGCCGCCAAAGGAGCCAAAATCGGGCAGGCATGCCCCTTCAACTTGGTCACTGACAATAACTGCTTTGACCGAATCCCTGCCGGGCTTGAGAGCTGCGTGTACTTCCGTTTCAAAATCCCGGTAGGTCACTATGGCAGTTGGTTGTGTAACGGACACCAATACAGCCAAATCAGCCCGGTAACGTTCTGGAAGCAATTTCTCGGTCAGGAAGGGCATGATGGAAGGGATGGCACCATGAAGAATTGCACCATAGTAGGCATATAGAAGGTCAATGCCATGCTGCAAGATCAGTAATACCACCTCACCCGGCTGGATGCCATTTTTAACATAGGTCTTAACATAGCCGGAGGCACCAAGGATCAGATCACGGTAAGAAACTGGTAAATCTGGTTTTCCACCTTGCAGAATATTAACACTGACCTTATCGGGAGTCGTTTCGTAATGGACCTTGAGGAGGTTGGAAAAAGTCGTCATGTTACTGTCGGGATTGGATCAATGCCACGAGCCCATCTAGACTATCGAAGGTGGATGCATTCAGTTCGGAATCGTCAATATGGACACCAAAGTTGTCTTCCACAAATAAAGCCAGATCCACCAGGTGGAATGAATCAATCAGGCCGCTGGAAAGCAGCGCTTCTCCGGGTTGAATGACTCGGTTGGGTTGTCTTAATATCTCTGCTGTCAAATACCCGGTCAGCTTGGATTTTAATTCATCAGCATTCATGGAATCCTCCAGATTATTTATTAGCTCATTCGAGCCCCAATCATATCACGGGAGAGGCAGCCAGTCAGCATAGGTAACCGCTAAATAATTCGAGCTGGATTGGCCAATGGCAATGGTCAGATCATTTACCTTTTTCGAAGCGCGATCCACCAGACTGCCTTCGATTGAAAAACCTGTTTGATTGGGCACGGTTCCGATCCAGAACAGGTATGATCCATCCGGAGACCATAATACCTTCGGATTCAACAAATTTGAATGAGCATACTCGCTGACAGATAGGGTTTGTGCATCGACAACAAAATTCCGGTTTCCCGAGCTCTTTCCAGAATAATCACTGACCATTGCAACAACTGCTGCCAATGCATCTCCTGTTGGAGACCATGCATAATCAACCAGCGAAGTACCAGGCAAAAGATAAGGGCGCGGGTTGGTACCATCTGGTAACGCAAAAATCAGGTTGGTTTGATCTTTTTGGGTAGAACCTGCTGAGACAATATGAGTTGTATCAGGAGAAAGAATTGGCCCCGTAACACCGGCCATTTCCTGGTTTAAATTTCCATCCGGGCTGGTGACCCACGCCCGACCCAGTTGACAGACTCCAGGTGAGGTACAGGAACCACTCTCCCAATAAATATGGCCTCCATCAGATGTCTGGAACAATTCAACCGGTGAGGCGGTAGAAACAGGCAACGTGGTATCTATTGCCCCATCTGCCGCCAAAATGGCTATTCGAGAAACACCGGATTCTGACAAAATCGCTGCGATCCGCCCATCCGGCAGCCAAACAGCATCGGTATCCCCATATGCAAACATCGAATTGTTCAGCAGGAGTGGATATGCTCCATCCACGTTAGTTCTATAAAGGGATGTCCCATCGCTCACCAATAGATATTTCCCATCCTTCGAGGCGGATTGTATTCGGACACCCATGCCGAAAATCTGTTGAGTTTGACGTGTGCCCAGGTCGAGAAGGTACACTCCTGCATAGCTGTACTTTTCACCCTGCCGCTCAGAAAGTCCAAAAACGATCCGGTTTGAACTTCCCACCGGCGTAGGCCCCAAGGTTGGCGTTTCGGTCGGAGCCAGGTCCGGCAAAGACGTGGAAATCGCTCCGGGAGAGGCTGCAAGATCCATCGTTTGGGTGACCGCATTTTCAGGAGTAGAGCTCAACAACCCTCGCCAGACGCTGTCCAACGCTTCCAGCCCTGTGAAACTGCGCGTCGTCCAGGCATCTGTCGAAATATGAAAGCCATCGTTGCGTTTTGTATCCATACCATGCGCAGGCAATGATTGAACCGCCGCCCAAAAATTCCACAACGGTAGGTCGTATGCACTCGCCAGCTTAGCCGTAGCTAAATTCAGACTATTATCGCCTTCGACATTGTCTGCCTTTGTAGCTAAAATGGGAACCGCCCCATGTGCAATAATGGTATCGAGTATGCGGCGCATGAGCGCTTCATATGACTGGGGTGTCCGTCCATTCCACCAGACTTCCAGGCTGACGATAACGATAATTGGTTTGGTTATACGCAACTCGCAATCAAGTGGATCTTCTCCTGCCAGGCAGGCTTTCGGATCGGCCCATAAAGGAGAAAGCACTGCTGCGGCATTAAAGCCGCCTCTGACAGCCTGGCCATCGGTATTGAAATGGCCGGCGAAATTGTCGATGGTTTGCTGGAGATAGGCATAATTGCTGCCCAGGGAATAGCGCTCGGGGATATCAAAATAACCCATAAATGCTGCTTTCACGCTCTGGCAATCCCCCACTTTTGAGAATGCGTGCGGATCCAGACCCATCATCTGGCCATTTCTATAGATTTCAATGGCACGGGCTGTCACTGTCGGTACAATCGGCCATTCCCGCCAGTCTTCCGGGTTGAGGCGCGTCGCAGTTGTTGCAGTTGGACCGGTGACCAATGTCGGGGCAACAATTGTTTCCGGTGGCGGGGCAATCGGGAACGTGGGACTCGGAATGAGCATCTGTTGGTGGCTGGTTGGGATAGCAGTTCCTTCGCCCTTAATCGGGGCAGCACAACCACACATAAAAAGAACAAGTATTATCAGGGAAAAGAGTTTTTGCATGTGAACTTTTTCACCCTTTATGGCTGGCTGGATACGCCCTGGTAAACCGAATCAAGCACTTGCAAAGCAGTCAGATTGCGCCATGGCCAGGCAAATTGGAAATTGATCAGATTGCTGAAATCGCTGTAGGCATAAGTGAGATGCTCATTGTCCGGTTGCAACCCATGTGACGGAAGAGGCTGGACAGCCCGCCAGAAATTCCACAACGGCAAATTGTATTCATAAGCAAGCTGGGCAATGATTGTGTTTATGCGAAAATTACCTTCCTTGTTATCCGCCTTGGTGGATAGAATTGGAACCACTTCGGCTTGCAGCAGGCGTTCGATGATCTGCCGCAAGCCTGGTTCAAATATCTCAGGTTGCCAGACCTGGTTGGTTCCTAAAGAAATGATCGCAAAGGAAGGATGATAAATGCGTAGTTCGCAATCAAGGTGAGTCTCAGCCGGGTTGCAATCTTTCGTTCCTGCCAAAACCGGGCTTAAAATGATCGTAGTGTCATAACCGCGCCCCGCCGCCAAACCTACATGGCTAAAGGAGCCAGAGAAATGTTCGATCACAGGCAGAAGTTCCATATGAGAGCCGAGGTGAAAATTACTCGGTCCCATATCATATTGGGATAAAAACCAGACGGTCGAAATTTCACCGTCTCCAATCTTTGAAAAGGCTGCCGGATTGTTGCCGAGTGCCAAACCATGTTGAAAAAGAATTTTCATTTCCGGACTGACGGTCGGCACAACTGGCCAATTTTGCCAATCTTCCGGGGAGATTCGCAGGTCAGAAGTTGGACTGGAAAGAAAAGTCTCTGTTGGAGAGGGGTTTTTTGTCGGAATGGGAAGTTCTGTCGGAAGATCAGTTGGCACAGCGATCATGTTACTGGATGGTGGAGTCAAATCAGGGGCTGCTAGCGTACCCCATGCAGGGGTTCCACAGGCGGTCAAAAAAACGCACACCAGAACCAGCAAAACAGTTTCATTCATATCTAAAGATCACCAAATTCAAGGCTCTTTTCCCAAGACTGTCGCACTCTTTGGAATCTTAATGCTGCCCGCTAACTCCTCGGTACACCGCATCAATCGCTTCCAGTGCCGTCAGGTTGCGCCAGGGCCAGCCCTCCTTCATATCAGAAGGGTCGTTGAAATTAAATAAATCACGGCCCTGTGTGAGATGGAATCCATCCACGACCAAACCATGCGATGGCAATGGGTTAGTGGCCGCCCAGAAATTCCAGAGTGGCACTTGGTAATCATAAGCAATCCGGGCCACAACTTCATTAATGCTGTTAGCGCTTCCGGGATTCTCCGCACGGGTGGCCAGAATGGGGACTACATTTTGAGAAAGAATATATTCAACAACCTTGCGCAAATCTTCGTTATACACAACAAGATTCCCGTTCCAGGATTCTTCAAAACTGATTGTAACAATGCTGGGGTTATTGATCCTGATTTCACAGGCGATCGGTGTTTCTCCGGCATTACACTTTTTCGGATCGGCCCAGAATGGGGTTAATGCAGATGCCACGTTCTCCCCGCCCCTGGTCGCCAAGCTTGACCGTGACCAGGATCCGGCAAAGTGATCAATCGTCGGCTGTAGAAAAGCATATTGTGAACCAAGTGTGTAATCCTTTGGGTTGTCAAATGAAGACAGAAAATAGGTTGAGATGTTCTGACAATCCCCTATTTTTGAAAACTTATTCGGGTCGCGACCAGCAGCCAGCCCTGCCTTGTACACTGCAATCATACGTGTCGATACGACCGGGATAATCGGCATACTTTTCCAGGCATCCGGTGCAAGCGTGGGTGTTGGGGCCTGGACAGTGCTGCTCAAATTATCAAGCGTAGGAGCAGGAGGTGTGGCAAGAACCGTAGGCGTAACCAAGGCCAGGGTCGAAGTTGGCACCTGGGTACTGGTGGCGGTAGAAATCGGTACATTCTGGGAATGTCCCCACTCCGGCGTATCACAAGCTGAAAGGAAAACGAGCACCAAAATCAATAAAAGTTTCTTTTGTGTTTTCATGGACAACTCTGCTGTAAAATAGTTTGTTCCACGCTCCCGGTCACAAGTGCTTCTCCGGCCGGCGTCACATGGATGGCGCTGTTTGTAAATTGATCCGCAGGCACCAGGTTCCACAGATCAAGATAATCCCAGCCTTGACTGGCGGCTTTTTGATCCATTATCTGCCGCCATTGGTCATAAGCCCAACGCGGGTAATAAAAATTGTACCGCAGGGTACTGTTCTTGCCGGAACTGACCAAAATTGGCTCATTGACAAGCAATACCGGGGTTTTACCGGCCGCCCGCAGGCCCGCTTCCAGTATACTGAAAGCCAGTTTCGATTCATCCAGAATCGGCGGTTGCGCCCCATGATATGTCACGTCGGAAACCAGGTCAGTTTGGGCATGTGCATAATTAGCCGGATAGCTCTGGTCGATACCGGTGGCAGACCATAACACACCATACATTTGAAGGCGGAATAAGTCTGCCAAGGAACGTCTCTGTCCGATCAAGGTCTGGTCCCAAAAGCTTGGATGCACGAGCGCCTGGTCGGCAGGCTTCAAAGGCAGCTGATAATGGGAAATCAGGGCATCCACCCGGGAGGCATTGTTCGCGACAATTGGAGAAGTCAACTGGCTGTCGAGTGGGAATGCTTCCAGGGTCATCGGCCAGATGATCAGGTCAGGCTGGTAGCGCATGGCATAATCCAGCACCATCAGATCCTTGGTCAGCGAAATGGTTGGATAACCCAGATTGTAAACATGCACAGTCTTCCCGCACATGGATAACTCTGCACCATCCAATTGACCGGCCAGAGTTTCCGCTGGATGCAAGAGAATCCCCCACGTGGAAGAGTCGCCAATGACAAGTACACGGTACTCATTTGATGGCTTTGGACCCGCGGCGAGGGCAAGCGACGCAAACATCGCGTCCAGGTTAAACAGGCTTAGATTAAAAGACTGGGCTGGGTCCTCGCCAAAAGGAAAGCGCAGCCGTCCCGGGAAAACATGATTGTAAAGAGAAACCCTGCCCAACTCTTCCGGATTAACGCCTAAGAACGCCAAATTGAATACCAGGAACAGGGCCAGGCCCTTTACAACTACATTCCGTAAAAAACTTCCGCTCACCCGATCTCCTCTGCGTTACTTCAAACCTGCCAGTGTTTGCAGGAATTGACCGGAAATGGATAGCGACGGCAGGGCAAAGAAAACCCAACCGATCGCCACGAAATGAAACGTCAGCAACACGCCACCCACATTTAGCAGCTTCTGCCAGTAAATCGGTAGCATGGCAAAACGGCCTTTGGTCCATTCAGACCAGCGATTGTGGAAGAACAGCCCCAGTCCGTGCCACACGCCCCAAGCCACGAAATTCCAACTAACGCCGTGCCAAAGTCCGATCAGTACCATCGTGCTCATCTGCGTAAGGAAAACGATACTCGTGATGGGGAGTTTCTTTTTTCCGGAACGCAACGCCCGAGTCACCGGGTTGAAATAATACGCCCGAAACCACTGGGTCAAAGTCATGTGCCAGTTGTTCCAGAATTGGGTCAGGTTGGGTTTCAGGTAAGGCGCATTAAAGTTTTCCGGCAGCTTGATTCCCAGCAGTCGCCCGAGTCCGATGGCAATATCGGTGTAACCGCTGAAGTCAAAATAAATCTGGAAGGCATAAGCATACAACAGGATCCACGCCCAGCCCGATGTATGAACTTGTGTCGCGTTGGTGGCGTTCAAAGCCACCAGCCCGAGTGTATCGGCAATGACGAACTTCTTAAACATACCCATCGCCAACCGTTTTCCTGCCTCGCCATAATCCTCGCTGGTTTGAGAAAGAGGATGACGTAAATCTCCCACGAAACGCTCGATGCGGTCAATCGGGCCGGCGCTGAGTGCCGGGAAGAAAATAATGTAAACCACATATTCTGACAGACTCACTGCCGACAAGCGCCCGGTCTGGCGATCTCGTAAAGTGTGAAGCAGGCGAAAAGCGATATACGAAAAACCCAACCAGCGTAAATCCATTGGAGAAGCCAGGGATACTGACTGTCCGTTCCATCCGCGCAGAACCTGGCTGGCCCACTTCGATAGCTCCGGAACTTTTAAAACCAGAAAAATAAGAATGACAATTAAGAATGCTACGCTTAATATTAGCTTTCCGGGCTTTGTAAAACGCCATAAAAGAAAGCCGGCCGCCCATAGGATCGCCAAGAATACCAGGATCTCCTGAACCTGCGGGGGGTTGGATGCAGTCAGCGGAAGAGAAATACCCAGATAACGTGTCAGGCCGAGCACCAGGACAATTCCCCCCAAAATTGCCATTCCCGTCCAGTTGTTCCGCCAAAGCCGCTGCTGTTGAGGTGTGGTTAATACCCAACCCAGCACGGTCAAACCCAGGGTCAGTGTCGGCAGCCAGAAGTCCAACCCACGCACCGGCAGGGCTGGCTGCAAGGCATATACTGCCAACGCACTGATTGCCAACAGCCATGGCAGGCGCCCGCGCTTGCGGGTTACTACGCCCAGAACAGCCGCAATGATAACGAATACCAGGATATACGCCAGGGTCATTAATAGCCCTGATAAATCCAGGTTGGGGCGCTACTGGCAGTCAATATGACCAGGGCCACCAGGATCAGGCAGAATACCAATGCCCAGATATTTTCGCGTGTGAAAAGCCGAAATTTCATTTATATCCGCAAACCAGGTAATCCCCGCCCTGCTGCACAACCTGGTAGGTACGCGCCGAGATGTCCAATGTCTGGTCTTCACCGTTATAAGTGGCCAGGATTCTCCCCTGGCAGTTAACCTGTGAAGTACCGCCGGTTATGCCGGAGGTCTTGCAGCTCACTCCATCCAGGCGGGTCTTGACCGCTTGAAGTGAATCCAGTTCGAGCAATGCGCTCGATTCCCAGCTGGCGCAGGAGAGCGCCGACAGCTTGGTGGAATCTTTGGCAACCAGCGCGTTAAGATAATCCACAACTGCTTTGGAGGCAGGGTCGGCCACCTGGCTGCCACAGGCAGCCAGTGGCAGTCCCAGCATGCTGAGCAGAATAACCAATAATGCAAGCTTGCGCATCTTCTTCTCCTTGAAACATTGTAAAGACTTGCGGGATTATACTGCTACTTTGAAAAACCGAAAACTTTTTACCCCCGCCAACTTGACAGACTTCCTGCTTGCCTATATAATCCCGCCTGCCTTCCTCGCTAGCTCAACGGCAGAGCGGGCGGCTGTTAACCGCTAGGTTCGAGGTTCAAATCCTCGGCGAGGAGCTTTTGACCTAAAAAAATTCCGTCCCTACTCATGGTTGTAAGGCGGAATTTGTTTTATATTAAGGGCATATCCGAATAACTGTTAAAATAAGGTCATGAACGTACAATCAGAGGTGAAGCAAAACAAACGAAGCCGGGTGAGAATAGCCAATAACACAACCACAACTGAATTTCGGGTATCGGATGCTTTTTTTTGCATCAGACATATTTGGATAGGCTCTTTAGTGGAATTATTCCCCATATAATCCAAAATAATAACTTTGTCTCAGCTTATCCACGATTTTAACATAGAACCTATTTATCAAACCTTAGATCCTTGTCATACTGCATTAGCTCAATAGGTGCGCCATTAACTTCGATAAAGGCCACCACTAAACCATCGCTAGGGCTGTTGGGTTGAATAATGATTTTTTGCCCCTCTATGGCGGCTTCGAGGTCATCTACTTCGAAAGCAACGTGAGGAATTGTTTTTACTAGGTCTGGATATGGAGCGTCTTGCCAATACCGCTGCCACTGAATACCGAATAAGTTATTCATGTGATCGCTTACCGTCATTTTTAAGTTAGGTAAGTCAATTTCTCCATCAAAGTGAGAAGTAGTCGGGATTCCGAGATGGTTGTATTTCATAAAGTTCCTTATTAAAAATAATTGTCTGATTCTTGGCAACCCATCTAAAGATTAGTGACAATTTCCGTATAACTATTATATATAAAGAGTCCTCTTGAATGGTATTACACTACAAATCATGAAAACATGCCACATCGCATCAGAATTATTCGGAATTATCAATCGTGTTAGTTGAATTTACCTCCGGTAGAACTTGAACCTTCATTCGCTAGGTTCGAGGTTCAAATCCTCGGCGAGGAGCTATAAAAGAATTGCCTTGGGCTTTTCAGCCAAGGCAATTCTTTTATTCAAGATACCTCAATGAATTTGTCCTTACATTTTTCGTCACAAAGTCAAAATTCTTAAATAACCTTACTTTCATGATGCGATAACTGCTTTCTTAACTGCCATTATCATCCACCATCCTGATTGCATCTTTTTTGTTAGGGACAATGCACAGAAACTCAAAATCCTCATCGCCATTGTTTACATACCAGTGTGGTGCACCTTCGGGGATGAAGATCACATCTCCAGCCCTGACATGGATATTTTTATTTGACTTTTAAAGTTACTGACAACAAATAAGTGCTCAATATAGATATTTGCGGGATGACAATTAGAAAAGCCATTACCAGAATAGTTACAATTTTCATTGGACAACAGTTTAAATCTGAAGCAATCCTTGTTTATGCACGGCTGCCTGCGAGCGTTCGATAAGTTTCCAATAGCGTCAGCAAGATCTGATCGGTGAAAGTTAGTGTCCTGGTAAGCATTTCCCCCCAGGCGGCTCCTGAGGGGACCCAGGCTTCCTTATAAATGGAAATCATCGATTCTAGCAAAGCATTGCGGAAGAAAAGGAAGGCTTGGGCGGCTTCTACATTATTTAGATTGCACCGGCGACCGCGGCTGGCGTATTCATAGCCCAGAGAATGAGCCTCTGCCAGTACCTTCAATTCTTTAGAAGATAGATACCTGGCCAAACCTTGTACGAGGTATCGTCCGCTCTTGCGGTATTCCTCACGTGCCTCCTCCGTTAATTGCTGATACCATGCTTCTGCTTCCAATTGGCCCTTGCCGACCTTAAAACGGATCCTGCGTAGAGCAAATTGGACGATATTCTCCGGTTGCACGCCGCCTGCCCGATGAGCAGTTTGGGACCACAGCTCGATCTCAGAACGAATATAACGCCGGTGGTTCCCCTGCGTGCGATGCACAGGGATAAGCCCCTTGTCAGACCACAAACGGACTGTACTTGGATGCACCCCGAGCAGCCCGGCAGCCTGGCTTAAGGTAAGCCATTCTTCTTTCTCACTCGCCATCTTATTTTCTCCGGATGTTACACGCCGCCAACCAATCGAATAAATACATCTCAATTCGCTTAATCAATTTAAACTCTTGTTCATGAACTGAACATTGTCCGCTTTGACAGTTGCTCCTGATTGGACTACTAAAACTAAGGATAGCCAAAGGCTGATTTTATTCTGTAATCTTTCAAGCGGAGAAATAATATAATAAGTTTTTATGCACCAATTATTCCTATTCTTATCCCAGATTCCATCAGAGTGTTGTAACAAAGCTGTTGGAAAAAGGTCTGATCTAGATACCGGAACTTTAACTTTAAAAACAGGAACCAGGTTTACTTCTTCCCTGCCACATCTTCCAAGTCCTGGAGTTTATGTTTCAACGCACGCCAGCGTAGTAACAAGCTGACCAAGTAGCCAGGGAGAACCACCACCACAACAGCATATCCTGCAATCATGTATTTGATTGAAATAGTGGGATCCAACATTAATCGCTCCGATCTTAAAGTACTTCCATCTGACGTTCTTCGATTGCTACCATCAAGTTTTCCAGGCGGAGCCGGTGCCATAGCAGGGTGGCAAAGATCACCGAAAAGGAGAACAGGCAAAAGAACATGGTGGCGAGCATAGGGGAGGTCATGGCGAAACTTCCTTGGCCATTGGCACTACCATTTCCAATCACCACCGGATGAATCGTCCGAAATAATCGGATGGACAGGAACGTAATTGGAACGCTCAGGCTTCCGACCAGGGTATAGACTGCGCAGAAGCGGGCACGTCGATCCGGGTCGTCAATGCCCTGACGAAGTAATAGACAAGCCAGGTAAATCAGTTCAACGATGGCAGCCGTGGTCAGGCGAGGATCCCAGGTCCACCAGGTGTTCCAGACCGGCTTGGCCCAGATTGAACCCAGCATTATGGCTATCAGGAAAAAGACCAGACTGATTTCGATGGCAGCCATTTCTAGGCTATCCCACTTGCGGTTGTGGCTGACCAGGTAAGCGATGCCAGCCACAGCTGCCACCATGAAACCGAGCATGCCCACCCAGGCATTTGAGATGTGGAAGTAGAACACTTTTTGCACATAGTTCATGGTCGCCTCCAAGGGAGTGAAAAAGAAGACCATCGCCAGGGCTGCCAGAAATAACAGAACAGAAAGGACTGTGAGTATTTTCAAGGTGGGGGACTGAGATTTCATAATTACCCTTCGTAATGGAAAGTGACTATTCTTCCACCACGCTGTCAAAGGTCATGAAAGCAATCGCGATAAAGATTATGTCGTAGACCAGCAGCAGGTTTACCCAGGGCATGATATCAGTGTTGGCGAGTCCCTGCAGCAATCCTTCGCTGGCCTTCACCGATGCCAGTAGAACCGGGATGGCAACCGGGAACAGTAAAATGGGCAGCAGTATATCACGTGTGCGCGTCTGGACCGCCATGCCGGCAAGCAATGTTCCCACGGCAACATACCCGATCGAACCAAGAATTGTTACACCAATCAATCCTGGATTGAAAAGGTTGGTATTGTAAAGCAGGCTGTAAACCGGCAGGATGATGGCTTCCACGATCAGCATAAAGGCCAGGTTGCTGATGGCTTTCCCGAAGTAAACGGCACTTCGGTCCACCGGGGCCAGCAACAAACCATCCAGGCAACCGCGATCTTTCTCTATCGCCATCGATCGGTTCAGGCCAAGCGTGCCAGCAAAAGCGAACGTCACCCACAGCACTCCGGATGTGACGGCGCGTCGGGTCGACAGGTCCAGCTCAAGAGAAAAATTGAAAATCAGGATGACTAGCAGAGCAAAGACCAGCATGGCCGATAGCAATTCCCGGCTGCGCATTTCTGCCACCAGGTCCTTCCAGATCACCGCCTGGATGGCTTTTAAATAAACGGACAATCGAGAAGGCTCTTTTTTGCTGGCGGGCATGGCAGGCATATTTGTGGTTACACGCATTTCAACCTGCCAATGCCTGGCGATAAAAGTCGAGTAAGTTCCGGCGGCCCAAACCGATTGGCGTGGTTGAGGCAGCGATAATCCCGTGGGTCAGCACATCGAAACGCGAGGCCAGATCCTGGACACGTCCCAAGTCGTGGGAGGTCATAACGATCGTCCGGCCGCGCCCAGCCACATTCCGCAGAATCTGGTCTAACATGTCACAGGCTTCCTGGTCAAGCCCGGTATAAGGCTCATCAAAGAGCAATACAGCCGGATCATGTAGGACGGCCCGGCCGATGGCCAGGCGTTGTTGCATGCCGCGCGAGAATGTCCGTACCAGATCATTGCGGCGGGTAACTAACCCGACCAGGTCCAACACATCCTTGATACGCTGGTACAACCCTGGCACACAATACATCTTTCCGTAGAACTGCAGGTTTTCTTGCGCGGTCAAATCACCGTATACCAGTGGCAGGTGGCTGACCACACCCAGATTGCGCCGTACATTGGATGCCTGGGATGGGAGCTGAAAACCGGCAATGCTAACGCTGCCCAGTGTAGGCCGCGCCAAAGACGCGAGCACGCGCAGGAACGTCGTCTTGCCCGCGCCATTGGGGCCAAGCAGAGCTACGAAGTCTCCCTCGTTAACCGAAAAATCCAGCCCGCGCAAGACAGGTTTGGCGCCAAAACGTTTTACCAGTTTCCGGACTTCGATGATCACAGGCGACTCTTTAATTTCTCTTTCAATTCAGCCCTCTGCTGCCGGTACGTCTCACGGTCGATCTTTCTGTCTGCAAAGCGGTCATCCAGCGCCAGGATGGCATCCGCCAGTTGTGCAGTTTCGTCATCCATTGTTTCTGGTTTGATCGTACCCCCATTTTCAGTCACCATGGCTCTGCGGCGATCGCGCAGGAAGAGCAAGACACCGGTCGCTACAAGCAACAGGCCCACAAAACCGATAGCGCCCAGCAGATATGGATTATTCACCGGGCTACTGCTACCCGTCGTCGTTGTCAGCGGCCGGCCAGAGAAGGTTAACACCAATGCAGCGCCGGCGTCGAGAGGCCCGGAAGAGTAGATCTGGTAACTGCTACCCTGGAAATCAGTGGCACCCTGGTCGGCTAAGCCTGCACCGGACACTTTCACACCGACCGGAACGATCACAGTTACCGACGCTGGGGATAATATGAACGGCTGGGAAATACTAGCCTTATTTTTTGAATAGTTCAGGCTGTACGAAACCACGAAGGCGTATTGCTGGGTTCCAGGAAGCATTGCGAATCCGGTATCGGCCATCAGCAACTGCGCACTGCCTTGGGATAGGCTGATGGATGGCTGAAGTGCTCCAGCAGGTACAGTAGCAAAAGGTAAAGTGGTGCCGTCGGTTGCAACTGTTACCGCTTTCTTTCCTGGGTTGGTCAGGACATAGATTTCGTCCAGCTGAATCTTTCCAGCAGTTGAGAAGATTGCCTGAATGTGCACCTGATCCAGGCTTAAGCCGGTCAAATCAGAACTGGAATCATAGATCGTTATTGGTTGGTCATAGCGGCTTGTCTTCCCGTCGAAGGTTCCTCCCGACGAAAGGAAGCTTACAGGGCCATATTGCACCGCGACAAGGAATTCCATACCATTGGTAAGGGCAACATTTTGAAATGTATATGAGCCATCCTGGTTAAGTGGCATACTTAGAGTTAGAGTCTCCTGTTGATTGAGAATGCCATGCAGTGAGGCGGTAAGACCAGAGGGGAGTGACCCACCGGAACCATTGGTAACCTTGCCAGAGATAGTTACATTGCCTGCCGGCGAGGCCGTTCCAGTGGATTCTGGCGTGAAAGAACCCGCCGCATCCCCGTTTGAGGCCGGTGAGACAGTTGAGGTGGCTATCTCCGCCGCGGTTGGCACGGGCGGTGAAATGGGAGTAAATTCAGCTCCAGGAGGGGGGGTGATATCCTCCGCCAGGGAGAAATTACAGGCTGCCAGTGTCAAGGTTAGCAGAAAACTGGCGAAAATATGAAGGAATTTCATGGTTTATCCTGAAATATTATTGGATGGGATGACCGCAATTCGGACAATAGTTTTCGGAATTTGATAGAGGCTTGCCACATTGCGAGCAAAATACGCTTGGTTTATCCGAACGAGTTTTGCGGCGCCAGGCAAGGAGTTTTTCAACCTCGTCATCACTAGTAACGGTAGTTGTTGCTTGTTTGGTGCGTCGGGCGGTTAGAATGGCTTCAACCTGGTCTTCACGAGTGGATGCGAGGCTTGGAACCACTTCCAAAACAGGCGCGAGCTGGTCGATCTTGCGCAAGAGTTCAGCACCTTGCTGCACCAGATTGGCGCGTTGCACCGGATATACTTCTGGCGGGATTTTTCCCAGGCTATTATCGAAATCCAATTCTTTTAAACTATTCAAGACCCGGTCGTATTCAGCAAGAAGAGTAGACAGAACCTGGCTTCCCTCAACGACTGGCTGACGGCTGCTGGTCAGAGGTCGAGCCACGAACAGAATAATCAGCGCAATCACAATTAAAAGGAGGATGAAGCAGGTTATCAAGTCCATGGGTTATTTTCCTGCGAGCAAAAGATCGATGAATGCCTGGATTCGACCCACCGATTGGATTGACCGGGGCGCCGGAATGGAAGTTGTTTGTCTGGCCTGATCCATCCGATCCATATCAACTCTGCTTGCGCAGTTCCTCTTCCAACCGGGCGACATATTCGTCGTTCTCGTCTGAGGTGACGATAGCGTCATGGGAAGAGTCAGACTCAGGGATGATTTTCCTTCCGGATTGGATGGCAGGACCCTCAATTGGAAAGGTTGTTCGGTTTTGGGTCCATGTACGGAAGGCTAAGTAAAGCAGGAAAACGCCAACCAGGAAGGCGGCTGGAGGTATGATATAAACTAACCAGTTCAACCCGGTAGCTGGCGGTTCTGCAAGAACACGCGCACCGTAGTGGTCGACAAAATATTGCTTGATCTCTGCTTCCGACTTCCCTTGGGTCAACATTAGGCGAATCAATTCGCGCCATTGGTGGCAGGCCTCCGTTTGGCAGACATCCAACGGAGTGTTTTCGCAAACCGGGCAGAACAACTGGCTAGCAATGGCATTGACCTGATCGTCCGAAGGTGTCATTTGCTGGGCATAAGCTTGCCAAGTTGATAAAGTCAGGAAGATCATCAGGATCCCAAAAATCCAGGCTAACCTTTTCATTTACCTATCCTTCCGAAAAATATCATCCATCAAGTCAGTCTGCCGCGCGGGACTTAAAAGCAGAATGGACAATCACAGGAGCAACAGAAAGCTCCCGATCTGGCCAGGCTGCAACCAGGGTGCCAAGGATGAATACAAAACTACCCAACCACAGCCAGCTGACCAGTGGATTGTCATAGACCTTGAAGGGAGCCTCTGAGGCGGAAATACCCTCCCAATCAACCAGCACGATGTACAGATCGTCCGACAGGGTGCTGCGGATAGCCGGAATGGTCATAGGCTGGTCATCGGGGAACATATCGTAACGCGGGAAGAATTGGCCAAGATATTGTCCATTTTTGTAAACGCTCATGACTGCCCTGGTAACCGTCCGGCCATCCACATAAGGGAACTGGGAAAGCGAGTCAAATCGCAGGGTGTATCCGGCAATTTGCATGGACTCGCCGATCACCAGGCTTTGCTGTGTCGTGGTCTGGAAAAGTTCGATCCCGATGATTGCCAGACCCATCATCGCCATAGAAAGATGAATGATATATCCTCCATAGCGCCTGCGGTTGCGACCGACCAGGTGCCGAATGGCGATGATGACGTTTTCAGCAGAATTGTGGCCGCGTGCCACGATACCCCGCCCGAATTCGTACAGGGTGACACAGATAACAAAGGCGATCAAGGTAAAGCCTATTAAAGCAAAGACATTCTTATAACCGAAAATAGCCAGAACAATCGGAACAAGGAATGCCGGGATGGCTGGCTTCCAGGCGGCCCGGCTGATAGTCTTAAGCGTACCATAAGTCCAGGCTGAGAGCGGCGCGATACCCATTAGCAGTATTAATGCGCCAAACAAAGGTCCCACGGCCCGTTTGTAGAACGGCGGCCCGACGGTTATCTGCTGATTGGTGAATATTTCGGAAATCAGAGGAAAGAGAATCCCCCAAAAACAGACAATCAGTATACCTGCGAATAACAAAGCTGCCAGCAGGAATAACGCCTCGCGGGAAAACATCGAGGTGGAGGCAAAGGCTGTTTCGGATTTCAGGTCGTTCCACCGGCGGATTAATAAGCTGACTGAAGCGACCAAGGTGATGCCGATGAAAACAAAGAACATCGGTCCAAGGGCACTTTCGGCGAACGCATGCACCGAGGAGAGCACGCCAGAGCGTGTAAGAAATGTTCCAAAGATCACCAAATTGTAAGTCAAGATGATCAGGATCATGTTTAATTGCTTGAACATGCCGCGCTTTTCCTGGATCATAACGGTGTGCAGGAAGGGTGTCGCCACCAGCCATGGCATCAATGCGGCGATCTCAACCGGGTCCCAACTCCAATAGCCTCCCCAGCCCAGCACGTCATAAGCCCACCACATCCCAAGCACCAGCCCACATGTCAGGAACAGCCAACCCCATAAGGTCCAGCGCCGTGTCAAGCGGATCCAACGGTCATCTATCCGACCGGTCACAAGCGCGGCGATGGCAAATGAAAACGGAATAACAAATGAAACGAATCCCAGGTAGAGCATGGGTGGATGGATTATCATGCCCGGGTGGCGCAGTAGAGGGTTTAAGCCTGCACCGTCCGTAGGGATCAGCGGAGAAGCGCCTGCCGGACGAATCATAGATGCCACCTGGCTTGTTGAGGTTTGCCACCAACTAACGAAAGGATTCTCAAAGAAAAGGCTGAGCGACAGGAAGAAGGCCAACGTAATTGCAGTTACAGCGGCCACCCAGGGCAAAAACTCGCGGTCCCGATCCCACCTGCGCAGCATGACGGCAGATGCAAATGCCGACATCAGCCAGGACCAGAAAAGCAGCGAACCCTCCTGCCCACCCCACAGAGCCGTAACTTTCAAATAAAGGGGCATGTCATTGCTCGTCACGGAGTAAACATAGCGCAGCTCGTAATGCCCGGTAACCAGCAAATAGATTAATGACAGTGTGGCTAAGGTAACCAGTGGAAAGGTCAACAGAACAGCCCTCCGTCCACTTTCAACCCAGCGGCCATTCTTTCTGAAATAACCGAAAATAGCCGCACCGGCTCCAAACAACGCCAGCAGAAAAGTTACCACTAAGATTCCGAAACCAAAATTCGCTAGCACTCAGACTCCTTGAATATTATTAATAAGGTCTTGGTTCATAGGGAATTGCCCAATCATAAGTAATGATCTGGGATTGTTTGTGGGGCTTCACATGCCCAACATTGCCAGATTTATATCTCATTACTGGATTTCCCATCAAGGCAAGGTTTTAGTTTCCTTTGACTACCTGGCTGGGCACTGCTTCCTGATATTTGGTGGGGCATTTCAATAGCAATTCATCAGCATAAAAAATCCCATCCGGGTTGAGGTGTCCTGTCATGATGGCCTGGGCCTCGTTATTAAGCAGGTCCGGCCTTGGACCATTGTAACTTACTGACAAGCGCGTTCTTTTCGGGTCGCTGACCGCGGCGTGAAGAACGGCTGCCAGGCCACCTTCTGCTTCAACGGTGGCATTGTCACCTGGAACCTGGGCAACTTCGAAACTGAGGGTCATGGCTCTCGGGTTGTACTGGATTGTTGAGCCGATCACCGCTCCTGAGACGCGCAAGTTTTGTCCAATGGCTGCTGGACCCTTGGCTTTAAGCTCATCGACTGTCACGAAGTATTCCGCGCTGGCCTGGGTCGAAGAGAAAATTAAATAAACAATGGCAACTAAAATTACCCCCCCGCCAATGATGAATTTCAAACTGCCTCGTTTACGATTTTTCGAAGCCGATTGCATCTAGTACCTCCAATAAATATGAACCGCTAAGCGTGGAACTTCCCTTGCTTGTTTTTAAGACTATTGAAGCAATAAGACATAAATACTTCATTAAAGTTGTACCTGCCCGGTATGGTTTGCAAACTTGACCAATTCTATACGGGAATGCAGGTTCATTTTCTTCATAATTCGTTCGCAATGGCGAGCGATCGTTTTATGGCTCAAAGCCAGGCGCTGGCCGATTTCCAATTTGCTGACGTCCCGCACGATCATTTCAAGTTCTGCTGCAACGGTTTCTGGGTTGAAGACCGGCGAAATGTGCCCATAAATATTCTTCCAAGCTCGTAATCTTACCATGTCTTTCCATTCATGGTCATCTAAATAAGGTCATGCGGTTCCTTTGATAACAATAATACGACCGATTCCTTTGACTACCTTCTCTTATAACCTCATTCCTGTGCGGCTCGCCCAAGCTCTTCCATGCAGATTATTTCACAATTGGAAAATGCCTCTGCATTGCCGCGCTCGTTATAAATTGCCTACTAACCTCCACGGTGGAAATGGCTGCCGGCTTTCGGTCAATTCGCTTTGGTTGCTTTTTCATCGGAAATTTTATAATTCCCCAGCTGCTTTGGAATATAATTTCCTTCCACCTATTCATCACCTGTAGGACCAATTTCTTTTTTCCAGACAGGTACGATTTCCTTCAAACGATCAATGCCAAATCGGGCTGCTTCGAAAACACCCGTGTCGCGATGCGCTGCGGTGCAGGCGACTACTACAGTTGGGGTGCGCGGATAAAGCCGTCCGATTCGCTGGACTATGCCAATTCCTTCGATAGTATCCCAGCGGGCACGGATTTCATCCGCAATTTGTTTCATCTTTAATGCTGCTATTGGCTTATAGGCTTCGTATTCAAGCAAGGTGGTTTCGTGCGCCTGGCCGCTGTTGGTAATTCCGCGAACCATTCCAGTAAAGATCGCTGCCGCGCCAGTAGAATGGAGCGTGATTTGTTCAAGCAGTCGATTTAAATCTATTTCGTCTTCGGTGATGTGAAAAACTGTCGGATTGTCCATTCAAATTTAGCCGCCTGAAACCGGAGGAAATAATCCAATTTCCGCATGGTCCGGAATGATAGTGTCATCAAAAACATATTCGTGGTTAACAGCCACTAGCATATGGCCAATAATATCCGCTAGAGCTGGATATTTATTGGTCAGGATGGATTTGAACTGCAATATATTCGTTTTTGGCGGAATCTGCAATTCCACGGATTTTACACCTGCACGGTCACGCAGGGTTGCAAAGAAAAGGGCGGAAACCTGATTCATTTCATCCTCCAATCTGACTCATGCCACGTCGCGAACCTGCCGGTGCGGAGATTAGCAGGTTATGCTGCGTCGGTTTGCTTGAAATGGCCTGAAAGAAATATTTTTCGAGCGGCTCTCCCGCCAGCATTGCCTCACGTAATGAGATTTCCGTTGGGATCACCAGGCACGAACGTAAACGCCCGTCCGCTGTCAGACGCAAGCGATTGCAGTTCTCGCAGAAGTGCTCCCCAAGCGGAGAAATAAAGCCGACCGTGCCAGGAGCTCCTGGGATTCTGTAAGTACGGGCGGTTCCGCTGGGGGTCGCAGCGGGAATTGGTTCTAGGTTGAAAGCTCCAAGGGAGGACCGCATCTCCTGCACGGAAAAGTAACGGGTATCGGGAGCAGGAAACCCATAGCCCCATTCCTGGGTATTGCCAATCGGCATAATTTCAATGAAACGCACATGCCAGGGATGATCAATCGATAAACTGGCCAGGGCGGCCAACTCGTCAGAGTTAAGTCCGCGCACGATTACGGCATTTAATTTGATAGGTGAAAGCCCGGCGCGTTCGGCAGCCAGGATACCCTTCCAAACGTGCTCAAAATCCCCTTTTCGGGTGATCCGCTTGAATTTGTCCTTGTCCAACGAATCGAGGCTGATATTGACTCTTTTGAGCCCGGCTTCAGCCAGGGGTGCCGCCATATTTTCGAGCAAGAGCGCGTTGGTCGTCAGGCTGAGATCTTGAATGCCCTGGATACCGGCGATGCGGCGTACCAAGGTCAGGATGCCCGGTCGGACTAGCGGCTCTCCACCGGTAAGGCGAATTTTTTTAATACCAAGACTTACAGCTTTCTCGGCAATCTGGACAATTTGATCTTCGCTCAACAGGTCAGAAGATGACGTCCAACCTGTGCCGGTTTCCGGCATACAGTAGACACAGCGCATGTTGCAGCGGTCGGTAAGCGATATTCGCAAGTAATTTATGACGCGTCCGAAGGGGTCTTTTAACATGATTTAGTGTCCTAGCCTAAGTTTTGTGCAATCAGTGGTCGAACCATAAAAAGTAGCTAAAAAAAGTAATATTTTTGAACCTTACCAACTGAATCCGGATAAAGTAAGCTCGAGGTCATTTCAGAAACCAC